>NZ_LBMJ01000001.1:2903198-3231498 GCF_001413925.1 Nonlabens sp. YIK11
TTAATCGAGTTGAAGTTTAATCCTCGAGCTGCGCCTCAAACAACTCACTAAAATACTGTTTGATTTTATCCTTGACCGCGTTAGGATCTACTTTGCGCTTTAACTCTGACGCCAGTGAAGTCACCGCTTTGTCTTGAATCCCGCAAGGAATAATGTGATCAAAGTAGCCCAAATCTGTATTGACATTAAAGGCAAAGCCATGCATGGTCACCCAGCGGCTGGCACGTACGCCCAATGCACAAATCTTGCGTGCAAATGGCGTGCCTACATCCAGCCATACGCCAGTCTCGCCAGGACTGCGCTCGCCTTTCAAGTCATAATCTGCAAGGATTTTTATAAAGATCTCCTCTAGGAATCGTAGGTATTTATGGATATCAGTAAAGAAGTTTTCCAGGTCCAGAATGGGATAGCCCGTAATCTGTCCAGGCCCGTGATAGGTAATATCGCCACCACGATTGATCTTGTAATAGGTGGCACCTATCTGTTCCAGCAATTCTTTATTGGCCAGTAAATTTTCCTCATCACCGCTTTTTCCCAAAGTGTACACATGATCGTGTTCTACAAACAAAAGGTGGTTTTGGGTTTCAAGACCGGCGTCTTCTCTCCTATTCTTGATTTTGGTATCCAAAATATCCTTAAAAAGTTGTTCTTGAAAATCCCAAGTCTCCTTGTAATCCTTGCGGCCTAGATCTTGAAAATGGACGGTTTTGTTCATGGGGCAAAGGTAATATCTATAAACCAGAAGAAATTACCGGCCAGCACTTTGTTAACTGCAGCTAGAACCTATCGATTAGGATTATTCAAGATAATCAGCGCAGCGATCACGCCGGGCACCCAACCCAGTAGCGTGAGTATAAAAACAATTACAATGGATCCGCAGCCTTTGTCCAGCACGGCTAGTGGCGGCAATATGATGGCTAGGATGACTCTCCAGATGGACATACGGCAAAAGTGTTTGATGTAATAGACCTTAAAATAAAGACTTTGTTACATGAAAAAGCAAAAGATTGATAGATGTTTCGCTTTTGCGCCTTGCCTGCCGGCAGGCAGGAAAGCGATATCCCATAAAACCGCCTTGCGAACCATAGATAGGTTTTGCAGCACAACTTTACAAACTTATCTTTGCACGCTTAAATCAATTGCCAAATGCCACTTTCTGAACAAGAAATCGTACGCCGTGAAAAACTAGGGAAAATACGCGAGATGGGAATCGACCCGTATCCTGCGGCTCAATATCATGTGGACGCTACCACAGCATCCATTAAAGCAGATTTTAAAGAAGGAAAAAAAGTGGTCATCGCTGGCCGCTTGATGTCCAGAAGAATACAGGGAAAAGCCTCGTTTGCAGAGATTCAGGATGGTAAGGGAAGAATCCAGGTGTACTTTAACCGTGATGAGATCTGTCCCGGCGAGGACAAGTCGCTTTACAACGATCTGTATAAAAAGCTTCTCGACATAGGCGATTTCATTGGGATTGAAGGCGAGCTTTTTACCACTAATGTGGGCGAGCAAACCGTGATGGTCAAAAACTTTGAGCTACTGAGCAAAGCATTGAAACCATTGCCATTGCCCAAGACTGATGCCGATGGCAACACCTATGACGAGTTCAACGATCCCGAGATGCGCTACCGCCAGCGCTATGCAGACCTTGTGGTCAACCCTAAAGTAAAAGATGTTTTTGTCAAGCGTACTAAACTTTTCAACGCCATGCGCTCCTTTTTTAATGAGCGTGAATATTTTGAGGTAGAAACGCCCATTTTGCAGCCTATTCCTGGTGGTGCTGCGGCAAAACCTTTTGTGACGCACCACAATTCCCTGGACATACCCTTATACATGAGAATTGCTAACGAGCTGTATTTAAAGCGTTTGATTGTTGGTGGTTTTGATGGTGTGTATGAATTCAGCAAGAACTTCAGGAATGAAGGTATGGACCGTACCCACAATCCAGAGTTTACTGCCATGGAAATCTATGTGTCCTACAAGGATTACAACTGGATGATGGAGTTTACCGAGAATTTGCTGGAGCACTGCGCCATGAAAGTGAACGGAAAGACGACCAGCACCTTTGGCAAGCACGAGATCGAGTGGAAAGCACCGTATCCACGAGTGACCATGACAGATGCGATCAAGCAATTTACCGGCTTTGACATCACGGGTAAAAGTGAGGAAGAGTTGTTCGCTTTCGCGAAAGCGCAAGGCATCGACGTCGACAAGTCCATGGGTAAAGGAAAGTTGATTGACGAGATATTTGGTGAGAAATGCGAAGGCAATTTTATCCAACCTACCTTTATTACTGACTATCCTAAAGAAATGAGCCCTTTATGTAAAACTCACCGCAACAATCCAGAATTGACAGAGCGTTTTGAATTGATGGTTTGCGGTAAGGAAATTGCCAATGCCTACAGCGAGCTTAACGACCCTATTGATCAAAGAGAACGTTTTGAAGCCCAAGCTGCCCTTGCAGATCGTGGTGACGACGAGGCAATGTTTATCGATCAAGATTTCTTGAGAGCTCTGGAATATGGTATGCCACCTACATCTGGATTAGGAATAGGTATGGATCGATTGATCATGTTCTTGACCAATAATCCATCGATTCAAGAAGTACTCTTTTTCCCGCAGATGCGTCCAGAGAAAAAAGCTGGTGTTGAGCTAAATGAAGACGAAAAAGTAGTTTTCGAGCGTCTTAAGAAACATGAAAAAGTAGACCTAAATCAACTCAAGGATGAAAGTGGTCTATCCAACAAAAAATGGGATAAAGCCGTCAAAGGATTGACAGGCAAAAAGGTTGCTAAAGTCTCCAAAACCGATGATGGCCTTTTTATAGAAGTGGTTTAGGAAAGATAAATTATCAGCTGCGATCAAAAAAAGCCCTTTTCAAAATTGAAAAGGGCTTTCTCATTTAAGACTCTAATTAATAATTGGACTCATTAGATGCGGCTGCGGCAAGAATTGCAGCTCCAAAAAGTAAAAAGAGTAGCCCTAGCACTATGATGGTCAACACATAGAACAATAACATGCCTTTTGCCCAATTTTGCCTGGTAGGTCTGCCATCATTGCTAAAAGCCCATACCAGCAATAAAACAGTACCTATTATCGGTAGCGAGGTAACTAAAAAATAGAGAACCCATTTCATAGGCGTTATTACGGGTTCGGTTTGATGGTGCTGTAAAAATTGATCACTTTCCATAAAGTTGGTTTTGGTTGGTTAATTCATAAAATTAAACTTTTCTTTTAATGATAGGTCACAATGCCGTTGAACAAATAAAAACAAAGAAAAAATGAAAAATCTAATGCTCCCTTTCATGATGCTGCTGGGAATAACTGCCATGACCGCTCAAAAGAATCCAGAACGTGCAGAGAATCGCATGGAAAAACGCAGTGAGCGTATGGAAAAAATGGATCCAGCCGTTGTGGCCTCTATGCACGCCAAAAGAATGACTCTAGCTCTTGACTTGAGTGACAAGCAAGAAGCCCAAGTAGAAAAAGTACTACTGGCCAACGCTACCAAGAGAAAGGAAATAATGGCTACCAGAAAAGACCGCAAGGAACTTTCTAAAGAAGAAAAAGTAGCACAAGCCGAAGCAAGAATGGACGAAAAGATAGCCACTAAAAGTGCTTTTAAAGACATCTTAAATGATGAACAATATGCTCGATTTGAAAAAATGGCGCATATGAAAAAACGCAACAAGCGTGGACGCATGGCTAAAACTCGCGTTGCCAGAAAATAAATTAATGGTTGGTTGGTTGATGAATGGCTCTAGAATCTTTTAAGATTTTAGAGCTTTTCTAGTATACGATCCTTTCTTATATTACGTTACAGCATTTAAACAGTCATCACCTTGAACCATCTCACATCACTTTTTCTACTTTTTCTTATCACATTCCCTATTGTAGGACTCGCGCAGGAGCAGCAAACCGTAGAAAATACCAACTTTGAAGTCCAGTATCCCATCAAGAACACTTTAAAGCCCGTGGATGCAAAAAAGGAAACCCAACTCATCCTTTCTAAAACTGATCTTGATAAAGAAGCCGCAACAGTTTTAAAGCAGCTGGTGAAAAATCACGCCAAGGCTTCCAACAAGTATCGCAAGAGTGCCACTTTAACGCGTGAGCAACAAATGGAACTCAAAGAGCTGGAAACTCGCTATAAGTTTGAACTCAAACAATTGTTAGGCGAGGATAACTACAGAAAGCTGCTGGTCGTTGTTCACACCGATTAATTGGAATTCGCTTTCGCGGAAGCGAAAAAACCAAAATCTTTCTACCACTTAGAAACGACCTCTTCTACTGCAGTCACTGTGCTGTCAAGATCTTCATAACTCAACGCATCATTAAGGAAATAGCTTTCAAAGGCGCTAGGCGGCAAGTAGATGCCACGATCCAGTAAGCCATGAAAGAATTTTTTGAACCACTCATTATTACCCGTGGCAGCCGATTCAAAATCAATTACTGGCTGGTCTGTGAAGTGAACCGACATCATGCTACCGTACCTATTGATCTGGTAATCGATTCCCTTTGTTGAAAGCACGCTCTCAATACCTTTATGTAGATGTTCGGTCTTTTGAGCGAGATTGACAAAGACATCTGGGTTGTCATTGAGATGCTCCAGCATGGCCAATCCTGCGCTCATCGCTAATGGATTACCACTCAAAGTTCCTGCTTGATATACAGGACCCAAAGGTGCCAGATGGTTCATAATTTCCTGTCTTGCGGCAAAAGCACCTACCGGCAAACCACCACCTATAACCTTACCATAAGTGATAATATCTGCTTTGACGCCAGTGGTCTCTTGGGCACCACCGCGAGCTAGTCTAAAACCTGTCATCACCTCATCAAAAACAAATAATGCACCGTTAGCATCACACAGTTCTCGTATTCCTTCCAGAAATCCTTCTTGAGGTACGATACAACCCATGTTGCCAGCTATAGGCTCAATGATGACACAGGCGATCTGATCTTTGTTTTTTTCAAAAATTTCCGCAACTTGATCTAGGTTGTTGTAAGCAGCAAGTAAGGTGTCTTGAGCCGTTCCTTTAGTCACTCCAGGACTGTTGGGACTACCAAAGGTGACCGCACCACTACCTGCTTGGATCAAAAAGGAATCGCTGTGACCATGGTAACAGCCCGCAAATTTGATGATCTTATCACGACCTGTGAACCCGCGAGCGAGTCGCACGGCGCTCATACAAGCTTCAGTACCGCTATTGACCATTCTTACCTGATCTACATTAGGCGCCATGGAAACTACCAATTTTGCAATTTGAGTTTCCAGTTCTGTTGGCATTCCATAAGACGTTCCCTTTTTTGTAGCTTCAATCACAGCATCTACAACTGGTTCAAAGGCATGACCTAAAATCATGGGACCCCATGAAGCGATGTAATCAATAAGTTGATGACCATCTTCTGTATGCAAATAGGCGCCTTTGGCGCTTTTGACATAAACGGGATCACCGCCTACAGCGTTAAATGCTCGAACTGGAGAATTTACACCACCAGGAATATATTTTTGAGCCTCATTAAATAGAGAGCTACTTCTTTTGTAAGTAAATGACATGCTTAATTTTTTGTATTGGGCTCAATCAAAAGTGTCGAGCCTAGACTAATGGAATTGTCCCTTAAACCGTTGATAAGCTTGATACGCTCTACGGTAGTATTATGTTTTGTCGCAAGGCCGTACAAGGTATCACCTTTCACAACCGTATGTTTGATTTGAGAACTATCGTTGTTTGTTCTTGATAAGGCTTTAGGTGCTTTGCCCAGTACCTGCGCATCGTACAGATCGAGTCGATAGCGCTCTATGAGGCTTATCAATTTATCTGGATACCTTCTATCTGTAGCATAACCGGCATCTTTTAGACCTTTTGCCCAGGCTTTATAATCGTCAGCATCCAATTTGAATAAATCACGATACCTAGATCTTTCAGTCAGGAAAAGGCTGTGATCCCTGTAAGAATAAGAAGCGTCCTTGTATTTTCTAAAACACTCTTGGTCTTCATCGTCATCGTGATAGATTTTATTACCGGTCCAACCCGTATGGCATTTAACACCAAAATGGTTGTTCGCCTCAACGGCCAAGCGGCCCTTTCCAGATCCACTTTCCAGAATCCCTTGAGCGAGAGTGATACTTGCCGGGATTTTATACAGCTGCATTTCCTTCATGGCATCTGCAGCAAAATTGTCGATGTAGATACTCACATCATCCTTATCTGATGGCGTGACGGTCCTGGTGACCTTCTCATCAGTTTCCTTAACCACGACAGACCGTTCATCTGGAGATTTCTTGACCGTTTTTGTGGTTCTGCTTCGTTTCTTTGTGGTGACCACTTTGTTCTTGGAACCGCAGGAAACCAGCAGTCCCGAAGCTAGAAATAAAATGAGAAAAGTCTTAAATGTAATCTTCATACTGTAGTTGTAGACGTCCTTTTTTCCTTAGTCTGCGATTGAATCCAGGGATACCCTGAAGACCGCCTGTATGGATGGCTAAAATACGGGTTTTGTCGCTAAAAAAGCCGCTTGCCACCATCTGTTCTATACGATACATCATTTTACCCGTGTAGATGGGATCGAGTGGAATTTCGCTTTCGCGAAAGCGAACATTCAAATAATCTATCAAGGAATCTGTAGACTTTGCATATCCACCAAATGCATCTTCAGGAATTAACGTGAAATTCTTGTTGTCGGTATATTTTTCAATTTCTTTCTTGAGAAAATCACCTTGCAACGCAGAAAAAACGAGAACGTGCTGGTGATCTGCAGTACTGTTGATGATTCCCGCGGCCGTACCACCAGTACCGGCTGCAACGCAAACAAACTGATAATGTTGTTTTTCTCTGGATGTCAAAATCTCTGCCGTTCCTTTGACCGCTAGATCATTCGTACCACCTTCTGGAATAAAATAACTGGTTCCGTACATCGCCCTTAGTTTTTCCTCAAAAAGTACCGAATCCTTTTTTTTGTACTCTTCTCTTGTGACAAAAACCAGTTTCATGCCGTTACTGGCTGCTGTTTTTAATGTTTCGTTTTGTGACAATGTTTTTTCTAGATCAATCCCCAACTCTTCACCTCTAATAACACCTATGGATTTGATTCCTAAAATATGACACGCGGCTGCGGTCGCAGCGATATGATTGGAATAAGCGCCACCGTAAGTAATGATTTGGTCAAAGCCGTGGTCTATAGCATCCTGCAAATTGTATTTCAATTTACGCAACTTGTTGCCTGAAACTGTTGGGTGCAACAGGTCTTCTCTTTTGATATCAATAGTGATCTGTTGTTCAGGAAATGAAGCGAACGATTGGATTTTGGATCGGGCGCATTTAAAGAGTTCTTGCTGGTTAGACTTACCGTAGAAGTCTAAAAAGCTCCACCTAGACCTTTTAGATAAATAGTTCAGGTCATTTTCCATGGCATAGGCCTCGCGTTCAAAGATGATATTGCGGTAGGCCTGATCGTGATTCATTGTCAAACGACCGATGAGGTACTCTACAAGATACCAAAGGTAAAAGGGTAAAATCAACAACTCCAGTTGCTGCCTTAGATGAATACGTTCATGATTGATAAAGGTCTCATTCTTTGTTAAATGCTTACTTGTAATTAAGACAAATGGGTATAGAGTTATACCTGAAATTCGGAATACGGATAGGAATCGAAATGTGATGAAATAATTCAAATCAGCAAATGCATCTAATAGTTAAAAGTAATGGATTATTTCGTACTTCAAGATCAAATTATCGATGAATGGTTGAATTGACCTTAACAAGGTTAAATGTTATTTATCTAATTTTCAGATATTTAAGTATTTTAATATTTCATTTAACCTGATTATTAGCGTTTTATCGATGGTAGTAGCTATATTTGTTTTACAAATGTTGCATAACATGATGACACGTCTACTCTATTTTATTTTTTTACTAATCATTAGCTCACCCGCTATCGCACAAGTAGGTATTGGTACCGCTATGCCGTCTGGTGCTACTTTGTTGCACGTGGATGATGGCCAAGGTGATAAAGGTGTTTTGATCCCAAGAGTTCAAATTGATGACCTAAATACTATGGCTCCATTAACAGTTACTCCAGAAGTAGGAACCATGGTATTTAACTCCGCTGGCGCGCATCCTTTAGGCTTCTATTATTGGAATGGTACTCTTTGGGTCGCCGTAGGCGCTGGTCCAGACACAAATTTAGGAAATACCGACTTGACCCAAGATGATGCGGTGAGAACTTATGATATTGATGGGCAAGACCTCAATTTTACAAATGGTTCGATCGGTATCAACAATCCCAACCCATCTGGAAGACTGGACGCTCGAGGCGCTCTAAATGAAGACGCCTTTAGATTTGTTCAAACAGATAATCTTACTGGCGAAAGAGATGTTTTTACCATTGAAGATCAAGATGTAGGTGGTGGCAGTCAGGATCACAGCTCTGTTTTAAAAGTTTTAAAAAGCGGTTCCATCAATTCTGGTGATAACGGTTTTAGCCTAATTGAATTGGCTAGCACTTCTTCAGATCCTGGAGCTAACAAATATTGGATTTCTGGTAGAACTGTAGATGAAGGCGCACCCTTTTGGGGAGTAGATATTACCGATAATGATTTTTGGTCTACTGGCGGTATCCAACTAGGTGCCTTACCAAGCTCTAACGGAACTTACACTGGCGGTAATTTTAGAGTAAACGCTAATGGTGATACTGGTATAGGTACCGTAAATCCTAATGCTCGTTTACAAATCGACGAGGACTCTGCCGACCTGGACCACATCATATTTCAAATAAATACATCTTCTGGGAGGCCCTTAAATATATTACAACCAGACATTACAGATATTAATACTCCTTTTACTTTCCAAACAAACAATGCTTTCAATTTTAGAACGGATAATACCGATGCATTAACAATTCTTAATACTTCTCAGCTTGCTTTACCATCTTATGTTGGTAATTTCCAGAACGAAACTCCTACTAGAATTTTGGGTCTAGATGCAGCTGGTAACGTCGTTAGCTCCGCTCCTGTCATCGATAGTGATGCAGATTGGTTTACTTCTAATACAACAACCGCTCCTGCAAGTATTGACGATAACATCTGGACCAATGGCAATGTAGGCATTGGCACCAATAATCCCGCTTCTTCACTGCATATTGTTGAAGCTACTGGAAATGCTGGAAGTGCCGCTAACGGCTCCATTACTTTGGAACACGGGAATACAGGTGGTGCATCTTCCATTGTGTTCAAAAGTCGTGTAAATAACAACAGCGACTATGGATATATAAGGTTTGAAGACGATGGGTCTGGTAATGGCACAACAGATGAGAATGCGATATTAACCATTGGAATTGAAAATGACGGTACCGGACAGTTTCAAGATGATATTAACTTAAATCCCGCAGGTTACGTAGGTATAAAAAATAATGCACCTCAAAGAGAAATCCATATTGCAGGTGCCAACTCTACCATGAGGATTGATGGGTTGAGCACGGCAAACAATGCTAACAATATTGCAGCAGACCCTGTACCCGTTTATGTAAATAACGATGGAGATCTTGTTACTCAACCTTCTTTGGTACAAAGCTTTATGCCATTGAACTTAAGAAACCCAATTCCTGAAACTTCTGTTAGTTCTAGTACTGGTGCAACAGTTGATACCAATCTTAATACCTCGACGATAGTATTAACACAAAGATCTCTCGTACATTACACTTATCAGTTTAGTGTCACATTGAGAAGATTTGATGGAACAGCTATCACCGATGGGGCTTCACGATTATATAGATCTTGGTTTGAAGTAAATTCAGACACTTCAAATCATTATGGGTATGATACAGGTACTTATACTAACAACCCTAGCGCTCCTTCAGGAACATACGCTTCAGGATTTTATTACCTAAGTGGAAGCGGTTATGTAGAACTTCCAGCAGGAACACATACTATAACGCTTAAAACTAGAGTATTAGGCGGAAGTTATGATTATGATGTCAGGTTCGGAGGTACAACTTTTGATAGCATTCAAGCTGTAATTCACAGATAAATCATTTTCATTAAAAAAAACGCTGCGCCCGTGCAGCGGTTTTTTTTTATCTATTTGGTTAAAGTTACCATTACCACATGAAAAAATTCATTCCTCTTGAGGATGGCGATTATTATCTAACTCCAGATGGTTACCGGTGTTTTACTGAGCAATATCACTTAAAACGAGGCTATTGTTGCGAGAGTGGTTGTCGTCATTGTCCTTATGGCTTCAACAAGAAAAATAAGAATTAGATAGGCTTGAGAATGTAAAGCGGCATTAATTTTGATGCTATAGACTGAAAATAATTGCGCTTTCGCGAAAGCGAACTTACCCTAATTCATTCAAGTTATGAAAAATACATTTTTACTTTTATTTGCCTTTGTCGCTCTGGTAGGATGCCAGACCGTGCGTGTCTCTCAAGATTATGCGATAGGTACTGATTTCAATCAATATAAAACGTATGCCTACTTCAAGAAAGGTGTTGATGAGGCGAAGATTTCTGAATTGGATAAAAAGCGAATTCTTAGAGCCATTGACAGTGAGATGGGCGCAAGAGGTTTTACTAAGTCTGAGAATCCAGACGTTTTGGTAAGCATTTTTACTGATACTAAAGAACGTGTAGATGTTTATAACAATTTCGGCTGGGGCTTTGGCTGGGGTTGGGGCGGCTGGGGCGGCTTTGGAATCAACGGCCCATTCAACAACAATGTGAATAGAACTACTGAAGGTGTTCTCTATATAGATCTTATTGATGCAAAAGATAAGGAGTTGATCTGGCAAGGTGTAGGTACTGCATCCCTAAAATCTTCTCCTGAGGAAAAGGTCGAACGCACCAATGAAATGGTACGTGAGATATTGATGCAATTCCCACCAAAACCTAAAAGATAAGACATTCAATTATTAAAAAACGGCTGCGATAAGTTATCGCAGCCATTTTTTTTATCAATAATTTGAGATAAGCGATCTTCTAAAGAGATTACTTTTAAAATAAAAATCATGAAAACATTCGTTTCAATTTTCCTAGTAGGTTTTCTCTTAATCTCGCTCAACAGCTGTGATGAGACACGCCAGGTATTAAATACTGGTAGCCGTGTGGAATTAAACGGCAGCTACAATGTGACCCAATTGAACGGCACTACGGTCAACAACAACCAAACCATCAATTTCAACGGATTGGGTAAAACGGTTAGCGGAAATGCTGGGTGCAATACTTACAATGCTTCATTTACCATTGAGACCTATCAGCTTACCATAGGTGATGTAGCATTGACCAGAAAATCTTGTCCGGATATGAAAGCGGAAAATGATTTTCTAGCAGCTCTTGACAAAGTCACTTCCTACCAAAAGACAGATGGGACATTAAACTTACTAGACGCCAACAATAACATTGTGATCAAGGCTGCGGCGGCTAATTAACTAATTTAGTTTTAAGAATTGTATCCGATGCTTGAGAAAGCATCGGGTTTTTTATTTCATGGAAAATCAAATAAGCTTTTGCGAAATCTCAAAATTAAATTGAATACGCGATCTATGCAGAAAGTGATCACAGCTTTCGAGAATTCTCAACTTTTTATTTTTTGCAATCCAGTTATTCTTCAAAAGGCTCCACATGGATCAACACATGACCTAAACTAGGGATTTCCTTTCTTAGATAATCCTTCAAATCATGAGCAATATCATGGCCTGATTTCACGGAAATATCTCCATCGACGATAGCGTGTAGATCAATGTGAAATTTCATTCCAGACTTGCGAACAAAACATTTCTCGGTGTCCAACACGCCTTCGACATCCAAGGATCTAGAACGTATGTGCTCAATGAGCTCGTCATAGATCTGCTCGTCCATGACCTCACCTAATGCCGGTCGTAAAATCAAATAGCTGTTGTAAAGGATGAATCCAGAAGCTAGCAATGCTGCCCAATCATCTGCCGTTTCATAACCTTTTCCAAAAGTAATCGCAATGCTAATTCCTATAAAAGCCATGATGGATGTAAATGCATCACTTCTATGGTGCCAGGCGTCTGCTTTTAAGCTGGAACTATTGGTGGTTCGACTTTTTCTGATCACAATTTGATAGGAAACTTCTTTCCAGATGATAATCACGCCTAGAACAATAAGCGTCCAGGCTTTGGGAACCTTATGAGGCGTATGTATATTCTCGATACTTTCAACAGCAATAACCGTAGCAGAAACTACCAAAAAAGCCACCACCGCAAAAGTGACCAATGGCTCTATTTTACCGTGACCGTAAGGGTGGTTTTCATCGGCAGGTCGTTTGGCATATTTGAAACCCAAAAGCACCAATACCGATGCAAAAATATCTGTAGTAGATTCAATAGCGTCTGCAATAAGCGCATAGGAATTACCAAAAATTCCTGCCAGACCTTTGATTATAGCCAGTAACGTGTTGCCTATGATACTAAAATAGGTGGTTCTTATGGCAGACTGTTCGTTACTCATCAATTACAAATATAGAATCGCAAAAGTACGGCTCTATCACTCGGCTGCAAGCGCCTGCTTGATATCTGCTATGATATCTTCTTCATGCTCCAGGCCAACTGATATACGTACAAGTCCATCAGTGATACCAACAGCTAGACGATCCTCTACAGCAAGCCTGCCGTGCGTGGTAGATGCTGGATGGGTCACGATGGTCCTGGTGTCTCCTAAATTGGCGCTTAACGAGCACATCTTGATATTATTCAAAAAGGTTCGTCCAGCTTCAAGCCCGTCTTTTAATTCAAACGCAATGATGTTACCACCTTTTTTCATTTGTTTTTTGGCCGTCTCATATTGCGGATGAGATTTGAGAAACGGGTATTTCACCATGGATATTTTATCCTGTTGCTCTAGAAACTCAGCAACTTTGAGAGCATTGTCGCAATGACGATCAACTCTTACTGCAAGTGTTTCCAGACTTTTAGAAAGTATCCAGGCGTTAAAGGGTGACATCGCTGGACCAGAATTGCGTGCAAATAAATACACTTCACGCATCAAATCTTTCCTGCCAACGGTTACACCACCCAAAACACGGCCTTGACCATCCAGTAATTTCGTGGCGCTGTGAATGACAAGATCTGCTCCATATTTGATGGGTTGCTGCAGATATGGAGTCGCAAAACAATTGTCCACCAGGAATATGATATCGTGCTTTTTACAAATCGCACCTATCTTTTCCATATCCAGAATATCAATCGCAGGATTTGTAGGCGTTTCAATGTAAAGCACCTTAGTCTCTGGCTTTATAAGAGATTCTATTCGATCCACTTGGTCTGCCGTGAAATAACTGGTGGTAATATTCCACTTAGGTAAATACTTGGTGAACAACGTATGTGTACTGCCAAAAACGCTGCGGCATGATACAATATGATCGCCACTATCGAGTAGTGCAGCAAAGGTTGTAAAGATGGCAGACATTCCTGTAGCAAAGGCATAACCAGCTTCAGCACCTTCCAGTTTACAGATCTTATCTACAAATTCTGATGTATTGGGATTCGTAAAACGACTGTATAGATTGCGCTCCTTTTCCTCTGCAAAAGAGGCTCTCATTTCCTCTGCATCGTCAAAAACAAAACTGGATGTCAAATATAAAGGTGTGGAATGTTCCTTATACTGGGACCGTTCCATTTGGGCTCTTATCGCCTCGGTTTCAAAATGCTTCATGAGATGGCTTTACCGTTAAGTATGACATGATATGTGATCTCTACGACACTATCAAATGTTTTGGAAACGCTACAGTATTTCTGGAAACTTAGATCTGCTGCGCGCTGTGCCTTGGCAGCATCGATTGCTCCTGCCAGGGAAACCATCACTTGAATGGCTTTGAAAGGTTTGGAGCCATCCTGCTCCACTCGATCGCCAGTCACCTCAACTTTATAATTATCGATTTCCTGCTTCTGTTTCTTGAGAATGGAAATAATATCAATCGCACTGCAACCACCTACACCCATAAGGATCAGTTCCATGGGACTGGAACCCTGTACTATTTCACTGCCTTTATTATCAATCATTACAGGAATTCCAGAGGCTCCTTTGGCTTCCAGCAGGTATTCCATGTTTTTTCTTTCTAGAGTTACTTTCATTGCAAACTATTTAAAAATAAAGGTCGTGATTCATATTGAATTGCCCGACTAGGTTGCCTAAAATTTTACGATGTTCAAAAGACTTTTAAGCGGTTCGCTTTCGCGAAAGCGAACTCATTTCAACCCATAAAAAGATAGCACTAAAACTGGACCGTTAGCTTGAAAAAGTAGCATATGATCATAACAAGAACTGAATGTTAAGCCGTCATAGAAATGCACGATTTGGACAGCAATATTCGAGGAGATTTGATGCATTTTGCCAATCAATTCTTAACGAAAATTAGCGTCTTTTAAGCTAAGGTAAAGAGTGGTTATCTGAATGTTATGGAATCATCAAAGCTCATTTTCCCATGCAACTATTGATGAATTTTGGTGTCTCTAATAAAAAACATAAACACTTTTTAAAATTGACATTATGAAAAAGATCATTTTAATTGCATGCCTAGCGATCGCTGGAACTATCAACGCTCAAGTTTCAAAAGACTTGAACCGCTTTAACCGAATCAAAATTGACAGTAATGCCCAGATTGAAGTTCATTTATCGCAGACGTCCAAAATTCAATTCTCTGGTAGCGAAGATCAACTAGATCAATACATCATTTCCAACGAGGTTGGAACTCTTGAATTGCGTACCTCTAACGACAAGGACAGTCGTTACAGAATTTACACCAATGACTTGAAAGCTTTGCAAATTGAAGGGAATGCCATCGTGACCTTTAAAGGGTTTGATACGCTGGACCGTTTATCTATCAAGACCAGTAAAGATGCTCTAGTAGATCTTGGATCTATTGTAGTCACCAACTTAGTGGTAGATAAAGACAAAGACAGCACGGTAAGAGTTGCTGCAGCCAGTGGAGCTACCTATCGAATTGATGGCAAAGACACAGAATCCATCTAGTCTTAAAAAATATTTTAATATCAAAAGGGCCGCAATGATTGCGGCCCTTTTTATTTCTAATAATTCAAAATCTCCTGGATTTTCACCTTCACCTTTTCCGTGCTAGGAATCATCGTTTCTTCCAAAACAGAATTCAGAGGTATCGCCGGCATGTTTTCTGAACCTATGACCATCACTGGAGCATCAATGTATTTAAAACACTCTTCCTGGATACGACCTTGCAAGGCGCGTGAGAAACTGTTCTCACTAGGCTCTTCAGTTACCACGAGGCATTTACCGCATTTCTTAACGCTGGCAAAAACGGTATCATAATCCAATGGATGCAGGGTTCTCAAATCAACCACTTCTACTCTATCCTGTAAACCAAGTTCCTTTGTGGCGTTCATCGCCCAATGAACGCCCATACCGTAAGTAATGATGCTCAAGGTTTCTTCTTCTTCCTTTTTCCAGATTTCCTGCAAGACCCAAGCCTTGCCAAAAGGCAACACGTAATCCTCGCTAGGCTCTACACTGGTCGCTCCTTTGGTGCCTTTGACTTTACTCCAGTACAGCCCTTTGTGTTCAAAAATCACTACCGGATTAGGATCATAATAGGCTGCTTTCATCAAGCCTTTCAAATCGGCACCGTTGGATGGATACGCAATTTTGAGACCTCTAATATTAGAGACCACGCTTTCCATCGAACTGGAATGATACGGTCCACCGCTACCGTAGGCACCTATCGGTACGCGCAATATCATGGAAACCGGCCATTTGCCGTTACTCAAATAATTGGATCTGGAAACCTCTGTAAACAGCTGATTCAATCCTGGCCAGATGTAATCTGCAAACTGCACCTCAACGATGGGTTTTAATCCTACCGCGCTCATTCCTACGGTGCTTCCCACGATAAAGGCCTCTTGGATAGGTGTGTTGAAGACTCGGTTGTCGCCAAATTTCTGTGCCAGCGTTGCGGCTTCTCTAAAAACGCCGCCTAATCTGCCGCCTACATCCTGCCCATAGAGCAAACATTCTGGGTGTTTGCGCATCAATTCTTCAATAGCAAATAGTGCACAATCTACCATCACCACTTTTTCTGCGCCTTCTGGTGATCGCTCGCCGCGCTCTTCGGTGATGGGCGTTGGTGCAAAATCGTGCGTGAACAAGTCGGCTGGTTCTGGGTCTGGCATGTCCATCGCTTGTTGTAAGGCTTTTTGGGTTTCCGCTTTCGCGAAAGCGTCGTACCCATCAACCTCCTGCGCTGTAAAACCATTGTCCAATAGTAGTTTTCTCATCTTAGGGTACGGATCGCGTTCTCTGGATTCTTCTAAATCATCGCGGTAAAACTCCATGCGCACACCGCTGGTATGGTGATTCAATAAGGGAACGGTCGCATGAACCAAAAACGGTCGACGCTCTGTTCTTATAGTCTCGATCACCTTGTTTAGGGTATTGTAACTCTCTTCAAAATCAGTCCCATCTATGGAAATGCGCTCAATCCCGTGGAATCCAGCAGCATATTCGAAGGCATTTTGGGCTCTGGTTTCAGCAGCATTGGCACTGATGTCCCAACCGTTGTCCTGTACCAAATAAAGAATTGGAAGTTGCTTGAGAGCCGCCATTTGTAGCGCTTCGGCAATCTCACCTTCAGTCACTGAGGCATCGCCTAGGGAACATACGACAATTGGCAATTCTGAATTCTGAATTCTGAATTCTGAATTTTCAAAACTCTCTTTGTAATGAAAACCCAGCGCTGCTCCAGTGGCAGGAATCGCCTGCATCCCAGTTGCACTGGATTGGTGCGGTATTTTAGGCTTATCAATATCATTCAACGATGGATGTGAATAGTAGGTACGGCCACCAGAAAACGGATCGGCTTTTTTTGCCAATAACTGCAGCATCAAATCGTAAGGCTTCATGCCTATCGCCAGCAACATCGCATCATCCCGATAATACGGAAACATATAATCCTGCGGCAGCAGTTGCATCCCGATAGCCGTCTGGATCACCTCATGCCCGCGACTGGTCGCGTGCACATATTTAGAAACCGTTTTGAAGTTCTCTTCATAGAGTTCTGTCATGGCTTTGGCGGTCACCATATTGCGAAATCCTTTTTCTAATACTGACTTTTCCAAATCTTTGTTTTTATAGTCAAGCCGCTACATGGCGGCTTCGCTTAATAATTAGTTTGCGGAGCTTCCTCTAGGTTCAAAGCCACTTGCTTCAAGAAACTACCTCCCAAAAATCCATCAACCACCCGATGATCAAAACTCAAACTCAGCATCATCATACTCCTCACTTCAATGCTGTCAACGCCGTCTCTCGTCATTACCTCAGCACTTTTTTTGATAATTCCCGTAGCTAAAATCGCAACCTCTGGCTGATTGATAATAGGTGTTCCCATCAATGAACCAAATGTTCCAACGTTTGAGATTGTGAATGTTCCGCCTTTAATATCATCGCCACCTAATTTATTTTCCCTTGCGAGATTTGCCATACGATTTACCTCTGCAGCAATTTCTGGTAAAGATTTTTGATCGGCATTTTTTACAACGGGAACAATGAGATTTCCTGATGGTAAGGCAGTTGCCATTCCCACATTAATGTTCTCTTTTACAATGATGTTCTTACCATCGACGCTGGCATTGATGTTTGGAAACTCTTTGATGGCTCTGGCCACGGCATCTACAAATAGTGGTGTAAATGTCAATCGCTCACCATGCTTCTCTTGAAAAGCGGCTTTATTGGCATTTCTCCAGTTCATCAAATCGGTAAGGTCTGCTTCTACATAAGCCGTCACGTGTGGACTGGTGTGTTTTGAATACACCATATGATCTGCAATCATGGATCGCATGCGGTCCATCTCGATAATCTTACCGGTTCCTTTATCAAACTTCAATTGAGGAATACGGTAGGCTGTAGGGTCTGGCTCGTTGCTTACAGCTTGTGCAAACTGATACGGACGACCATCATTTAAATACTGGATGACATCACTCTTGCGCAAACGACCTTCAGCTCCAGTGGCAGGAATACGGGCAAGTTCCTCATAGGATATGTGATTCTCGCGAGCAATTTTATCAATTAACGGACTGACGAATAGGTTTTTATTGACGTAAGAACTGGAAACTTGTTTTTGAACTGCTGAAGCAACTCGTTCTCGACTGTCGCTCGAACCGGTCCTATTTTGAGAGGCTGCACTGGCCTCACTATCTTTTTGAACGTCTTCCAGTCCGCTAGGTTTTTTGAGATCCTTTGCTTCTGGTTTTGAAGAAGCGCTTGCTTTTGTTGATTCATCACTAGCTTCAATCTGCGCAACAGGCTCACCAATTTCAACAACATCACCGTTCCCAAATAAATGTTTGACCATCGTCCCGTCACATGGTGCCGGCACCTCGTTATCTACTTTGTCCGTTCCTACTTCTACCAGAATATCGCCTTCTGCAAAGGATTCACCTTCTTGAACCAGCCAATTGAGAATGGTTCCTTCAGTAATGGATTCGCCCATTTTGGGCAGTATAAAATCTGTCATTGTTGCCATGACTCAAATTTACAAAAACTAACACTTGTTAGTCGTGAAGATTATGTTGGAATTCGCTTTCGCGAAAGCGGAATCCATATTGGTACTATTCACTTAAATTTGTTATTTAAGTATGAGTATGCAGGCAAAATATTTGAAGAAAGCCTTACTGGCCAATCAATATAAAATTGAGCGAGCTGAAAAATCCAAGAACTGGATAGGTAGAAACAAGGTTAAAGTCATCTTGTTTGGAATATTTATGAGTGTTGTAGGTCCTGTCTACACGCATGAACCTGACGGGTTGCATCGTAGGGAAGCGGTTAAAGCTGTTGATGTAAGCGATTTTGGCCATATGGGTACAGCTATTGCATTTGCTATTTTTTACACACTAGCCTTTCTAGTTGCGTACTTTGTTTGGAAATATCAAGATGCAAAACAAATAAGGCAACTCAAGGAGCACCGCATACAACTGAAAGAACAACTAACATCAATACAACAAGTTTAGGTAGTTTTAATTGGTAGAATTAACAAACTGCTAATTAATTCTTCTTCATCTCCTGCAACGTCTTATAAAAATCTTCCTGCACTGGTCGGTTAGCTGGGATTTCTCGTAGAGGTTCGACTTCACTCATGGTTTCATGACAATCAGTTGGAAGTTGTTGGTAGAGCTTTGTGCCAGCGGTTTTCCAGGCGATCATCTCGTCGCTGACTTCTTTGATTTTTTTGGCGGGATTGCCTACGATCAAGGATCTGGGATCAAAGACCGCTTCGGCCTTGACAAAGGACATAGCACCAACAATGCACTCATCACCTATCTCGGCATCGTCCATGATCACGCTGTTCATACCAATCAGACAATTGCGACCCAAATTTGCGCCATGAATCACGGCACCGTGGCCTATGTGTGCGCTCTCTGCAAAGCGAATGCTCTTACCAGGAAACATATGTACCGTGCAATTTTCTTGGACATTGACGCCATCTTCCAGAATGATCTCGCCCCAATCGCCACGTATCACCGCGCTAGGTCCTACATAACAATTCTTCCCGATGATCACATTACCAATCACCGCCGCCAGCGGATGCACAAATGAACTCTCGTGAATAACAGGTATGTGTCCCTTGAAACTGAAAATTGCCATAGCGCTAGGTTTTTAGAGAAGCCGACCTGCGACATCCCGACTGAATAGGATTATTTGAACCGCTTGAGCGTTTCCTTGGTAAATTCACTCAACACAAGTTTTCCGGAAATTTTTGCTCTTTGAGCAAGTAATTCATCCCAGTTTTCACAACCCGACCAAAACATTAGTTTCATGTGTTTCATGGCTTCAGGATTATAGGTGCACAGATTTTCTGCAAATTTATGAACCGCTACGTCCATTTCTTCTGTCGATTCGTAAACCTCAGCAAATAAGCCGTTTTGTTGTGCCCATTCTGGTGAATAGAACTCGTTGGCATTTATCGCAATCTGGCTCATGCAGGTTAAACCTAATTTGCGCTCTACGGCTGGACCTACCACAAATGGTCCGATACCTATGTTCAACTCGCTAAGTTTGATCGCTGCAAATTTGGTCGCGAAACAATAATCGGTCGCACTAGCAACTCCAACGCCACCACCAACGGTTTTGCCCTGCACGCGACCTATAATGAATTTAGGACATTTGCGCATGGCATTGATCACATTTGCAAATCCACTGAAGAAGATCTCGCCCGTTTTCTCATCATCAATCGCGATCAATTCCTTAAAGCTGGCACCGGCACAAAAGGTACGCTCACCACCAGATTTGAGGATGATCACTTTAGTCGCTTCATCTTTTCCTGCATCAGTAATTGCTTGTGCGAGTTGTGCCAGAACATCACCTGGCAGGGAGTTGTGCGCCGGATGAAAGAATTCAATGGTGGTTATTGAGTTTTCAGTTGTTGTTTTTACGTATGGTTTTGTCATGGCTATAATTCTCCGCGTAGGCAGAGATCTTTTTATCGTTTTACTTAATCTTTATAATTACTAAAATCCCAGTCGCTACTTAAATCCAACCAGTCTTCATTTTTTTCTTGTATCAAGCGCATTTTCCATGCACGGTTCCATTTCTTGATCTGTTTCTCTCGAGTAAAAGTATCCTTCCATGTTCCAATAATTTCTTCATAATAAACTAACCAATCCACATTGTACTTTGCTGAGAAGGATGTTTTATATTTTTTGGATGTATGTTCAAATGTTCTTCTTACAATATCACCAGTCGCACCTACGTACAGAATCCTATTATTTTTACTGGACATGATGTAAACATAGTAGGTTTTCACTTCAGACATTTCGATAACCGATTTAAAGATTTCCGCCTACGCGGAAATATTGAACTGTTCAAAGTGATGATTCAAATGTTTACGCTCTAGTAGAGTCCATTCATATTTGCTTAGTTCTCCAAAAACAGCATTTTTGGTGGTTGCTTTTGGATTCTTTTTGAAATAATCTAAATATTCCTTTCGAGCTTCCAGCATTTTTGCCTTAGCAGTTTCTAGGTTTTCATGTTGCAAATCTTCCAGCGTACCGTCTTGTTTCATGAGCGGCATTTTGTGATTTTGAGGCATCTTATCATAATTCCACAAGGTAGCGGCGACTTTTTCTAAATGCTCATCGGGCGTAGTGATGTCAAAATCTTGTTTTTCACCGCTGGCGATACGGTAGCTCATTTCCAAATGCTCCACCATATGTTGAGGAGTCATGGAACCCCATTGAGGTTTGGTATCTGAGTTCAATTTCGCGAAAGCGGACTTAATATACTTCTCTGTAATCTCTTTGAATATGTCTTGCTTCTTTTCTACCATGGTCAGAATGGTGGCAATCGCTACAAGTGATTCGGCTTCCTCATCAGTTTTACCGTTTTCATAATCTACGGGTTCTGCATCAAATACTTCGACATACCATTTTACGATTCCGCTGGGATGCTCGCGACCTGAAACGTCGCGCTCGCGTTTTTCCTTGCAGGTCAAACGCACATAAATCGTGTCGTTGTGGTATAAGGGTCGTAAAAACCGAATGTCTTCCAAACCATAGTTGGCAGAAACCGGTCCTTTATTAGGATAAACAAACAGTCCTGCGGCCGCACTTATGATGAAATAACCATGTGCCGTGCGTTTCTTGAAAATACTGCCTTCCAGACTGGTAATATCTGTATGCGCATAAAAATGGTCCCAAGTGAGGTTTGCAAAATTCTGGATGTCCGTATTTGTGATGGTGCGTTTGTGCGTTTCCAACGACATTCCAGGCTTGATATCCTCATAATGGTAGGCAAAAGGATGCTTTTCGGCTTCCTTATAAGCACCATTGGGCTGGTAAATTCCTGTAATTTCAGTCAATGAAGTTGGACTTCCTTGAACGGCACAACGTTGCATGTAATGCTTGATGCCGCGCAAACCGCCCATTTCCTCGCCACCGCCAGCACGTCCTGGACCACCATGAACCAATAGTGGCAATGGCGAACCGTGACCTGTGGATTGTGGAGCGCTTTCTTTGTTGAGTGTCAAAATCCTCCCATGGGAAGATGCGGCGTTGATGGTGTACACTTTCGCGAAAGCGTCATCTCCAGTAACCACACTACTCACCAGCGAGCCTTTACCCATGTGTGCCAGCTCGATCGCTTCGTCTAGATTCTTGTACGGCATGAGCGTGCTCACGGGACCAAAACATTCTACCTCGTGAACAGCATTGTTTTTAAATGGCTGGTCCTCACGCATCAAAATGGGCGATATAAAGGCACCTTTCTGGGCGCGATCACCCAGTATTTCTACCTCATCGAGGTTACCGTAGACGATTTCGGCAGTCTTGGAGATTTTTTGAATTTGTTCTTTCAACGTATCACGCTGATTGTTATTAATCATAGCGCCCATGCGTGTTTCACGCAATAGAGGATCGCCTATGACGGTTTGGGAAAGTTGTTTTCCTAAGGCAATTTGCACATCTTCCATCAGGTTTTCTGGCACCATAATCCTACGGATCGCCGTACACTTTTGACCTGCTTTTGAGGTCATTTCCTTGCGCACTTCCTTGATGAATATGTCAAACTCTGCAGTTCCTGGAACGGCATCAGGTCCTAAAACCGACGAGTTCAAAGAGTCGGCTTCCATGGTGAATGGTACCGATTCTTCCAGCAATCGTGGATGTGATTTCAATTTTCTACCAGTGGCTGCACTACCCGTAAATGTGACAACGTCTGTGGAATTTACCGTGTCCAGAACACTTGTGGTTAAACCGCTTAATAATTGTAGTGCACCTTCTGGTAGGATACCGCTAGCGATGATCTCACGCACGACAGCTTCTGTCAAGAAAGCGGTTTGTGGTGCAGGCAACACCACTGCCGGCATACCTGCCATCCAGTTGACCGCGCATTTTTCCAACATTCCCCAAACTGGGAAATTAAAGGCGTTAATATGTACAGCAACACCTTTGCGAGGTACGAGAATGTGATGCGCCATGAACCGGCCACCGCGAGAGAGATCTATAGGATCACCTTCTACAGCATAACTCTGGTCTGGGAAAAGCTTACGTAAACTGGCATTGGCAAATAGGTTCCCAAAGCCACCTTCTATATCTACCCAGGAGTCGGCCCGAGTAGCACCGGTACGATAACTGATCTCGTAGAATTTAGCCTTGCGTTTTTCCAGATACAGCGCCAGTTTTTTGATCATGTTACCGCGCTGCTGGAAAGTCATGTCCCGCAACACTTTACCGTGATCGCGACCATATTGCAAAACACCAGCAATATCAAGGTTTGCCGTACTAGTAGCACCTATTTGCTCACCGGTAATCGCATCCCACATGAAGCGCTCGTTACCGTCCTGCTTTCCAGCTTGCCATTGACCGTTGATGTAACTTTTTAGGATCATAAAATTTGAGTGTGTAAATGTCTGTTTTTGAAATTCGCTTTCGCGGAAGCGAAACCCCATCATGCCTTCTGCTAAAATACGAAAATGATAAAACGTAACTAACAGTTGTTAGTATAAATGCGCTGCCAATAGTTTTATAGGAAGGAATAAACCTACTCTGTTATGTGGCCTTTGGCTCAACTATAGGCCCAATATTTGCGTAGATGGATCGATCATTCGTTTAACAACGCATTTTATCGCTGAATTTGCTAATAAGTCGCATCATTAAATCGTTCCATTGATCTGTCAATTATCTTTAAGTATAAACTATTGGTTTCCATGAAGTTGCTTTCCTACATTTTAACTTTTTCGGCCTTTTTTATAGGTAGAAGTCAGGTAGGTGTAAACACCAGCCAGTTTTCTGATGGAGTAGCTTTTGAGGTTACTGGAAATGGTGCTGAAGGTGTGATCCTAACAAGGTCTAATATTGAAGACCTTGACACAGAATTCCCATTACCGGTAGGTATTGAAGATGGGACGCTCACGTTTAATACGAATACGATAACTGGTTTAGGCTATGTGTGGTGGGATGAACCGGCACATACCTGGAAATTCGTGGATCCATTTATAGGTAAAAAGGAACTCTATGGTAATCCTGTTGCAGACAATACGGCTGGTGATTTAAACCAAGATGAGAGTGCTGGTTTTAAAATTCCAATTTTTGGTAATCCAGAGTTTGAAAATAGCAATAATTTGTATGAAATGGTTGGAGCTAATGCCGTAGAACGCAGAAAAAATTTGAGAGTGAATGCCAAAGGCAGGTATCGCATCGCTGTCACCCTAGGATTAGAAGCACAAGAAGATGATGATTCTATCGATGATAACCTTGTCGAAATCAAAATCCAAGTAACAAGTAATCTAGGAGTCATTAGTTATCCCGGTGCCGATCAACATAGTTCTGAAATGGAAGACAATAGGACAGGTGAAGATGATGATGGTGCGGTTAGTTTTGTAGAAATTCTAGAGCTAGAAGAAGGCGATGTGCTAAGTCTAGTTTCCTACCGTGCAAACAACAGTGGAAATAATATCGTATGGCTCAACTCCAGTAGACCCAGCTCTTTTTATATCATAAAGATCAATTAGCATCATGATCAACTGGATTTCAAACAAATCATCCGTTCTATTGATGTCGCTTTTTATAGCGTTAATCCCTTATGTGAGCATGGCGCAAGTTGGAATAGGCACTGAAGCGCCTTCGGCTGGTCTGCTTCTTGACGTGAAAGCTGCACCAGAATCTTCTGGGGTTGTTTTACCAGATGTAGATATTTTAGACTTATTCACCGTAGACCCATTGCCTTTAGGAACAGAGTTGGGCACATTGGTTTTTAATACCAATACCAGCACTGGTAAGGGATATTACTTTTGGGATGGAACGGCTTGGACTCGCTTTAACGCTTACATAGGCCAGATGGCAAAATACAGCAATCCATCTGCTGGAGTGACGGGACCTAACATGAATAGTGGTGGCGGTAATGTGAGGATTGTAGGCAATACAGAATTCAGTGACAATCCAGTTTTGTACCAAGCTTCTGGCAACACGGGAATTACCGTCAACGAAACTGGAATTTATCAAGTAACGGTGGCTTTATCATTAGTTGGAACCTATGGAACAACTGGCACACCTCAAAGAAATTCAAGAGCAGAAATTGATATAAGAATACGTGTGAACGGTGCGGACAGAGGTCCCTTGTATCGCAGTACCGAAATGAATATGACCGCCACTGCAGGCGACGTGGATAACGGATCTTTATCATTTACACAATCTGTAAAGATCGACGCCGGTCAAACGATTACCTTAAGATACAATCCTTCTAAAAATGAAAACGTTGGAATTGTGAGATTAAGATCCCTAGGTACCTCGACTATATTTATTCAAAAACTATTATAAATCATTCATAGCATTGAAGGACATATACCTACATAACAGATTCATCCACTCACTATCTATAGTGTTTTCGGTTTGTTTTTGCATGCTTGGGAAAGCGCAGATTGGAATAGGTACAGATGCACCAGCAACAGGTACTATTCTACATATTGAGGATGTCGATGGTGCTGAAAAATCAGGTGTTCTTTTCCCAAAAGTTCACTTGACAAGCCTAAGTGACACAGATCCTTTGCCTTCCAGCATCAAACTGGGAACTCTTGTCTATAATACCAATGTCAATTTACAAACTGGTTATTACTACTGGACGGTTACTAAATGGCAACGTCTTAATGCCGCTATAGGTGCAATGGCAAAATTTGCAAATGAGAATCAAGACACATCTAATAACCTGAACGATCCAACTGGTGTCAAAGCATCTATTTTTGGTGATGTAGCAGCAGAACCTATTTTTAATGATGGTCCTAATTTGTACATCAGATTGGACAATAAAAATCTTAGAATTACCGAAAATGGTAGATACCAGATTACCGTGAATCTTTCCATGGCCTCAAGTATAAATCAAGCACAAGTCGAAGCCAGATTACAGGTAAATGATACTGGTCTAGGTCCATACTTTCGTAGTTCAGAAATGGATCCTAACTCAGGATCCACTAATGGTTCCATCTCATTTACACAAACGCTCGAATTGAGTGCTGGTGATGAGCTGAGCATCTTATGCAAGGCAGTGGCACCAGAATTTACGGGCACTGCTTTTTTCAATCGGGCTAACGCCAGCAGTTTTTTCATTGAGAAAGTGTTGGATCTACCTTAAAAAAGAGAGCCTTCTAACTCACATTTTCAATCACCATCGCATATCCTTGACCTACACCTATGCACATGGTGATAAGGGCATATCGCTTTCGCGAAAGCGATAACTCCAACGCTGCCGTGTAAGCAAGACGCGTTCCCGTCATTCCCAATGGATGCCCTATAGCTATGGAACCACCGTTGGGATTGATTCTAGGATCGTTATCTTGAAGTCCCCATTCTCTTATACAAGCCAAAGCTTGTGACGCAAACGCCTCATTGAGCTCGATCACATCCATATCTGCCATGGTGAGTCCTGCCTTTTCCAATGCGCGATTACTGGCCTCAACAGGACCTATTCCCATGATTCTGGGCTCCACGCCTACTACGGCGCTGCTTAGAATTCTCGCCATAGACTGGAGTCCATATTTTTTGACAGCGTCTTCACTGGCAACGATCGTTGCTGCGGCGCCATCGTTCAAACCGCTGGAATTTCCTGCGGTGACTGATCCGCCATCTTTTTTAAAAGCTGGACGTAATTTTGATAAAATTTCTTTGGTGGTTCCTGCACGAATGAACTCATCATCTTTGAAGATGATCGGGTCTTTTTTGCGTTGCGGTATTTCGACCGGTACAATTTCTTTGGCCAATCTACCAGACTCTTGTGCCGCGGCTGCTTTTTGTTGCGACCATGCTGCAAAAGCATCTTGATCTTCACGCGAAATATTGAATTTCTCCACCAGGTTTTCAGCAGTGTTTCCCATGCCGTCCACGCCGTACATATCGGCCATTTTCTGATTGACAAACCTCCAGCCAAAACTCGAATCATACATCTTGGCATCTGTTCCAAAACCGGTGCTGGGCTTTGCGATCACGAGTGGCCCACGAGTCATATTTTCCACACCACCAGATATGAATACATCGCCATCGCCAGTTTGTATCGCACGGTGTGCATGCACTATAGAACTCAATCCAGAACTACATAAACGATTCACCGTTTCACCAGGCACGGAAAATGGCAATCCTGCGAGCAATCCTGCCATGCGCGCCACGTTGCGGTTGTCCTCTCCAGCTTGATTGGCACAACCCATAATCACATCGGCATAGGCGTCTTGTGGAATTTCTGGATGTTTTTCAACGATGGTTTTGATCACGTGTGCCGCCAGATCGTCTGCACGTACGGCGCTTAAGGTTCCTTTATAATTTCCGACAGGCGTTCTTATGCCGTCTATGATGTAGGTGTTTTTCATGGTGTGTGGTATGTGGTATGTGGTATGTGGTATGTGGTATGTGGTATGTGGTATGTGGTAAATTATTATTTATTGATTCTTTGACGGATTTTATCCCTCAAACTTGTCAGCATTTTTTGAATATCGGTGATGTCCGATCTAACATTTTCACTTTCACTGAAGCTGATATAACCTCTACGCAAAGCCTTTTCGTTCGCCGAAATACACTCGTTAGAACTGTACAAAGCATAATTAATATGTTTTACAAATTGAGCATCACTACCTGGATAACCTTCGGCCAGATTCAGAGCGATGGAATCAGAAGCTCGTCGATATTGAGAGCTTAACGCGTAAAGTTCACGTGAAGGGAACTTACTTGTCAAATTATCCACAAGCTCACCCAAATCCATCGCCTTTTGATAGACTCTCAGTTCTTCGAATGCAAAACGGTAATTACTTTCCATAATGTAAATCTACAAAAACCGCATCCCACATACCTAAGACCTCAGGCCTACTACGCTTTCGCGAAAGCGAACTTATTCCCAATCTTTACTGGTTCTGTAAACTACGCCTTTAAAAAGTGCTACGAGCTCATCGCCTTTCTTGACCTCAACCATGTGGAAGCCTACTTTTGTTTTGGTCTTGTCTAGTGTGCACTCTGCAGTGATGTAATCGCCTGCTTCCAGCGCCTCTATATGGTTGATGCTAGTCTCGATGGAAACCGCTTTTTTGCCGTGTGTGTTTGAAGTAAAACCAAAAGCCGTATCTGCCAGCGAATAAGTGATGCCGCCATGCGCCTTGCCCATGCTGTTGAGCATTTCTGGTCTGATCGTCATTCCTAACTTCACTCGGCCTACCTCGACGCTCACGATCTCAATTCCCAACCAGGTAGAAAATGGGTCAAGAGAAAGCATTTTGGCAGGAATTTTTGTTCCGTCAATCATGATTGAAAGAATTTTTCATTCTTGCTGGCTTTGCTGCGCAACAATGGTGAACAGCGATAGCGATCTTCCCTGTAGAAGTCATACAAAGCATCTAACTGATTCACACACCAGTCCAATCCTTTTTCATCGGCCCAAGCGAGCAATCCCTTGGGATAATTGACTCCTTTAGTCATGGCGTTGTCTAGATCTTCAGCGGTTGCGATTTGCAGGTACAACGCATCAGCAGCTTCATTGATGAGCATGACCAGCAAACGGTCTTGGATAGCTTTAACGTCAGCGCCAGTCAGCATTTCTGGATCGTGTTCTGGCTCGATTTTGTTTCCGTTTTCGAACTTGTAAAAACCTCTACCAGATTTTTTTCCCAGCCATCCAGCTTCTACCAAACGTTTTTGAGTCAATGAAGGCTTATAACGCGGATCAAAATAGAACGCCCCAAAAACCGATTCGGTCACCACATAGTTCACATCGTGACCTATAAAATCCATTAGTTCAAAAGGCCCCATGCGGAAACCCATTTGTCTCACCACCTTATCCAAGGTTGGGATATCTGCCATGCCTTCTTCATACATTCTCAACGCCTCACTATAGAACGGTCTGGCCACACGATTTACGATAAATCCGGGCGTGTCCTTTGCTACTGCCGTAGTCTTTCCCCAACCTTTGATCGTATTTACAGAAGTTTCTGTGATTTGGTCTTCCGTTTGTACCGCTGGGATAATTTCTACCAATTTCATCAACGGCGCTGGATTAAAGAAGTGAATCCCGATGCAGCGTTCTGGTTTTTCAAGTGAAGCTGCAATGCTGGTAATGCTCAAGCTTGAAGTGTTGGAAGCGATGATGCAATCCTTTGAAACTATGTTTTCCAATTGTGAAAAAACCTTCTTTTTGACCTCTAGATTTTCAACAATCGCCTCAATCGTCAGATCGCTATCTGCCAACTCTTCCAGCTTGTTGATATAATGAATATTCTGCTGAATACGACTTTTCTCAGCCTCATCTATTCTGGATTTCTGCACCAGTCGGTTAAGGATGTTTTCCAAGGCAGATGCTGCATTCTCTAACTGGTCTGCGTTCAGGTCAAAAAGCTTGACCGTGCAACCAGCCGTCGCCGCCACTTGAGCAATACCGCTGCCCATAGTTCCTGCGCCTATGATGCCTACTTTGGAAATTTTTGATTCTTGATTTTTGATTCTTGATTTTTGATTTTCTGACATCAGTTTGTTTTTGTGTTTTTTATACTCACGACAAAAATTGATATGAGCTGATTGTTTTCATCCAGTAGGTTGTCAATAAGATCTTGATTTGTTATGGTCTTTGACTGTTTCTGGATTTTTAGATTTACATAACTCTCTCTTAGTTCTTTTAAACAAATTTTCATTTTATGTAAATAATCTCTAGTCGATTCACCAGCACGCGCCTCACCGTAGTTCAAAGCAACCGATGTTGCAGATCGAATCAATTGTTTTGACAAATGTTCCGCAGCAAAACTCTTATCAAGATGTTGACCAGCAACGATAATGTTGGCCGCAAATTCAATCAATCTATCCTCTAAAATCTGTGCATTCATATCAAATCAAAAATCATATGTCAAAAATCTGCGATCTGATATCATTAGTTTCCCTGAAAATTAGGCTTTCTCTTTTCCATAAAAGCCGCGACGCCTTCTTCATAGTCTGCGGTGTTGGCGCTTTCGATTTGTAGTTTGGATTCCAGAGCGAGTTGTTGTTCCAGGTTGTTGGTCATGGATTCGTTCAGTGCTTTTTTGGTATTGGCGAGAGCTTTTGTGGGTAGTTGCGCGAGTTTTTGTGTGGTTGCTTTCGCGAAAGCGAGAAATTCTTCATCCTTGACCACTTTGTAGATCATTCCCAATTGATCTGCCTCGCTTGCAGTGATCTTATCTGCCAGCATCATGGCGGCACTTGCTTTACCAAAACCAATAAGTCTAGGCAAAAAGAAGGTTCCAGCACTATCTGGAATCAAACCAATTTTGGAAAATGCCTGAATGAAAGCGGCACTTTCTGTGGCAATAACGATGTCACAACACAAAGCCAAATTTGCTCCAGCACCAGCAGCTACCCCATTTACCGCAGCAACCACTGGTTTTTCCAAATTGCGGATTTTAACCACTATCGGATTGTAATGATCGTCGAGAATAGCTTCAAAACCTGGATTCAATTCTGGATCTGTAATTTCCTGAATGTCTTGACCGGCACAAAATGCCTTGCCATTACCCGTAATCATGACGGCTCTCACGTCATCTTGAGCACAGCGATCCAGCGCATGCTGTAGGGAGAATGCCATCTCTTTATTGAAGGAGTTGAATACCTGTGGGCGATTGAATGTTATTTCGGCAATGCCGTGGTTGATTTCTAGTTGTATGGAGTCTGACATTTTTTGTGGTTGTCAAGCCGCTGGTGGTACAGCTTTAGTTAATAGTTTATTGGAAATATTTTGAAAGTTTCGCTTTCGCGAAAGCGAAAACATGTCAAATCAATCATTATTTCAAACATTTGAAATAATCAAAAGGCTCGTGGCAATCCTCGCACTGGAACATGGCCTTACACGCCGTGGAACCGAACTGGCTCACGAGTTTTGTGTTTTGCGAACCGCAATTGGTACACTTGACCAATTTCTTTTCATTCAGCAGCACGTCTTTGTCTGCGGTTTCCTCTAAAGGAGCAGCAATACCATATTCCTCAAGCGCTTTGCGGCCGCGATCTGTGATCCAGTCGGTCGTCCATGGCGGACTCATCACTAGCTGAACGTGAGTCGTGTAACCTTCCTTTTCAAAGGCTCGTTCCAGTTCATCTCCTATCACATCCATCGCTGGGCAACCGCTGTAGGTAGGCGTCAACTTGATCGTGATCTCTTTACCATTCACCTTCACATCGCGAATTACTCCAAGATCCACCACATTGAGCACCGGTATCTCTGGATCTTTTACGGATTCAAGAATGGCGAGGATGTCATTGGATATGTTCAGATCTTGGGTCATTTAAATGTTTGAGATTAAAACTAGAGGCTTTATTGTCTATATAGGCTTCGACATGCTCAGCCTGACTTTGGATTTAATTACCAACGAGAATTTGGATACGTTCTCTGCATATACTGCATTTCAGAAAGTATATATCCCATGTGCTCACTATGAATTCCCTGCTTACCTCCTTTTTGGAAATATTCAACTTCTGGAATTTCTAGAGTGGCGATGGTGAGGTGCTCTTCAATTTTCTCGTAATAGTATTCTTTAAGTTGCATCATATCTGGCGCGACACCAGCTTCTATCATAGCACGATCTGCATCTGTTTTATGAAATAATTCGTCTGTGAAAATCCATAGGTTATTGACTGCTTCTTGAGTTTTGGCCTTGCTTTCTTCCGTACCATCTCCCAAACGTTTTAACCAATCTCCTGAAAAACGTTCGTGATAGTTGGCCTCTTTGATTCCTTTAAATGCTAATGCTCGTAAGGTTACGTCCGCACTTTGCTGCAAAGCGTTCAGGAATAATCTATTGTAAACATCAAAGAAGTATTGACGTACAATAACGTAAGCGAAATCTGTGTTAGGCTGCTCGACTAGTAATGTGTTCTTGTATTCGCGCTCTGTTCTTAAAAAAGCAATGTCATCTTCGGTCGATTTATCACCTTTCAATTGTGCGATGTACTGATAATAGCTACGCACTTGACCTAATAAATCCAATGAGATATTCGTAATCGCGATGTCTGGCTCCAAATTAGGTCCATGACCGCACAATTCTCCCAAACGTTGACCTAGAATCAAGAAATTATCAGCTACGCCCAGTAGATAATCTATGAGGTGCTTTTTGTTTTCTTTTGATTCTAGGAATTGTGGGTTGAGTTCTTTTAGTGGTTTCATTAAAAAATAAAATGAAAAATAAAATGAAAAATAAGCGTGGCTATTTTTCCATCTTATTTAAGGTTTTTGATAATTGTAGATAAGATTTTGCAAAGCTGCAATGCTTCATCAATTAAGTCGGCTTGATTAGTTTTTAACAAACTAGCTCTCGATTGAATTCGCAAATTATTATGACATTCCTTCATTTCCTTAAAAGAGATTCTCAATTTATTGGCTCTATCTTTAGAAGATGAAGCTCCAGCAAACTCTCCATAATTCAAAGCAGCACTTCCCGACGATCTAATCAATTGCTCTGCATAGTATTTGCACGCATAATTTTTAAGAGGAAAATTAAACTCAATGGTAACCTGTGCGGCAAATTCAATCAATCGTTCCTCAACGTCATAAGGTTTATCGGTCATTTTGAATTCATTTTGTTTTTCCTTTTAATTTTACTTTTGAAATTACATATGCTTTAATTCATCAGGCAACTCATAAAACGTAGGGTGTCTGTACACCTTATCGTTTGCCGGCTCAAATAATGAACCACTATCATCAGGACTACTTGCGGTGATGTTGGTAGATTCAACCACCCAAATGCTGACGCCTTCATTACGTCTTGTGTAAACATCGCGTGCATTGTTTAAGGCCATTTCTGCATCCTCGGCATGAAGGCTACCGCAATGACGGTGCTCTAGACCGTTTTTGGATCTTATAAATACTTCCCAAAGCGGGATTTCTCTTTTACTTGAATTACTCATATAAATAGGTGTTGTCAAATAGCGAAGCCGCCTTACGACGGCTCACTTTATTAATTACACGGCTTGCGCAGCTTCTTCTTTTCTAGCGCGTTGCTTGTCTGCATATGCGGTTGCAGCTTCACGTACCCAAGCGCCATTTTCCCAAGCGTTTCTGCGTGCATCAAGCCTGGATTTATTCATAGGTCCATGGCCTTTTACCACTTGCCAGAATTCATCCCAATTGATCTCGCCAAAATCATAGTGTCCTGTTTCTTCATTCCACTTTAAATCTGGATCTGGAATCGTCAAGCCTAAAATGTCTGCCTGCGGTACCGTTTGATCAATAAACTGCTGGCGCAATTCGTCATTCGTTTTACGCTTCAATTTCCATTTCATGGATTGCTCTGTGTGCGTACTTTCTGCATCAGTTGGGCCTAACATCATTAGTGATGGCCACCACCAGCGGTTCAATGCATCTTGTGCCATCGCTTTCTGCTCTTCGCTTCCATTACAAAGTGATAACATGATCTCATAACCTTGACGCTGGTGAAAGCTTTCTTCCTTACAAACACGCACCATGGCACGAGCATATGGCCCAAAGGATGTATTACATAGCGGCACTTGATTGATAATCGCTGCACCATCGACTAACCAGCCTATCGCGCCCATGTCTGCCCATGTAATCGTTGGATAATTAAATATGGAAGAATATTTTGCCTTACCAGAATGCAAATCTTCATACATCTGCTCACGTGTGATTCCTAAAGTTTCACAAGCACTGTAGAGGTATAAACCATGTCCAGCCTCATCTTGAACCTTAGCCAGCAAAGCGACCTTACGTCGTAAGGAAGGCGCACGAGTAATCCAATTTCCTTCTGGCAACATCCCGACGATTTCAGAATGCGCATGCTGGGAAATCTGGCGTATGTGTGTTTTACGATACTTCTCTGGCATCCAATCTTTGGGCTCGATTTTCTCGTCACGGGCAATTTTTGCATCAAATTGCTCTTCTAAACTCTTGATTTCTGCTTCGCTCATGGTTTCTATTTTTTAATTCCTGCGCAGGCAGGAATCTCTTGGATTCGACACCTACGGTCATTTATTAATTCGCCTTCGACAAGCTCAGGCTGACATTTATTTCTGTTTAGATGTTTATCAGTTATTCCGCTTTCGCGAAAGCGAACTAAACATCATAATTCACTACTAATTTCTTACTGGTAGGAACGCTCACGCAGCTTAAAACATAACCTTTAGCTACTTCTTCATCAGTCAAGGCATAGTTGACTTTCATCTCTACACTGCCTTCCTCAACCTTGCATTTACAAGTGCTACAAACGCCACCCTTACAAGCATATGGCAAATCTGCTCCTGCCGCTATCGCACCATCGAGGACGTTATCAAATTCATCTGCAAGTACAAAATGAAACTCCTTACTACCGTCAATGATGGTGACGTCCACACCTTGTACTTTTTTCTCGAGAGCCGCAGCTGCTCGTGCCTTGTCGGCATCACTCAAACCACTCACAAACAACTCAAAATGAATGTTTTCTTTTTTCATTCCTGCAGCGACCAACTCATCTCTAATCAAGAAAATCATTTCTTCTGGACCGCAAATAAATGCATCATCTGTGTGCGGTGCGTTGATCAACGTTTGAGTCAGCTGTTGCAATTTCTCTTTGTCAAATCTCCCGTTGAACAGAGGAATGTCGCGATGTTCCCTACTCAAGAAATAAAAGACTTCAAACCTGCTTAAGTATTTGTTTTTCAGTGCTTCTATCTCTTCTTTGAAGATAATGGATTTTGCCGTGCGGTTCAAGTAGAATAACTTGAATTTGGCATTGGGCTCACTCTTTAAATGCGTTTTTATAATGCTGAGCATAGGCGTAATACCACTACCGGCAGCAAAAGCGATATAATTTTTGGTCACAGTTTCATCTACACACTCAATCCCAAAATCACCACTAGGAGCTGCTACTTGTAATGTATCTCCTGTTTTAAGCTCACGGTTGACATAGGTAGAAAATTTGCCTTCAAAGATTTCTTTCACAGCCACTTTCCATTCCTGATCTAGTGGACTGCTGCACAACGAATAGCTGCGCCTCACGTCCTCGCCATTGATAGTCGCTCTCAAGGTCAAAAATTGTCCTTGACGGTAATCAAAGTCAGATCTTAACTGTTCTGGCACGTCGAAAGTGAGAACTGTAGTGTCTTCTGTTTCTTTGTATACCTCTGATAATCGTATGTCGTGGAACTTATTCACTCTTATTAAGTCGTTAATTACCTACGAAACTAACACTTGTTAGTTTGATGTGCAAGTGGTTTAACAGTGAGTGATTTTGCCTATTTCTTTTCTCGACTGTAGCTCGAAACAGGAATTAAAAAATTTTGCGTTTATCTACTTCAGAAATTTGAGTAATTCTATGAAGCCATCGCAGGTTGTGCTTGAGTGAAAACCTTAGTTTTCAAACTAGTGCCATAGCGCAGATTTTGGTAAAGACTTTACTAGACGATAACTTTGCAAGGACTTTTTACCGATTGTTTCTTATCAAGAATCGGTTATGCAGAAATTGAATTGGTTGACCTTTTGTATGGGAAAAGGAACATGGAATAAATAAAGACAAAGGCATAATAAAAACATGTCAACCCTACTAAAAAAGCTCCAACTATATCTACTTGAATATTACCAGTCAACGACATAAAACCACCCACAAGTCCGCCAAGTCCAGAGATTGAAAACAAAATCAGAAAAAGAGTATGAGAAATTGGATTATGGAAATTCCTATGGGAATCTAGCAGCGTACGACGATGCAAGCTAATCGAGTAAAATAATAGAAGGACAAATAATGAAAGTGGTATCCATTTCAAATGGTATGGAATCTCGGTATTAATTGTTGGTTTGTTCCAGATACTTATAACCATCAATAGTAAAGGTATCAAGTACACATATATGGATAGAATACAAAACAGTTTGAGTTTCATCAGTAGTTATTTAAAAAATCAATCTACAAAAGTATTTTGACATGTACACCTAAACCCTTTTTACCAAAACGTTTGAGCGCTTTTAATCTAAAATTGCGAGTTCAACATTCGTTCTTAGTGATACTGCCTAAAAATTTTAGTGGCTTCATTATAACTGCTCTCAAAAGGCATGGCGTTGACGTTGCAGTTGGCTTTTGCAGCATTAAAATAGCTTACCATTTTCTCGGTTGGCATATTGCCTGTAAGTTCATCTTTAGCCATAGGACAACCACCAAATCCTTGGATCGCGCCGTCAAATCTGCGGCAGCCCGCTTTGTAGGCGGCATCTATTTTCTCATGCCACTTATTGGGCGTTGTGTGTAAATGAGCACCAAATTCGATCTTCGGATATTTAGGAATCAAATTCGAAAACAAATAGTCGATGGATTCTGGATCTGAGGTTCCCACAGTGTCTGATAACGACAAGATCTCAACGCCCATGGTGCTTAACTTTTCAGTCCATTCGCCAACTATCTCTACATTCCAAGGATCACCGTAAGGATTACCGAATCCCATGGATATATAGACGACCACTTTTTTCGCTTTCGCGAAAGCGAGATCTAAAATTTCCTGCAACAACTCTACGGACTGAGCAATGGTCTTGTGCGTATTACGCATCTGGAAATTCTCAGATATAGAAAAAGGATACCCTAAGTAGTCAATCTCTGGATGCTCACAAGCATCTTGTGCACCACGCAAATTTGCAACGATGGCGAGAAGTTTTGAATCGGTTTTTGACAGGTCCAGCTGTGCCAAAACCTCAGCGGTGTCGACCATTTGAGGAATCGCCTTAGGCGACACAAAACTGCCAAAATCTATGGTATCAAAGCCGCATCGCAACAGCGATTGCAGGTATTGAACCTTAGTGGCCGTGGGAATCATGTCCTTGATTCCCTGCATCGCATCACGTGGACATTCTATAATTTTTACTGCATCCATTGCAGTAAAGATAGTATTTACCGCAGATTATTATCATTATGATGATGCTTGCCTAAATTTAGTCAACACCTTGCGCACATGGTCTGTATCATCTACGTAATAACGGGCAGCCGTGCTGGCGACACCTACTTTAACGGTTACGGCATCTTCTGGCAGGTCTTGGAACATGAACTCGTCGGTCCAGTCATCGCCTATACAAAAGATGAAATCATAGTTTTTATTAAGAATGTGGTTATTGGACGCCTTGCCCTTATGCACATTGCTGCTCTTGATCTCGATAACTTTGTTACCGGACAGCACACTAAGACCATGATTGCTGGTCAGCTCTCTTATCACGTTAGATAAATCGTTTGCCCGCTGCTCACCTAGTTCTGGATCTGCCTTGCGATAATGCCATGCCAGCGAGTAGTTTTTTTCTTCTATAAAAGTTCCTGGCGTGCGATCCACATAATTTTGCATCACAGGCTGAATGGTAGGTACCCAATCATTGTTCATGGTTTCTGTCAATTCCCAATCCTTACCGTAGTATTTTTTAAGTACGCCATGTTCTGCAATCAAGGTTACTGGTACATCCTTGAACCATTCTCCTAGCGTGACGGAATCACGACCGCTTATCACCACGACTTCATTCTTTTCATTGGATTGTAGATCTTCAACCATTTCAAGCAACGCTTGATCTGGTTTTGCATCTCCTGGATTATTGACAAAGCCTCTCAAGGTACCGTCATAATCCAAGAAGAAAATACGCTTGTTGGCTTTTTTGAACCGTTCTAGAATTTCCGTTTCTTGTTTCTCGTTAAGAAAGGTCGCTTTAGCAACGGACTGTGTACTCTTCACGGAATCCAATTTGGTCATAAAATCGCTAGCCCATTTTTCTACATTATAGCGTTCCAGTCGCTTTTGCATGAATTTGTTGCGCTTTTTCTGCTCTTCTTCTGGCATTTCAAGCGCGTCTTTGATCGTGTCTGCAATTAGGTTGATATCGTTTGGATTGATGAGCAACGCCTCATTCATCTCTTTAGAGGCACCAGCCATTTCTGACAAAATAAGCACACCTGTACGATCGATGCGCGTGGCGATGTATTCCTTGGCCACCAGATTCATTCCGTCACGTATAGGCGTGATAAGAGCCACGTCACAAGAGGTGTACAAATCAATTAAATTATTAAACGGCATGGACCTGTAGAAATACCATACTGGTGTCCAACTCACGGTTGAGAACTTCCCATTGATGCGTCCTACCAGCTCGTCGATTTCTTTTTTAAGTACTTGGTATTGGGGAACGTTGGAACGGCTGGGAACCGCCAGCATCACGAGCCTTACCTTTTCTGTATAATCAGGATATTTCTCCAGGAAGTGTTCAAAAGCCCTAAGCCTGTTTGCAATTCCCTTGGTATAATCCAGTCTATCAATGGACAGAATCATTTTGGCATCTGGAGTGGCCGTTGCATGGAGGTCTAGGCGACGCTGTAGTTCACTTTGCGTCTTGTCTGTTTGTTCGTAGTTCGCTTTCGCGAAAGCGTGAAACTTCTCATAATCGATTCCCATAGGGAAACTGTCTACCTTGATGTGACGGTCCTTATAAGTAATCTCATTAAAACTTACCTCGTGCCCCAAGATCCTGCTTACTGAGCTCAAAAAGTGGCGTTCATAATCATAGGTATGAAAGCCCAACAAGTCTGCGCCCAAAAGTCCCTTCAAGATCTGGTCACGCCATGGCAGTGTCCTGAAAACCTCATAAGATGGAAATGGTATGTGCAAAAAGAATCCTATGGACACGTCTGGCCGCTTTTCCTTGATCAATTGTGGCAGTAACATCAACTGGTAATCATGTACCCAGACGTTGTCACCTTCTTCCAGATTTTCCAGAACAACATCGGCAAACTTTTGATTGACGCTTTTATAGATTTCCCAGTTTTCGCTATCAAATTCTGCATATTCCATAAAATAGTGATAGAGTGGCCAGATGGTACGGTTACTAAAACCGTAGTAAAAACCATCCATATCTGACTGTGTCAACTCTACTGCAGCACATTGTTGGTTTTGAACTGCTTTTTCAATATCACTTTCCAGCTCTTGTGGCGTTTCTTCTACCGTGAGTCCTGTCCAACCTATCCATAAGCCGTTGCTGTCTCGATGTACCGACTTAAGGCCTGTGGCCAGCCCGCCAACGCTGGGTTCTGAACTTACCTTGCCATCTTCAATAGAGAGTTGCAAGGGTAATCTGTTGGATACGATGATAGTTTTGCTCATAAACTGAACTGATTTTATGTGGATGGTTCTTTAATCCTTAAATTTCGGGTTTTCATTTTGAAATCTGGAACAGATTTTAATTAAGATAACATTTTATGGAGAACCTGAATTACGGAATTATTGGAAATTGTAAGAGTGCGGCACTGGTATCTCAAACAGGATCCATCGACTGGTGTTGCCTGCCCATTTTTGATAGTGCCTCTGTTTTTGCCAAAATTCTAGACGATGAAAAAGGTGGTAGTCTTTCTTTTAAAGTAGCTGACGATTATACCATCGAGCAGGAATATTTATGGCAAACCAATATCTTGAGTACGACCTTTGACAATGGTACAGACGCCTTTCAAGTCATTGATTTTATGCCTAGGTATCCACATCAGGATGGTAGTTTCTATTCACCACCAGATATTGTACGATTTATAAGGCTGATCAAGGGAACACCGCAGTTTCAAGTTCAGTACGACCCTAAATTGAAATACGCCCTAGGCAAAACGGAAACCGAAGAAGAAGGAGAATACATCCATAGCAAAACCACAGAAGGTGAATATGAATCTGTCTTTCTATACAGCGATCTAAAACTTCAAGATATTATTGATCAAAACACGATCACTCTAGATTCCAATGCCTTCTTACTGCTGTCTTACCATGAAAAACTAACGGCTCAAACGCTGGATCGCGCCTATTTAAAGTTTCAACGTACCAAAACCTACTGGATGAACTGGAGCGAGCGTACGACTCGCTATCCTTTATACCAAGAAGAGATTGTACGCAGCGCACTAACGCTTAAAGCACTAACTTTTGAGAAGACAGGTGCCGTGCTCGCAGCAGCGACCACCAGTTTACCAGAAACCATTGGTGAGGTAAGAAACTGGGATTACCGTTTTTGCTGGATACGTGATGCCTCAATGGTCATACGCGTTATAGCTGGATTGGGACACATGAAATCTGCCCGCAAGTTCCTTCAGTTTATCGTCAACACCATACCAGAAAAAGACGAAAAGATACAGATCATGTACGGTATCAACGGCGAGAAAGACCTGACCGAAGAATTTCTGGACCATCTTTCTGGCTACAAAGACTCGAGTCCAGTTCGTATTGGAAATGCTGCCTACATCCAGAAACAAAATGACATCTATGGCATCCTCATGGAAGTTATCTACCAGCAGTTTGTTCAATTTGAGACAAGTCTGGAGAATAGCGAGGAACTGTGGACCATCATCAAAAGTGTGACCTCTATTGTCAATCAGCACTGGCAAGAGCCAGACAAAGGCATCTGGGAATTGCGTACTGAAGATCGCCATTTTGTATTCTCAAAACTGTTGTGCTGGGTAGCGATGGATCGCGCGATCAAAATAAGCGAGATTTTGGGACGCGTCAAATACTTGAAAGAATGGCGACAGTTGCGCAGCGAGATCCACGACGACATCTATAACAATGGATGGAATGAAGAAGTGCAAGCCTACACGCAATCCTATGGCTCTAAAGACCTGGACGCTTCCACATTACTCATGCAGCAATATGGTTTTATACAGGCAGATGACCCAAGATTTATAAGCACCGTTCAGGCTACCGAAAAAGAATTATGCAACGATGGTTTGATGTATAGGTATAAGAATAATGATGATTTTGGAGAGCCCAGCTCCAGCTTTACGATTTGTACGTTTTGGTTGATCGACAGCCTGCATAAAATAGGTGAAACCGAAAAAGCTAGAGCATACTTTGACCAATTGCTTTCTTACAGCAATCATTTGGGATTATTTAGTGAGGATATTGATTTCAAGACCAAGAGACTATTGGGGAACTTCCCGCAGGCATACTCGCATCTGGCGTTGATTGAGACGGCGATTAATTTTAGTAAAGAATTTACAAAAGCTTGATATGAGTTCGCTTTCGCGAAAGCAGAATCACAAGAATTATTGTGTAAGAATCCCGCTTGTGAAAACCTAAAGATTATCTATAATCTCTTTATTCAATAAATTTGTAAAAAACCAATAAAGTAATTTGCATGAAATCATTCCTAATATGTGTGCTGCTAATGGCCACGTTTATCGTTAATGCCCAGGATGAATCTGGAACCGTTTACTTGAAAGACGGAACGGTAAAAAGCGGTCTTGTAAAATCAAGGTTTTTCGGTGGGTTTAAATTTAAATCCAATGAATCTGCTGAGGCTATTGATTACAAAGCGAGCGAAGTGTCCGGTGTAGATGTGGATGGCAAACGTTACCGCTCCATCACCATAGAAGATGGCAAGGAAATCAATTTATTACTTTGGGTAGAAGAAGGAAAAAAGAATCTTTACCTAAGAAGCACAACGATTACTACGGCATCGATGAATGGAATTCCGTCTTTTACGACCGTGATAACTTATTATTTGGAAGAAGGGAACAAAGTCACAAAATTAGGGAGAAGGCTAAAAAAGAAAGAATACTCCTTATTTGAAGACTGTCCGGCACTGATACAGAAAATAAAAAGTAAGGATATTAAAAGAACGGATATGGAAGGAATTGTTCGTTACTACAATCAGCAGTGTGGCGATTGATCCACTCTAATCTATAACAAATATCACCACCGCAATACCTACAAAAACAATAATCTGAGTCCACTTCATCGCTGGACCAAACCAGCTGGAAGATCGTATAAATCGAGCCACGCTGCCACCTAAAAAGGCGATCAGGTAAAAAGTAATCAGCGATACCAGCATAAAGATTCCGCCCAAAATATAGATCTGTATCCATTCTTCCATAGCGCCAGGAACTACAAACTGTGGCAGCAAAGCCAAGAAGAATAAAGTCACTTTGGGATTCAACAAATTCATGGTGATGCCTACTCGGTATAGCTTCCACCAGCTTTGATGGTTTGTAGTGTTCTCTTCTAAATGAATAGACCCATCCGATTGATAGACTTTGTAGGCCAAGAACAGCAAATAGATCGCTCCGAAGATTTTAATAAGCAACAACAGCCATTCATTATCCCGCAAAATCACTGCAAATCCTAATGCAACTAATGACGTGTGGAAGATGCAGCCTGTAATTAAACCACTGGCTACGGCAATGCCATACCTAGCGCCTCGAGCGACAGATTGTGTGAGGACGAAAATATTGTCGGGTCCTGGCGAGATGGCCAGCAGGAAAGCCGCGAGGGAAAAGGCGATGCAGGATTCAAGCATTGAGTTATATTTCTGAGAGAAGCTGAAACGAATTCAGCATGATGGCGATTTTTGTCACCTTGAATTATTTAATGGTCTGACGGAGTTTGTTTTATGGTTGCAATTCTAATTTAAAATAATCATTTAACCTGCAGATCTGAAGATGCTGAATCGAGTTCAGCATGACCGTAATTTTTAAAGGCCTTGTTTCAAAATCTCTCTGTTAATATCACGTACCAACGCCGGTCCTTCATAAACAAAACCCGTGTACAACTGTACCAGACTGGCGCCTGCTTTAAATTTATCGATCGCATCTTGTGCCGTCATGATACCGCCTACTCCTATAATAGGAAAAGCGCCTTTACTTTTTTGATGTAGGAATGAAATCACCTCAGTCGCGCGATTGCTAAGTGGTGCGCCGCTCAAGCCGCCAGCTTCTTTTTGTAGGTTGAAGTCACTTTTTAGGTCCTTTCGCTCGATTGTTGTGTTTGTGGCAATCACGCCATCGATATTGGTATCTTCAACAATCCCGATAATGTCCATCAATTGATCATCGGTCAGATCTGGAGCTATTTTGAGGAGAATCGGCTTGCGAGTTGGTTTTGCATTGTTTAAATCTTGCAAGGTTTGCAAAATGTGCGTGAGCGGCTTGCGGTCTTGCAACTCGCGCAATCCAGGCGTGTTGGGCGAACTCACATTGACCGTAAAATAGTCCACGTGATCAAACAACTTATTGAAACAAATAATGTAGTCGTCCACCGCATTTTCATTGGGTGTGACTTTATTTTTTCCAATGTTGCCACCTATCAGGATATGGCTTTGACTTCGGTGGCTTCGACTTCGCTCAGCCACCGAAGTCGAAGCCTCCAGATGCTGGTCACTGAGCGGAGTCGAAGTGACCGAGTTTTGCTTCAACCGCTCTACAGCAGCATCTACGCCACCATTATTGAATCCCATTCGGTTGACGATGGCTGCATCGTCCTTAAGTCTAAATAATCGTTGTTTGGGGTTTCCTTCTTGGGGTTTTGGCGTGAGCGTTCCTATTTCTATGAATCCAAAACCAAGGTTGGAAAACTCTGCAAATGCTTTGGCATCCTTATCAAATCCCGCAGCCATTCCTACAGGATTCTCAAACTCGAGGCCAAATAGATTTCTTTTTAATGCAGGATGTTGAAGTTTGTATCGCTTTCGCGAAAGCGAACTAAAACCAGGCACCTTGCTCAATAATTTGATCGCCTTAAATGAAAAGTGGTGCACACCTTCTGGATCGAAGCGAAATAATAGCGGTCGTATGACGGATTTGTACATGGGAAATGGGTTGGTCAAAAATACAATCGTTAGCCGTTTATTCTATATTTTTACGTCTCTTAAAAATGGATAGATATGAGTAAATATGATGTAATCGTTTTGGGTAGTGGTCCTGGAGGCTATGTGACTGCCATTCGCGCTTCCCAACTGGGAATGAAAGTAGCGATCGTAGAGAAAGAAAGTCTAGGTGGTGTGTGTTTGAACTGGGGTTGTATTCCTACCAAAGCGCTTATAAAAAGTGCCGATGTTTTTAATTACTTAAACCATGCCGAGGATTACGGATTGAAAGTCTCTGGCGCCGATAAAGATTTTAGTGCGGTTGTAAAACGTTCTCGTGATGTAGCTGAAGGTATGAGCAAAGGCGTGCAGTTCTTGATGAAGAAGAACAAGATCGACGTCATCATGGGCTATGGAACGCTTAAAAAAGGAAAGAAAATTGAAGTAAAGGCAGAAGATGGTTCTACATCCACTGTAGAAGCTAATCATATCATTATCGCCACTGGTGCAAAATCCAGAACCTTGCCTTCCTTGCCGCAAGATGGCAAGAAAGTCATAGGTTATCGCGAGGCGATGACGCTGGAAAGCCAGCCTAAGAAAATGATCATCGTAGGTTCTGGCGCCATAGGCGTTGAGTTTGCGTATTTCTACAACTCCATGGGAACTGAGGTGACTATTGTAGAATATCTAGATCGTATCGTTCCTGTAGAAGATGTTGATGTATCCAAGCAAATGGAGCGCAGCTTCAAGAAAACAGGTATCAATATCATGACCTCTAGTGAGGTAACGGGCGTCGACACGAGCGGCGATGGCGTAAAAGCTACCGTTAAAACCAAAAAAGGAGAAGAAATTCTTGAAGCAGATATTGTTTTAAGTGCCGTTGGTATTGAAACCAACATTAAAAATATAGGACTTGAAGAAGTAGGAATCTCTACAGATCGTGGTAAAGTATTAGTCAACGATTGGTACCAAACGAATATCCCAGGTTATTATGCCATAGGTGACATCACTGCTGGTCCAGCACTGGCTCACGTTGCAAGTGCCGAAGGTATTTTGTGTGTAGAGAAAATCGCTGACATGCACGTGGAGCCATTGGATTACGGAAACATCCCAGGATGTACCTACTCTACTCCAGAGATTGCCAGTGTAGGTTTAACGGAGGCACAAGCTAAGGAAGCTGGATATGATATCAAGGTTGGTAAATTCCCATTTAGTGCATCAGGTAAAGCAAGTGCTTCTGGAGCCAAGGATGGTTTTGTAAAAGTGATCTTTGATGCCAAGTATGGTGAATGGTTAGGCTGTCACATGATAGGTGCTGGTGTTACTGACATGATTGCCGAGGCCGTCCTAGGTCGTAAACTAGAAACTACCGGTCACGAAGTGCTTAAAGCAGTACATCCACACCCAACGATGAGTGAAGCGGTGATGGAAGCCGTAGCAGATGCATATGGTGAGGTGATCCACTTGTAGCATTGAGCTTTTAGTAATTAGTAGTTAGTACTAAGACTAAAACGTTGATAATTCAAAACGCCCAGATCCTTGCGGATTCTGGGCGTTTTTTTGGTTTGACGATTGTCACCCTGAATTTATTTCAGGGTCTTATCAATGTTTTGAGTTCAGGCTTTTTGAGTTCAGATGCAATTAACCTAAGGCGAGTGAACTCCAAATTGACAAGATGCTGAAACGTTTTCAGCATGACAGTTTAATAAGGAGCTTGCGAAGCGCGAAAAAAGAGATTCACATGATTCTACTCATCTTTTACAGCTTCCAACTGCCACTACCCTATCTCAAATCCTTTTTATAGAAAACCACTTTGACTTGTTCACCTACCTTAAAGCTGGACAGCATACTTATTTCTTTACCGTTACCGTCAGTAATTCTTATTTGGGCGGTATTGGGTGGATCGGTTCCTTCAGACAGCGCTTTAAGAGTTAAAGTGTTGATCTCTTTATTGAACGTGAGTGGTATTTTAGTTTTCGCCTTGAGCGGTGCATAACTTTCTTTGACCACATTTCCATTCAACATAATGGACATGGCATCGCCATCGACCTTACCGGGATCCCAAATCTCCAGATAGGCGATTTTTGATTCCCAAAAAACATTGAGTGTCTCGCCACCTTTTAGACCTTGGCGCTCACTGGAGTTTAAGAACTTGCTGTTTGCGATGCGTTGTTTGATACTGTCTGGTACCTTATCCATCTTTTCAACGCGACTGGTAATTTTTTCGGTTTTGCGAACAAATTTTTCTTCGCCTTGCATAATCAACCTGCCGTCGATACAGGGTTGAAGATCGTTATAGTAGCTCTTGAAGTTTCCCTCTAGTGTTGCTCTACCTTTAAGATTGCGCAGGTTTCCTGTAAAATAGACAAAACAGAAATCCAATTCTTTGATAGGTGATTTTGTGTAAACGATGTCCACCTCGCGAAATTCAATTTTGTTCTCCTTTGAGTTGTATCGACCTACAATAGTATTTTGCGATTCATGAGGACCATTTAAATCTGTATAGGAAAATCCTTTGAGGATTCCATCCTTTTCTACTAATTCCAACTTGTAGGAAATAAAAGTGCTGTCCTGCAAGGCCAGCAAGCCTACATAATCAATATTTTGCTGCCCTAAAGCCGATAGAAACGTTAGAGAAATTACAAAGAAGAAAAGCTGTCGCATTCAAAAAACTATATTTGGTAAAGATAACTAACAAAACTATCGCTTATGAAATTCAAACTTACTCTTGCCTTGATGAGCATTTTCATGCTTGTAGGCTCTTACAGCTACGCATCTTTTCCAGTAGAGCGTCAAACAGTAACCACTGTAAACGCTACCACTAATGTAGAAGAAACAGAAACAGTACTAAGTTCACCAGCTGCCGTGGACTGGTCAGAAGATCAAACTATCGCTTTTGTTCTTTGGATCATTCCTATCACAGGATTTTTAGCTGGTCACCGTTGGTTCTTAGGTAGTCCATGGTATTGGAACCTTGCCTTTATCCTAACTGGTGGATTCTTCCTAGTAGGATGGATTATTGATGGTATCGATATTATAACAGGAAGATATCCTGGTCTATAATTAGACCTCATAAAATGATAAAACCCGTCTCGGTATCCATCGGGACGGGTTTTTTATTGGGGTCAAATTAATTTACTGATTCCTAAGGTTTGCAAAGGATTGAATCGCCAATTTATAGCCATCAAGGCCAAAACCAGAAACAACTCCAGCCGCATTCTTTGAAATGTAGGAAATGTGCCTGATCTGCTCACGGTCCATGACATTTGAAATATGGATCTCTACCACAGGTGTTTCTATGGATGATACCGCATCTGCCAGTGCTAGTGAGGTATGCGTATAAGCTCCAGGATTTAGGACAATACCATCGTAGTCTTCATCCTGCGCCTCATGTAATCTATTGATCAACTCACCTTCTACATTGGATTGGTAGCTGGCCAGTTCAATTTCCTTAAAATGAAACTGGAGATCTGCAAAGTATTGATCAAACGTCACAGATCCATAAATCTCTGGCTGGCGCTTGCCCAGCAGGTTGAGATTAGGACCATTGATGATGAGTATTTTCATGATGGAAAGATATTGGTAATTACGCTTTCGCGAAAGCGAAAACAAAAAAAGCAGCTCAAAAGAGCTGCTTTCTATTTTCATGATTTATTGCTGACTAGAACTTGTATCCTAGGTTGATAGAAAATACTTGATTAGTGATATCATCATCTAAAGTACTATCATCCTCATAAATGTTAGAAACACCTACCATGTATCTACCGCCTAAAGATAGACCTTCTAAAACCGTTCCCTCTCTAAACTTGTAAGTTAAACCACCACCAACACTTAAGTCAATAGATTCGGCATCATAATCTGTCGTAGTTCCCGTTAGCACACCATCAGTTATCTCTGACTCATCTTTGACAACAAAACCTATTTGTGGACCAGCATCAATAGAGAAACCAGAACCACCTAAGTAGAACTTAGCTAAAACTGGAACATTGATATAATCTAATTTTAAAGTAACATCTTGTCCAAACGCATTGACTCCTTCTGCTCCTTGTTGAGAGTAAATAGCTCCTACTAAAAGACCAAAACTTGGACCGAATTCATACTCTCCAGTAATACCTACATTGATACCATTACGAGCATCGACATCTTCTACGTCGTCACCTTGAAGGTTTGCGATATTGTATCCTACTTGTACACCAAAATCAATTTCCTGTGCCTGAGCAAAGCCTATGGATCCTAATGCGATTACTGCAATTGCTAATACTTTTTTCATGTTAGTTTGTTTAAAGTTTATGGTACAATATTATTTCGTTCCTTAAACGTAATATCATAACGAATTATCAAATTATAGAGCCAATTGTTAAAGAATCAACAAAAAATAGACTTTTTAAAGGTACTTATTCATAATCAGCAGTTTAGGATTCTTCGTATCGTGTAGCACGAGATCAAAGCAATAATTACCGACCTTTAACCCATGAACTGGGAAAAGCACATCCACGATTTTAAATTGTATCTCAAGCTAGAACGTGGCTTATCCAATAACACGATTAAAGCCTATGTTAGAGACCTTAATAAGCTTGCACATTGGGTGACAGATCAAGAGCTATTAAAAAGTCCTATAACTCTAGACACTAAGGATGTCAAGGATTATATACATCACATCGCTGGTGAAGTAAAGCCTACCACTCAAGCCAGAACCATAAGCAGTCTCAAAGGCTTTTTCAATTATCTACAAATGGAAGATTACCGTATGGATAATCCCACTGAAGTTATTGAAACACCACGAACAGGCCGGCGATTGCCTGACACCTTAAGCGTTCAGGAAATAGACCGTTTGATCAATGCGATCGATCGATCCACGCCACATGGTGAGCGCAACCGTGCTATTTTAGAAACGCTCTATGCATGTGGTTTGCGCGTTTCAGAACTTACTGCTTTGAAGATAAGCGATCTGTATTTTGAAGAAGGCGTCATACTGGTTACCGGTAAAGGCGATAAGCAACGCTACGTTCCCATAGGCGACGCAACCATTTCTATAATTAACGACTATATCGAGCTCATACGCAGTCATGTGCCAGTGCAACCTCAACATACAGACACTTTGTTTCTCAATCGGCGTGGTAACGGCCTGACAAGGGCGATGATTTTCACGATTATTAAGGACCTTAAGATAATCGCCGGAATCAAGAAAAAGATAAGTCCACATACCTTTAGGCATTCTTTTGCGACACATTTGTTGGAAAACGGTGCAGACTTAAGGTCCATACAGGCCATGCTGGGCCACGAGAGCATCACCACCACAGAGATTTACGTCCATGTGAATCGCACCTATTTAAAGGAAGTATTGGAAAAATTCCATCCGCGAGCTAGTTATTAAAGTTGTGTCAAAGTAAGGCAGTTGTTTTGAGTTCGCTTTCGCGAAAGCGTAACTTTCAAAAAAAACAACATGAAAACTTTAAAATTTAGAAATGGCGACGAGCTTGACGCTATAGGATTGGGAACTTGGAAATCTGATGACGAGAAGGTAAAAAACGCCATCAAAATCGCTTTAAACAATGGATACCGTCACATCGACTGTGCCGCGACCTATGGTAATGAAGCTGCGATAGGCGAAGCGTTTAACGAGGTGTTTTCTGAAGGGAAAATCAAAAGAGAAGATGTGTGGATCACTTCAAAATTGTGGAACAATGCACACTTGCCTAAGGACGTAAAACCAGCGCTTGAGAAAACACTCAAGGATCTACAGTTAGATTACTTGGATCTTTATTTGATCCACTGGCCTGTGGCTTTTAAACCAGACGTAAGCAATCCATCTGGACCAGAAGATTATTTGACGCCAGAAGAAGCACCTATCATCGACACCTGGAATGCCATGATTGAACTCAAAAAAGCGGGTCTGACCAAGCACATAGGAGTCTCCAACTTTTCAGTAGAAAAATTAAAGGACTTGATTTCCAAAACAGATGATGTTCCTGAAATGAATCAGGTAGAACTACATCCATTATTGCAGCAAGATGACTTATTTGAATACTGCAGCAAGAATGGAATAAACATGACCGCTTATTCACCATTAGGTAGTGGCGACAGATCTGACGGGATGAAACAGGACAATGAGCCTAACATGATGGAACTGGAGACCGTTCAAGCTCTAGCGAAAAAACACAATGTCAAACCTGGACAGATTCTTATCGCATGGTCTCACCAAAGAGGTACAGCGGTGATACCTAAATCTACTAGTGAAGGCCACATCAAATCCAACATAGCTTCTGCTGCGGTGAACTTTGATGAGCAAGATCTCAAAGATCTCGCAAGCCTTGACAGACACTACCGTTATGTCACTGGTAAATTCTTTGAAGTTCCAGAAAAAGGATATGACAATATATATGATGAGTAAAAATATACCCTTTATGGGGTATTGATTTGCTTGATGTTCCTTCTGATATTTGGAATGTCTATTAAAGTTATTAGGGGTAATATTTTATAGACAGCGTTAAGAGTCAATCAGCTCAAGCAACCGTTAGGATGTGTGATTGGAACTTAGCAAAAGTTTCTGATCTTAGGGACATTAGAAACAAAAAAAGCCGCTCAAATCGAGCGGCTTTTGCTATTTATAACCTTAAAGTTACTTAGCGATATTCACCGCTCTCGTTTCTCTAATAACAGTCACCTTCACTTGACCTGGATAGGTCATATCGGTTTGAATTTTTTGGGAAATCTCAAAGGATAACTGCGCCGCCCTATCATCTGAAATCTTTTCACTTTCCACCATCACTCTCAATTCTCTTCCTGCTTGAATGGCATAAGCCTTTTCCACACCTCCAAAACCAAATGCGATATCTTCTAGATCCTTAAGACGCTGAATATATGAATCCAGTACCTGTCTTCTAGCTCCTGGACGCGCGCCGCTTATCGCATCACAAACCTGAATGATAGGTGATAATAACGAGGTCATCTCAATCTCATCGTGGTGTGCTCCTATCGCATTACAAACCTCTGGTTTTTCACCATGCTTTTCTGCGAGCTTCATTCCTAAGATAGCGTGTGGTGTCTCGTCTTCCGTTTCAGGAACCTTACCTATATCGTGTAAGAGACCAGCACGTTTGGCAAGCTTAGCATTCAAGCCTAGTTCTGCAGCCATGGTACCACATAATTTTGCTACTTCTCTACTGTGCTGTAAAAGATTCTGACCGTAGGAAGATCTGTACTTCATTCTACCTACCATTTTTATAAGCTCTGGATGCAGACCGTGGATACCTAAATCGATAACGGTTCTTTTTCCTACCTCAGCAATTTCTTGATCGATCTGCTTTCTGGTTTTGCTCACCACTTCTTCAATTCGTGCTGGGTGAATTCTTCCATCAGTTACCAGTTTGTGTAATGATAGTCGTGCTACTTCACGTCGCACGCTATCAAAGCAACTTAAGATAATGGCATCTGGAGTGTCATCAACAATGATCTCTACTCCTGTGGCAGCTTCAATGGCTCGTATGTTACGACCTTCACGGCCTATGATACGTCCCTTGACATCGTCACTTTCAAGATTAAAAACTGAAACACAGTTTTCAACGGCTTCTTCAGTACCTATTCTTTGGATCGTATTGATGATCACTTTACGCGCTTCTTGTTGCGCTGTTAGCTTTGCTTCTTCAATGGTATCTTGAATGATAGACATCGCCTCTGTTCTTGCTTTGTCCTTGAGAGATTCTACCAATTGTTTTTTAGCATCGTCGCCAGACATACCACTTATGACTTCGAGTTGCTTGATTTGCTGCTCATGAAGTTTCTCCACTTCTTCCTGCTTTTTGGAAAAAGCTTCTCGCTTCTCGTCAAGGTCTTTGATTTTGCTATCAAGACTCTGGCTTAAACGTTTTGTTTGCGCTAGTTCATTAGATACTTTGGACTCTTTGTCTTTGGTTCGCTTTTCAGCATCGCTCATTTTCTTCTCACGTTGCATGATTTCCTTTTCATGCTGTGATTTGAGTTCTATGAATTTTTCTTTGGCACGATAGGTTTTCTCAGACTTGATTTTTTCACCTTTCGCCTCGGCTTCTTTGATGATGGACTCGGCGTCCTTTTTAGCATCAATGATGAGTTGTGAGGCTTTACCTTTCTCGACTTTTGCCTTGGCTATGAAGAAGCCTATGGCGAGTCCTATTATAAGTGCGACGATCGCCGCTATAATCACTGTTGTTGTATCCATTGGTTGTTATATATAAAAAAACCTGCACGAGTTTCGGTTTTGTCTGAACTCCCTAAATAAAGTTTAAAGCTAACTGGCTGATCAAGGATCCGGCTCTAGGCACGGCTTGCTTTTACAACCACGACTCACTTTTTTTAAAGAATTAAGTGTTGAGTTCACCAAAAAATGAAACAAGTGCAGGTAGTAACTGTTTATTTAAAGAACGTTTATGACAAGTGTTGATTCAATAATTGTTCCAGTATCTGTAAACGATCCTGGACCTCTTCATTATCATCACTCTTATCAATAGTATGTTGCTCAGATCTTGCTGCAAACTGCAGCGCACACATGGCAAGGACATCTTGCTTGTCACGCACGGCATAGCTTTGCTCCAGTTGCTTGATCATCGCCTGGATATTTTTTGCTGCCTTGCGCAAACCTTCTTCTCGAGAAGGGTCAATCGTTAAAGGATAGACTCTATCTGCAATCGATATCTTAATCTTGAGTTTACCTTCCAACCTATGCTAATTGTGCAATACATTGATCTATTTCACGGACCAGTGCATTGATCTTGAGTTTTGTTTTTGTTTTGTAATCATCACTACCTAGCATCGCATTTGCCGTTTTAAGCATAACGATCGTCTCATTGCCTTCTTGAATGGCCTCTTGCGCGACCTCTAGCTGCTTTTTAAATCCTTCAATAGACTCTTGTTTAGAATCTAATTTCTTTTTCAACCTTTGATTTTCAATGATTAAGGCTTTGACCTTAAGCTCTATCTGATCAATGCGGTTTAAAAGGGTGGACATTGGGCAAAATTAATGCGGTTCCAACAAAATTAACTTTCCACACAGACAAATCAAATATTTATGGAACAAAGTTTGAAAACCTTTTTGCGATCAACATTCCTAACCATATATTTAGAAGATGCAAACAAAATATATCTGTTTCCTGTTACTGGGATTATTTTTAGTTCGCTTTGGCGAAAGCCAAACTACAAAAGAGCTTCCACAGGATTATTTCCATCATCCTCTGGACATCAAACTTATTCTAAGTGGTACTTTTGGTGAGCTGCGCTCCAACCATTTTCATAGTGGTCTGGATATCAAAACCAATCAGAGAACAGGCGCTAACGTTCATGCCGCTGCAGCTGGCTACGTGAGTCGTATCAAGATAGAGCATTATGGTTATGGAAAGGCGCTGTACATCACGCATCCTAATGGCTATACTACCGTGTATGCACACCTTGAAAAATTTAGCCCAAGGATTGAAGAATATGTGAAGGCAAGACAATATGCCCAAGAAAGTTATGAGATCCAACTGTATCCAGACGATCTGGAATTGCGAGTAGATCAGGATGAGATCATTGCCTACAGCGGTAATTCTGGCGGTAGCGGTGGACCACACCTTCACTTTGAAATACGTGATGGAGCGGCACGACCCATGAATCCCATGCTATTTGGAATCGATATTCCAGATTCCAGAAATCCTTTAGTGAAACAAGTCAAAGCCTACCCACTAGATGCAGAGTCAACCGTAAATGGAAAAAATGAGGCGCAACTACTTCGTGTGGTTCCCTTACAGGATGGTAAATTCAAAGTGGAACCTTTTTCAGCTTACGGAAACATTGGAATGGGCGTCAATACTAATGACCGACTGGATGGAGCCAACAATCAAAATGGTGTCTATACCATAAAAACCTACTTCAACGGTAGTCCACATTTTGAAATGACATTTGATAAATTTTCTTTTGATGAAACCCGATACATCAATCAAATGATTGATTTTGAACATTTCAAAAAAAGCAAGAGCCGTATTTCTAGACTATATGTTCCAGATGGTAGCCCGCTTAGTCTTTACGGCGATGTCAACAATCAAGGAAAGCTACAGCTTTTTGATCCTGGATCCACTCATGTTTATAAAGTCAATATCACAGATTTTAAAGGCAACGACAGCGAGATCGTGATGGACATTACCAACGAGTCCAAATTAGAAAACCTGCAAGTTGACAGCCCAAAAGACGCTACTTTGATACCACACAATGAGACTTATACTACAACTTTAGGAGCCTTCACGCTTACCATCCCGCAAGGGTCGCTTTATGAAGATACTTTTTTGAACATCAAACAGAACTCTGACACGCTCAAAGTTCATGAGGACATCGTGCCATTACATAAAAACATGGTGATCAATTATGACATGAGCAGCAAACAGGATGAGGATCGCGACAAATATTTTATCGCGAGGACCACTTCTTGGGGTGCTGCCTACTACACTCCTTCACGTTTGAAAGGAAACACATTAACTGCGTTTACTAAAACCCTAGGCACTTACGCCATTAGCAAGGATACCAAAGATCCCACCATCGCACCCGTCAATTTCAAGGATGGACAATGGATCAGTAAAAACCAAACGCTCAAATTAAAGATTAACGATAAGGATACGGGCGTCCAGGCCTATCGTGCGACAGTGAATGGTAAATTCATTTTGATGGAATACGATTACAAAACAGATCTATTGACGCATTACTTTGAGGATGGCGTCGTTACAGATACTGATAATGAGTTGGTGGTCATCGTCACGGACAATGTGGGAAATAGCAGTAAATTTGAAGCTACATTTCACCGAAAGGAATAATTGACCACATTGAAATACTTCATCCTTCTACTTTTTTTGATGACCGCTTCCATGGCTGCTCACGCCCAACAAGCGACCATTCAAGGTATCATACTTAACGAGCAACAGCAACCCATAGCAAATGTCAATGTAAGTGTTCAAGGCACTACGATAGGTACAGTAAGCAACATCAACGGGTATTATGAGATCAAGGTTGAAGCCAATACCGCTATAAACCTGAGGTTCTCAAGCGTCTCCTACAGCTCTTTGACGATCCAACAACTCCTACTGAAAAGTGGTGAGATTCTGGAGATCAACCCTGTTATGAAGGTAGCTGTAGAACAAATAGGAACGGTTGTCGTTAATGCCACCACAGACCGCCAATTTACCGGCGTGACCACAATAGATCCACAAATGATCAGAAGAATCCCAGGCGCCCAACCTGGTGTGGAAAACATTCTACTATCGCTACCAGGAGTGAATAACAACAACGAACTAAGCACTCAATACGCCGTGCGAGGTGGAAATTATGATGAGAACCTCATCTACATCAATGAAATCGAAGTGTATCGCCCATTTTTGATACGTAGCGGCCAGCAGGAAGGCCTGAGCGTTGTCAATACAGATCTGGTGCGCAGTGTTGATTTTTCAGCTGGTGGTTTTCAGGCAAAATATGGTGACAAACTCAGTTCGGTTTTGGATCTGGAGTACCGCAGGCCTACAGATTTTGCCGCTGGTATAGACGCCAGTTTGTTGGGAGCAAATGCGTTTGTTGAGGGAACCGCTTTCGCGAAAGCGATGACCGCAACAGCTGGATTGCGATACAGAGACAACAGTCTTTTCATCAACTCTAGGGAAACCGTAGCCAATGCAGTACCGAGGTTTTTTGACGCACAGACGTACATCACCTATCGAGTCAATCCCAAATTTGAACTGGGCTTTTTAGGAAACATCGCAATCAACAGTTATGATTTTGAACCTCGTGACCGACAGACAAACTTCGGAACTATCCAAGAACCTGTTGCGGTGGTGATTGATTATCAAGGCCAGGAAGAGGATCAATATGAGACCTATTTTGGCGCTGTAAAAGCGAGTTATGATGTCAATGATCAGCTTAATTTAAGACTCATTTCAAGCGTCTATCATACGCAGGAACAAGAGCATTATGACATTCTCGCCCAGTATGGTTTAGGTAGTCCCAATACAGATATAGGCAGTCGTGATTTTGGACAGGTGGATTTTGTCACCGGTATAGGTTCAGAACTGGAACATGGCCGTAATGACCTAGACGCTTTGATCGCTACACTTGAACATCGTGGAACTTTCGTTTTTAAAAAAGAAGGCAATTCTAACGATCAGCTGGATTGGGGCATTAAAGCCAATGTGGAAGACATTAGGGATCGTGTGCGAGAATATACGGTTGTTGATAGTGCTGGATTCAATGTGCGTCCACCAGGAGGAAACCTAAGAAATGATGAGCCATACACGCCTTTTACCGCGCCTCTAGTACCATTCACCTCTATCAATGCAGATAATGAAGTGAAGGTTTCTCGCATACAGGGTTTTGCTCAATATAGCAGCCGCGGTTACTGGGGAAATAGTGAAATCTTCTGGAACCTAGGCGCACGCTTTCACAATTGGACCGTTAGTGGCGATGCCTTTGAAGATTCCAATCAAACCGTTTTTTCACCTCGTGGACAGTTTGCCATAAAACCTTACTGGAAAGAGACGGACATGCTTTTTAGAATCTCTACTGGAGTCTATCACCAGCCACCTTTTTACCGAGAATTACGTGATGAGGATGGAAGCGTCAACCCAGATGTCAAAGCCCAGCAATCCATTCATTTTGTGATTGGGAACGACTGGAGTTTCCAGTGGAATGACAGGCCTTTCAAGCTGACTAGTGAAGCGTACTACAAAAATCTAAGCGACGTCAACACTTACACGCTGGAAAATGTAAGAATACGCTATCGTGCAAACAATGATGCCAAAGCTTATGCGTATGGTCTGGACTTGAGACTCAACGGTGAATTCATTAAAGGAACCGAAAGCTGGATTAGTGCTGGCTATCTCAAAACAGAAGAGAACCTCAACAACCGCGGATTCATCTCCAGACCGACAGACCAACGTCTGAAATTTGCCATGCTATTTCAGGATTATGTGCCTAATTTACCACAACTGCGCATGTATTTGAACTTGGTTTACAACACAGGTCTTCCTGGCGGCTCACCTAATTATGCAGATCCCTATGATTTTCAGTTTAGATTGCGGGATTATCGTCGCGCAGACTTAGGTATCAATTATGTATTCAAGGATGACAATAATGATAGCAAGACTTTCGCCAATTTTGATGAGTTCTATATAGGTGCCGAGATCTACAACATCTTTGACAACCAGAACAGCATCACAAATATTTGGGTCAGAGACATTGCCACTAGCAGGCAGATTGCGATCCCAAACTTCTTGACGCCACGAGTGCTTAACTTTAGAGTGGTGGCTAGGTTTTAATTATTGGCACTCTCTAGGTACTCCTTCAAAACATCTACCACATAATCCAATTCTTCTTTGGTATTATAGATAGAGAAGCTAAATCTCAAACTAGGTTTGTCCAGGTCTTCCTCATTCAAAATTTGAGACAGGACATGAGAGCCTTTTTGACTACCACTTTGACAAGCGCTACCTTTAGAACATGCGATTCCTTTAAGATCCAGGGTGAACAGCAGCATTGCAGCTTTTTCGGCTGGACATGGTAGGCAAACGTTCAATAGCGTGTAGGTGGAGTTATCCCCATCGGCACATTTACCGTTGAACTTGACGCCATCAATTTTCGCCTCGAGCGAATTTTTAAAATATTCTTTTAAGTCCTTGATGTAGGCTCGATCCTTTTCAAGGTTTTCATATGCCATTTGCATGGCTAGATCCATTCCTACAATATTGTGGACACTTTCAGTTCCTGCCCTGATGCCACGTTCTTGTGAACCACCTAGGATTAAGGGCTTCAAACCAGTTCCCTTTCTTATGAAGGCAAACCCAACGCCCTTAGGACCATGAAATTTATGGGCGCTTACCGCCGTAAAATCCACGGGAAGTTCCGCAAGATCCATCTCGTAGTGACCTATGGATTGAACGCAATCGCTGTGAAATAGTGCCTTGTATTTACGACACAGGCCACCTACACGTTCTATGTCGAGCCTATTGCCTATCTCATTATTGATGTGCATTAAGGAAACCAAAGTTTTCTTATCAGACTCTTGAAGCAATTGCTCTAGATGGTAATAATCTGGAGTACCGCATTCTTTCAATTTAACGTGCTCTACCTCGATACCGTATTTATCCCGACAGTAATCCACGATATATACTACAGCATGGTGCTCGATACCTGTAGTAATAATGCGTTTGACATCTAGATCCCTAACGCAGCTGTGTATGGCAAGATTATCAGCTTCTGTACCACCAGAGGTGAAAATAATTTCGGCAGCAGTGACGTTTAATTGCTTTGCAATGTTCTTGCGAGCGGTCTCTATCAAAGATTTAGCGCTGCGTCCATAGCTATGTGTTGAACTGGGATTGCCGGGCACGTTTGACAAAACCTCTGTCATGCGAGACACCACTTCTGGTCGCAATTGCGTGGTCGCTGCATTATCTAGATATACTTGCTTCATGCAACAAAAATAAAATTTTAGGAAACAATAAAGCACATGATCATATTATAATGATATACTACCTTTGGAATATGAAGAATATATACTGTTTTTTACTGCTGCTAGTGCTGGTTTCCTGCGATGACGGCGACATCATTGTAGAGGATCTTTCTTTTCAAGGCATTGACGTAGAGGCTTGCTTACCAGAAACAGATACAGGTACAGATACAGACTCTAGAACCTATCTTTTTTACAAAGTAGATAACAACACTTTTGAAAGTTTGAGCGTGGAGCTTACTACTGATAGAAACTTACTGGATATAGATGGTTCCTACACTGGTTTAAGAATAAGTGATATGAACCGTGTAGAATATAGAAAATACAATGCAGCACCTGGTGATGATTATTTTTGTAGCCTGCTGCCACCGGCAACACCTACCGTGATAGACGCTCTTATTTCGAGATCTGGAGAGATCAATTTGATTGCGTCTAATCAAATTCTCACATCCACAGAAGCACTAAATAATGAAGAGGATGAAAGACTAGACAGCGATCTCGATGGCATACCCAACTATCTGGAGCCATCAGGCCAGGACACGGATGGTGATGGGTTACCCGACAAAATTGATGCAGATGATGATGGTGATAATATCCCTACTATTGATGAAGGCGTGGTATTTGAAAATGATGGTACCATCTCTTTAACCCAGAGTCGTGATACAGACGGCGATGGTATTCCTGATTATCTAGACAATGATGATGATAACGATGGTGTTTTAACCATTCAAGAAGATGCTAACCGTGACCTTGATCCTACTAATGACATCACTAACGGCAGGCCAGATTATCTAAATCTTGAGGTTGCCAATGCCGTCTCACCGGCCATAGATAGTTTTATACCGCACAGCTATGACAGAATTTCTGTGGTTGAGATTCAAATACCTAACCTTACTTTAGTGAGAGGAGAAGAAACCATTGTTTTTGACAACTTTGATCAAATCAGAAACTTTGGAACATACATTATACCAGAGAGACAAGTTACCGTCACTCCAGCATTTGTAGAAGAGTAATTCTATTTAGGATTTTGAAATAAATACACCTCAGTGGCACCTTTACCGTATTTCTGGAAATCAGCATCATAATGTTTTAGGTAATCATAGCGCTCAAACAAAAAGTCCAGTTCTTGTTTGAGTACTCCAGCGCCTACGCCATGGATAAAAACCAGTTTTGGAATGTTGTTGCGGTGCGCCCATTCTATCTTGTCTCTGGCAGTATCAATTTGCAGGTTGAGCATGTCATAATTATCCATATATCGCTCATTATCGGTCAACTGGTGGATATGTAAATCCACTTCTACCGCTGGGATAAATGCTCCTTTTTTACGGGACTGTATGCGTCTTTTGGGTTTTTTGGGAGCCGGTTCCTTTTTCACTTCGATGTGTTTTACCTGTAACCGCCTATCAAGAATCAACTCATCTTCATGAAAGGTGAGATCAATACCATCTGCAGTAGTGATGGTGATTTGTTTCGCTTTCGCGAAAGCGACAACTCCACTCATATCGTCGTCCAGCACCAGCACTTTATCTCCTTTGGAAAACTTGTTACTCATCTAAATGGTCGTTTTTATGTTTTGCCCAATGCTTGCTCGCACGGTACGCTCCTATCATCAGAATGAATAATCCGACGATCTGCACATACACGCTCACGCCCGTAACTGTAAGGGAATAAGCCAGTAACGCGGCACCTACCACAACTAAAATACCGTTAAAAAGCTGTTTTTTATTATCGTTCATCGAATAATTGTGTATTTTGCCGATAGTATTTAAGACAAGATTAATTAGATTTGAAATTAACAATATTACTCTTTTAAAGAGTATATTTTTGTCTTAGTAAAAGTTACCTCTATGAAAAACTTTACATTCTTTATCGCAACTCTTTTTGTTGCAGGTAGTTCCATAGCGCAGGTTCACGTTGTCAATGACGCGTTTATCTATTCTAAGGGTACTGATATTTTTATCACTCAAGAACTAGAATTGCGCGATGCACCATCTGCACCAGGAGAAACTGGATCTGCTTTTTATCTAAGAGAAGGCGCAGACGCCTCGGGAGACGGGAATGGTCAAATCGCTCAACTTATTCAAGGAAATGTTGGATCTGCTAATACTGGTGCAGGAACATTTTCTGTTTTTCAAGAAGGTGTCGCAAATAATTTTACGTATAACTATTGGTCATCTCCGGTAAGTGAGCCTGATGCTGGAGCTAATGCAGGTTTCAAGAACACTCAAATCTACTTCCCCATTCTTACTGAAGGTTTTGACTTTGAAACAGACTTTGTTATAGATGCTGATCAAGCATTCATTTTTGGAACAAATGTAAGAGATGGTAGAACAGATGACCAGGAATTCACAAATCAAGCGACGCAGACAGGCCCGACTATTATAAACCAACCCTTAAGAATAGCTTCCAGATGGCTTTACAGTTATAATAGTGTTGGAGATGGAGCTGGTAATGGAGGGACATCTGGATATTTTGGATGGCAATCATTTGCTGATCCTTCAGCTACTGTTTTACCAGGATATGGTTTTACCATGAAGGGAGTTATACTTGATGGTGGTGGAGTTAATATAGAAAACTCAGAATTAGGAATGGGACAACGTTATGATTTTAGAGGTATTCCTAACAATGGTGACATAGAAGTAGGAGTCGCTCAAGGTGATTTCTCACTAGTAGGTAACCCCTATCCGTCTGCTTTAGACCTAAAGGACTTTTTAGAAGACAATCCAGACATTACTCCAGAGATCTATTTCTGGGATTCAAATTCTACGACTCATATTCTTCAAGAATATGAAGGAGGTTATGGGGTTTATACACCAGGTGAGGCTGGCAATGATGCGGATGACGGAACTTTTGTGCCTGCGACTTTTTTTAGGTACGACTCTAGTGGTGTGCCAATCAGCGGTTCCAATACTACTATAACTGGTGGTCCTTCATTTCCAGTTGGCATTGGAACTACAAGAAGATATGCTCCGATAGGTCAAGGTTTCATGATCGTTAGAGATAATGACGGTTCTGGTAATGCTTTTCCTTCTGGAAATGGTATTGCAACATTCACAAACGCACAACGTGAATTCGTGAAAGAAAATCCGACTAATTCATTTTTCAAAGCTGCTCCTAATTCAGGAAATGATCAAACCGCAAATGCTAATGTTATTAAATACGTTAGACCTCAAATACTATTGAACACGTTCATCAATAAAAGATATAATAGACAGATGGTATTGTCTTTTGGACAAGGTGCTACCGAGGATTATGATTGGGGACTTGAAGGTAGCAATAATGCTAACAAAGTGAATACAGACATTTACATGCCATTAAATGGTAATGAATATGTGATTCAAGCTGTTCCTTATGACAAGAACCAAACAGCTGTGCCAGTATCGTTTAAATCTGCAGCAGCTACATCAACTTTTGAAATTGCCGTGACAACCATGGTGAATTTTGAAACTGAGAAGGTGTTGATCCACGACAAACAAACCGATACATATCATGACATATTAAATGATTCTTATACTATTACAACTGGTAAAGGAACTGTGGCAGATCGATATGAAATCGTTTTTGAAGAAAAATCAACATTGAGCAATGGTGATGAATTACTTGCTACAGATGCGTTCAACATCTTTCAAAACAATGAGCGTAGTTTGTTGACCATTCAAAACCCAGCTGGCAAAAATGTTTCTGACATTAGTGTATTTGATTTAGCAGGTAGATTGGTGGCAAGCCAAAATCCAAAAGAAGTAAATCAAGAATTTACCTTTAATACGTCATCGTATTCCGCTGGGATTTACATTGTCAAGGTGTCTACGCCTGATGATGAAGAGCTGGCTAAGAAAGTGATTATTTCTAATTAGAAATTATGAGTATAGTTGTGGACGACAGCTGGATGCTGCCTTGTTTCACTAAGCAAATGATAGGAATGGACTGTCCTGGATGTGGTATCCAGCGGTCCATTTCTCTGTTATTACAGGGAAAGGTGATCGATTCCTTTTTTATGTATCCGGCATTATTGCCCGCAATATTTCTATTAGGTTTCCTAATTTTTGATATGTTTGTCAATGTAAAGTATGGAGAGAAAATCAAATTATGGGGAACCATAATCGTCATCGGAACCATATTGACCAGTTACATTATTAAATTATCATTCATCTAAACAACCAACTATTATGCAAAAATTAAACACCACTGTAGTTTATATTCTCTCGATTGTAGGGTTTTTATGCTGCTGCTTTTACGGAATAGGATTCATAGCATCCATAATTGCTTTCGTAATCGCTACTAAAGAACTAAAAAAATATGCCGAAAACCCAGAAGCTTACAGCAATGGAAAGGCAATGAAAACAGCAAAAACCGTGGCACTTGTTGCTTTGATTTTATCTGGAATAATGGCAGCATACACTGCTTATCAATACATTGTTCTTAGCGAAGAAGAAAGATTAGAGCAAACACTGGACACTATGGAAAGTCTGGGCGTGCCGCAAGACATTATTGACCAAACTAGAGCTCAAGCAGAAGCTGATATGGATTAAATATTCTAGTTTTTATTTTCAAAGGGAAAGCGTCGGCTTTCCCTTTTTTATTCTAAAAAAGTAAATTCTTTTATATTTAGACTACTAAATCCAACTAACATGCAAAAATTAAACACCACTGTAGTTTACATTCTTTCCATCGTAGGGTTTTTATGCTGCTGTATATACGGGATTGGAACCGTAGCCGCTATTATAGCATTAGTGATAGCCTCTAAGGAGTTGAAGAAATACAACGAAAATCCAGATTTGTATTCTAATGGAAAGGCAATGAAAACGGCTAAAACGGTAGCCATCATTTCGCTTATCATATCCTTAATAGGGTTAGCACTTATAGTAGCGTTCTACTACAACCAATGTGCATTCTACCAATGGTATATTGATACATTTGCTGACAATCCTAACGTGACGGAAGAGCAGTTGGCACCTCTTTACCAAGCGATGGAAGAAGCAGGCTGTATGTAATGGAGAACCGCACGGTAATTCAAAAAGGGGAAAACTAGCGTTTTCCCCTTTTTTATTTTTTAGATCTTAACTCCATCTAAGTTTTAGAACTATTCAAAATCCTTTAGCGTTTTGATGATGATCTCTATACATTCATCGAGTTGCTCTTTAGTCATGACCAATGGTGGCGCAAATCGTATGATGTTGCCGTGAGTAGGTTTAGCAAGTAAACCGTTGTCTCGCAATTTCAAACAAATATTCCATGCTGTATCACTGTCTTCAGAATCATTGATCACGATCGCATTCAATAAACCACGGCCTCTTACTAAAGTGACAGTATCAGTGGTTTCAATATACTCATTGATTTTTTTACGGAAGTAATTTCCCAATTCGCGAGCATTTTGAGCGAGCGATTCTTCCTTAACAACATCAAGAGCAGCAATAGCTACTACAGCTGCTACTGGATTCCCACCAAAAGTACTTCCATGCTGTCCTGGATGGATCACGTTCATGATATCATCATCGGCAAGAACGGCACTTACGGGAAACGCTCCGCCAGATAATGCTTTTCCTAAAATCAAGATATCTGGTCTGGCATAGGTCTCTTGTCGTTCACAAGATCCATCACAAGTACATTTACCACAAACGGCGAGCAACGCTCCTGTTCTTGCGATACCGGTTTGGATTTCATCTGCGATAAATAAAGCATTGTATTTTTCGCACAATTCCTTACTGCGACGCATAAAATCATCTGCTGGTGTATAAACTCCAGCTTCACCTTGAATAGGCTCTACTAAAAATCCAGCGATATTATCTTGTTGTAAGGCTTTTTCAAGAGCCTCAGTATCATCATAAGGTATCTTGATAAAACCAGGTGTATAGGGTCCAAAGTTTTTACGGGCGTTCTCATCATTGGAGAACGAGATTATAGTGGTGGTACGACCATGGAAGTTGTTGTCACAAACAATAATTTGAGCATCGGTTTCAGCAACGCCTTTTTTTTCATAGGCCCATTTACGAGCAATCTTGATGGCGGTTTCAACAGCCTCTGCACCAGTATTCATGGGCAGTACTTTGTCAAAGTCAAAATAGCTGGTCATGTAACTATTGAACCTGCCCAACTTATCATTGTGAAAAGCTCTTGAGGTAAGTGTCAAGGTACGCGCCTGCTTTGTCATTGCTTCAATAATTGCAGGATGACAGTGACCTTGATTGACGGCGCTGTAGGCACTCAAGAAATCATAATAACGCTTTCCTTCTACATCCCAGACATAGACACCATCGCCACGCTCTAACACCACTGGTAATGGATGGTAGTTGTGGGCACCGTGCTTTTCTTCTATTTCTATAAGTTCTTTTGATCTGGACGCTGTAATATTCATTTGTATATTTTGATTTCTTTGTCGCAAATTACAAAAAAGGCTTTGTGCAATCCGTTTAGGGCGCGTTAATTCATTATTGATTAGAGTGGTTCAAAATATGGCGCCAACCCATTTCTAGTCGTGGCAATTGGCTTAATTTTGAATCCATGTCCAAAAGAAGAAAAAGAGCCCAAAAAACTTTTGAAAAAGTACCTGTTGTTGATGCAGGAGCTAGAGGTAAAAGTGTCGCAAAAACTGCCGACGGTGAAGTTATATTCCTTACCGATGCAGTACCAGGCGATGTAGTTGATATAACAACCTTCAAAAAGCGCAAGTCCTTTTATGAAGGAAAAGTGACGCAGTTTCACGAGCGATCCACAAGACGCACACAACCTGTTTGCAAACATTACGACACTTGTGGCGGTTGCAAGTGGCAGGAAATGGCCTACGACAGCCAGCTCTTTTTCAAACAAAAGGAAGTTGTTGAAAACCTAACACGCATAGGTCACCTTACATTGCCAGAGATTGAACCGATTCTGGGCAGCGAGCAGCAATACTACTATCGCAATAAGATGGAATTCAGCTTCTCGGCAAATCGGTGGTTGACGCTTGAAGAGATTCAGTCTGACGTGCAGCTGGACGATGACGATAAAAAAGCGTTAGGCTTCCACATTCCTGGAATGTGGGACAAGATCCTACATCTGGATGAATGTCACTTGCACCCAGCCATTGGTGAGCAGATACGTTTGAGTGTCCACGCTTTCGCGAAAGCGGAAAATATCTCCTACTACTCACCACGAGAAAAGTCTGGCACCTTACGCACGCTCATGTTGCGCATGTCCAGCACTGGCGACGTGATGGTGGTGATTCAATTTTATCAGGATCATGAGCAACAGCGCATCGCTTTGTTGGAGCATTTGAAAGAATCGTTTCCAGAAATCAAGTCCCTGCAATACATCATAAACGAGAAGGCAAACGACACGATCTATGATCAAGATGTGGTGTTGTACGACGGTGATGATTTTATCATGGAAAAAATGGAGGGCCTGCAGTTTAAAATTAGTGCAAAATCGTTCTATCAGACCAACTCTGCACAGGCCTATGAACTGTATAAGGTTACTCGGGATTTTGCTGGACTGGACGGTTCTCAGATCGTTTATGACCTATACACCGGTACTGGTACCATTGCCCAATTCGTTGCTGGTAAAGCCGCCAAAGTCGTGGGAATTGAGTCCGTACCTCAAGCTATCGAGGATGCGCAAGCAAACGCCCAACTCAATAATGTAGAAAATGCAGAATTTTATGTGGGCGATATGAAGGACGTGTTCACCACGGACTTTATCAATAAGCACGGCACGCCAGATGTCGTCATTACAGATCCACCGCGTGATGGTATGCATAAAGATGTAGTTGCACAACTTTTGAACCTTGCGGCACCAAGAATTGTATATGTTAGTTGCAATAGCGCAACACAGGCACGTGATCTAGCGTTACTGGATGATGCATACAGAGTGGTGCGTGTGCGTCCGGTGGACATGTTCCCGCAAACCCATCATGTGGAAAACGTAGTTTTACTTGAATTAAAATAATACCATGAAAAAAGTCATTTTACTGTTGTTAACGGCAATCCTACTCTTTGCCTGTAAAGATGAAGTGGTTGAAGAGGCCATTATCACAAGCAATACGGTTACCATTGCCGGTATGGTAAACCCAGCAGACTCGCTGGATGTTTCCCAGGTGCAGGTTTATGCCTATGATTATTTGAAGAGCGATTACGACGAGTACACGGCAGACCTCAACGAGGATGGCACCTTCCAGTTGGAGTTGGAATTGACAGACCCTAGAGAGGTCACCGTTTTTGCTTCTAGACCTTTTAGCTTGATTGCTGTTCCCGGCAATTCCATCAATGTGACTATTGAAAAAGCTGTGGACACTACACAGGTGATCGCACCTAAATTTTCGGGAGATCATGCAGATACTAATAACAATCTGCAACTCTATTTGAAGGATTTCCCAGTGGACGTGCAATCGTATTACAACAATGAAGAAGTACAGGCGACAGATGATTTTATCGCTTTCGCGAAAGCGGAACAAACCACCATCGCAGATTACAACAAGAAATTCATGTCTTCCATTAATGATACATTATTGCAGGATTACATCACGTCGCGTGAGAAGTTTTTCTTTCCCAATTCCAAGATTGATTATGCGATGTACAGAGATTATTATGGACTGGAAGCTCCTGCGGCAGACAGCGAATACTTTGATTTCCTGAACAGCCTTCCTAAGCTTGAAAAAGAAGATTTGATCAACACTTCTATCATACAAAGATTGGTATACACCTTAAAATACCACTATCAAAGCAGAGCCAGATTGCTCGTGGAAGAAGGCGAGAGCGTAGATTCCAAAGCCATTGAAATAGCAGCGAACTCATCAGACGGGTCATTGCTACACGACCTGGTCATTCATGAGTTTTATCTCAACCAGTTCCAGGATCACAATGTTGACATTTATGAATCTACTAGTGACCAGTACTTATCTAAGGTGGCCGATGAAGAAATCAGAAACAGCATTGCTTCCAGGTATGAAAGTGAGAAAAAGCTGTTGGAAAGTCCAGAACTTCCTGAGGAAGCTCAACTTCTAGAATTTAAAAGTGAAGATCCAAAGGATTACTTAGCAGAGATTATTGAAAATGCCAATGGTAAAGTTGTCTACATTGACAACTGGGCAACCTGGTGTGGTCCCTGCAAAGCCGAATTTAAAGAGGCATCACCTAAACTGCATGAAAAATTCAATGATGATGTTGAGTTTGTATATTTCTGTCACAGCAGTGAAAGACGTGCATATATACCATCCATTGCGGAGTTTCAGATCAAGGGAAAACACTATTTCCTTGATGAGGATCAATCAAAAGTTGTGAGACAAATGATAGAATTAGAAGGCTATCCTACCTATACCGTTATTGATAAATCTGGAGAGATCGTTCTATCTGATTATATTCACAGACCCAGCTATCCTGCTACGACAGAGTTGCTGACAAAACTTATTAATGAATAGAAATCAAATCATAGCGGTTTTACTGCTTGTTGCCTGTTGCTTCTCATCTTGTGAGAAGGATGACTTGTGCATTCCAGAAGAGTTGGATGTGCCACGACTGGTGATCGTTTTTCTAGATGCTAGAAACCCATTGTTGCGCAAACCAGTGGAAAGGCTCCAAGTGTTTGAAACCGAAGAGAATTTTGCAGTCAGTCTTAATGGTACGGGCGCAACTAGTCTCACACAAGTAGACTCGATTTCTATACCCTTACGAAATGATCAAAACGTGACCAATTTTGCATTCACTCGTACGTCCAACGGCGCTGTCAATGCAGACCCTATCAACTTTAGATATACCGAGGAAGAAGTATACCTCAACCGTGCCTGCGGCTTTACCTCATCTTTTCTGGATCTTAGTTTGGAAAGACCTGATGAAGATCCCGTAAATCCATGGATAAGCAACGTCATCATAAGAAATGCTGACGTCATCTCAAAAAATGACATTCATGTTGAGATACGCCACTAGCCTATTGTTCGTAATGGTGGCTTGCCTTGCAAGTGCACAGCAAACCACACAGGAACCTGTGGCAAATGATACCATTGTATATCCTACGACTTATGGACTGCGAGCAGGAATAGATCTAGCCAGTCTAGTACGCACAGCTATTGACGATGAATACACAGGCTTTCAAGTCATGGCAGATTATAGACTTACCAAGGACTGGTATGTCGCCGGCGAACTAGGAACCGAAACTCTTGATCGTGAAACCAATCAAATTGATTTTGAAACCACTGGTTCCTATATCAAAGCTGGCGCAGATTATAATTTCTATGGCAACTGGCTCGATCTAGACAATATGATTTATGTAGGGTTTAGAGCAGGTGCCTCAAGCTTTTCACAAACCCTAAATAGGTTTGACTTTTACGAAGAGGTAGGTTCTTTTCCTGCACCTAGTAGATTCCCTAATGAAGAGTTTACTGGACTGACGGCTTTCTGGGCAGAGATTCAAGCTGGTGTAAAAGTTCAAGTATTAAACAATGTATATCTGTCCTTAAATGTTCAGCTAAAAAGACTTGTTGCGGAAGATCAGCCTGATAATTTTGACAATCTTTATATACCCGGTTTTGGACGCACCTATGATACAGGCGAAATAGGCGTCGGTTATTTTTATGGCATTTCCTACCGTATTCCTATTTACAAAAAGTAATTCTGCTTTTTTAAAACATAGCTCCATCAAGTAATTGATTCTAAATAGACAGCAAAGAAAAAGCCTTTTCAACATTGAAAAGGCTTTGATATTTGTATATATTGGTACTCTATTCTTCTTCCTCAGAGTTTGACAAGCTGTCCAACAAATCATTTTGTTGCAGAATGTTATACCACTGCACCACTTTTTTAATGTCGCTGGCATAAACACGATCTTCATCGTATTCTGGTAAGACTTCATTAAAATAGTTGCTCAACTCATCTTTAGATGCTTTGTGGCTAATAGCGGCACCTTTGTCTTCTTTTTTGGCAATCTTGTTAAAGACTTCTTTTAAAGGAACCTCTGCCTCATAGGTATAAATGGAGATGTCTTTTAAAACACTCACGTTGTGACTCATCCCAACAATGGATGTTTTGTTGTCCATAAGAGATTCCACGACAAAGCCACTGCGGGCTTTGGTCTTCAATTTGTATAATCCTGGTTTCCCTGTAATGGACAAAATGCTGTCTAGACTCATAATATTTTTCTTTTAAAGCGATCGCAAATATATAAAACCGTAATTATCTGCGGCCTTTTGCATCAGGAAAACGCATGCGGTAATCTACACTTGTTTTCCCTTTAGATATGTTATTTAATTTATTCTTGATCAAACGCTTTTTGAGGCTGGAAATTTTATCGGTAAATAAAATCCCTTCAATGTGGTCGTACTCATGCTGTATGACTCTGGCGATCAAACCATCGTATGTTTCTGTATAAGTTTTGAAGTTTTCGTCTTGGTATTGGATGGTAACCTTTTCAGGTCTAAAAACATCTTCACGAACGTTAGGTATGCTTAAACAACCTTCATTAAAAGACCATTCATCACCGGTCTCTTCTAGGATTTGAGCATTAATAAATGCCTTTTTAAAGCCCGCAAGCTCCTTTTGCTCCTGCTCGCTCAAATCTGGGTCATCGCTAAAAGGCTCTGTGTCGATCATGAACATGCGTATGGGCAATCCTACCTGTGGCGCGGCAAGGCCTACACCAGCAGCGTTATACATGGTTTCCCACATGTTCTCGATTACTTCTTCCAGCTTAGGATAATCTACCGTTATTTCTTGCGCTTCCTTGCGCAACACTGGATCACCGTAAGCAACTATTGGTAAAATCATTTTTGTACTGTTTCAGTTCTTATCTTATTCTATCCATATAGGATTGAAGGATGATGGTCGCAGCTATCTCGTCTACCAGAGCTTTGTTGCGACGTTGTTTTTTATTCAAACCACTATCGATCATGGTCTGGAAAGCCATCTTTGAGGTAAAACGTTCATCCATGCGTTCTATCTTGATGTTAGGGTATTTGACTTGTAACGCTTTCGCGAAAGCGTTAATCACGCCACCCAACTCACTATCGGTATAATCCATTTGCTTGGGCTCACCTATGACGATCGTCTCTACATCTTCACTCACAATATACTCTTCCAACCACTTATTAAGTTCATAGGTCGCTACGGTACACAAACCCGACGCAATGATCTTCATGGGATCTGTTACGGCAATGCCGGTGCGTTTTTTCCCATAATCTATCGCCAGTATGCGTCCCATATTTTGCAAAAATAGGCATAATAGCCCAGTTCGTGAATGAAGATACCATATTCAACTTTTGCGTTTATCTTTGAATTCTTAAAGCACAATTTTTTGGAACAGATAAAGAACATCATCGAGAACGCGTGGGAAGACCGCAGCCTTTTAGAAAATAAAGTAACACAAGATGCAATACGCAACGTGGTAGATCTACTGGATAGTGGTGAACTGCGCGTCGCACAACCTACAGACAACGGCTGGCAGGTAAATGAATGGGTGAAGAAAGCGGTCGTGCTTTATTTCCCAATCCAGAAAATGGAAACCATAGAATGTGGTCCTCTTGAATTTCACGATAAAATCCCGCTTAAAACGGGTTATAAAGATAAAGGCATAAGAGTAGTACCCCATGCGGTGGCACGTCATGGAGCCTACATTTCCAAAGGAGTGATCTTGATGCCCAGTTACGTAAACATAGGTGCGCACATTGAGGAAGGAACCATGGTAGACACCTGGGCAACCGTAGGTAGCTGCGCCCAGATAGGTGCCAATGTGCATTTGAGTGGTGGCGTAGGTATAGGCGGTGTTCTTGAGCCACTACAAGCCGCTCCAGTAATCATTGAGGATAATGCTTTCATAGGATCGCGTTGTATCGTTGTAGAAGGTGTGCGCGTGGAGAAAGAAGCTGTTTTAGGTGCTAATGTGGTACTTACCGCGAGCACAAAAATCATTGACGTGACTGGTGATGAACCTAAAGAGATGAAAGGCGTTGTTCCTGCAAGATCTGTAGTGATCCCTGGTAGTTATGCTAAAGAATTCCCAGCAGGAACCTTTAATGTGCCTTGCGCCCTAATCATAGGAACCCGAAAGGAAAGCACCAACAAAAAGACGTCGCTCAACGATGCCCTGCGCGAGTATGATGTGGCAGTGTAACAGTTTAAGACTATATTACAAACCGTACACTGATCTAAATTTATAATGTCAAATCCGATACGTCATTTTGCAATGCGCACTTTGAGAAAAATGCGCTGGTTACCACCTAAATTTTATGTGAAATGTCATTATGAATATTTCTCAGGAAAGAAAATGGATCTGGAGAATCCGTTAGAATTCAACGAAAAATTAGAATGGTACAAAGTTTTTTATCATCCCAAGATTTTAAACCAATTAGCAGATAAATATGCCGTTAGAGCCTATGTAGAGCAAAAAATAGGCTCACAATACCTCAACGAATTGTACGGAGTTTACAAAAAAGGTGAGGAAATACCCTTTAATGAACTACCAGAGCGATTTGTAATTAAAGCCACTCATGCGAGTGGTTTCAACATCATTGTAAAGGATAAGTCAAATCTGGATAGAAAAAAAACCATAAAGAAACTCAATAAATGGTTAGGCATCAATCAATATTACCGGAAAGGTCAAGAATGGGCCTATAAGGATATTGAACCCAGGATTGTTGTAGAAAAATTTCTAGAAGAAGAAGGAAGATCCTTTTTAGTCGATTATAAATTTTATTGTTTTAATGGAGAAATCAAGTTCTTCACAGCTCACTTAGATAGATTTACCGGTCATAACCATACCACTTATGATGTAGATTTTAATCTGCTACCATTCGGTCATGAAACACTTCACGACAATGCAGCTGAGACGATCGAAAAGCCTAGCAATCTTGAAGAGATGATCACGCTAGCGACTAAATTATCTGAAAACTTACCTTTTGTCAGAGTGGACTTTTATTCTATTGACGGTAAAACAATTTTTGGAGAACTTACACTCTATCCAGCTGATGCTCGGCTTAAATGGCTTCCCGAGGAATACAATAAGATTATAGGAGATTATTTTGTCTTACCAGAGCTCAATGAAGAAAACGAGCCCATCACTAGTTTTCCTTAGTGAGATTTGATATCACCTCAATATAAAATTAATTCATCCATATCCATGAATCAAACAGAAACTACAATAGATGCAGTCATTTTGTGGGTTGATGGAAATGATAAGGAACACCGCAAAAAAATGCTTCCTTATCTCGAGGTAAGTTCTAAAATCAATGATGAAGGATTTAGAACCAGGTTTGATCAAGTAAATGAAATTGAATTTACGGTATATTCAATCCTTAAGTTCGCTCCGTTCATTAGAAATATCTTCATCATCACAGATAATCAAACACCTAGTTTTCTTAAAGATAAAGGATCTAATCATTCATTTCACAAGGTTGTAATAGTGGATCATAAAGAGGTGTTTGACGGATTTGAAGAGTACTTGCCTACATTTAACAACAGGTCCATCGAGAGCTGTCTACATAGAATACCCAACCTCGCTGAGCATTTTATTTATATGAATGATGACTTTTTCCTCATCAACAAAACCGTGCCAGAGGATTTCTTTAGAAATGGTCTTCCGGTTCTGAGAGGTAAATGGCTGAATCTTGATGAGAATATTTTTTATAAAAAATTCAGCAAGCAACGTTATGGTCATAAATATGCCCAACAGGCCTCTGCAAAACTCGCGGGACATTCACGATATTATAATTTCAGACATACACCTCACCCGATGAGGAAATCGACTCTTGCGGAATATTTCTCTAAACATCAGGGTGTTTTTTTAAACAATATCCAGCACAGATTTAGAAATAAAACTCAGGTATTGCCGCAAGGATTGTCCAACCATCTTGAGATAAAAAATAAAACTTGTTATCTAGAAAATGACTTAAAACTCATCTACTTTAGATCCTACAAGAAACCTTTGCCTTGGTACAAGTACAAACTACAATACAGATCTAGCGACAAATTATTTATGGGTCTTCAAAGTCTTGATCGTTGTCCACCAAAAACTCTTAATTTCTTTTTTGATTGGTTGACAAACCGAATTTTATCTTGATTGAAATGCTTTAACTTAAGGGTTAGGATTAAAATATTCGAATAATATTACTAATCCTGTTGTTTTATTGGTGACCTTTTGATAATGCCATATTCTGTAAAAGCAGACTTTGAAGTTTTAGTATTCTTCCGGATAGCCTTGTTCTTCTCGATAGATTCTTGGGTTTTATAACCACGACTATGATCCAGATGCAAACAAATGGCGCTGTATCTTATTTGGATAGACTTAATACCATAATTAAAAAGACGCTCACCTAGTTCCCTGTCCTGTCCTCCATACTGCATTCGTTCGTCAAACCCATTAACTGCCAAAAGGTCTTTTTTCCAACCGCTAGAATTATGACCATTCCAACTAGCATTGGTAGGTGTCAATCTTTCCATGATATTTGCTTGTACAAAACCAGAGTTGAGCTTCTGGGTTTTATAACTTTCTGGTAAACCGTTTCTCTTAAGCCACTGTAGATTGAAACATTTTTGGGTTAGGATATCGTCTTTGGTGATTTTTTGGGAAAGATCCAATGGTAGTTTATAATAACCGCCAGAAAGAAAATATCCTTCCTTACGCCTTTCATAATGTACCTGAAGGAAGTCCTCTCGGGCGAGACAGTCTCCATCACTCATCACAACGTACTCTGTAGAGCAAGCTAAAAGTGCCTTATTGAGAATGGCACTTTTTTGAAATCCGTTATCCTCATGCCATATATGAATTATTTTTCGATTGGATTTTGGTTGGTATTCTTTTATAAAATTGGCTGTTTCCTCATCAGAACCATCATCTGCAATGATGATTTCAAAGTCTCTGAAAGTTTGTTGCTCATAACTCCACAGCGTTTTTTTTAGCCACTCTAACGAGTTGTAAGTACTTATAATTACTGAGATGACGGGTTCTTGGACCATAGATGAACAAATTTCGGAAAAATAAGTTATACAAAGTAGGAGAAGTCGGTAACAAGTTTATTTTTGTTTGAAAAGAGAATTGCTTTTATGCAGAAGTACAAGATATCGGCTATAGTTCCCTGCTATAATGAGTCACATAATATAGTAGAGGTTTTAAAATCGGTTGAATTTTGCGATGAGGTGGTTCTCGTTGACAGTAACAGCACAGATAACACTGTGGCTCTTGCCCAGCCATACATAAATAAGCTGCTTGTTAGGGAATATGAGCATAGTGCAAGCCAGAAGAATTGGGCCATTCCACAAGCAGCTAATGAATGGATTTTATTGGTAGATGCTGATGAAAGAGTAACTCCAGCACTCAAGGAAGAGATCCTAAACTTATTTGAAAAAATTGATGAGCAACCTCATGTAGGTTACTGGATAGGTAGGCTTAATTTTTTCATGGGTAAACAAGTGCGTTACAGTGGTTGGAAAAATGATAAAGTCATACGCTTTTTTAGAAAGTCGAAATGTCGCTATGCCGACAAACATGTCCATTCTGAAATCATTGCCGATGGTAGCGTAGGATATCTCAAAAACAAACTGACTCATTATAAGTATGTAGGGATCGATGCGCACATGAGAAAGCTACAGCGATACGCCTCTCATCAAGCCTTAGATTATGATCAAAAGACAGGGAAAATCACTTTCTTTCATATCATCATCAAACCTATATGGTCGTTCACAAAACACTATTTCATCCAGCGCGGTTTTCTTGACGGCTTTGTAGGATTGACTATAGCCTATTTGAGAGGTTACATGGTGTTTATGCGCTACGTCAAGTTATGGTTGCTACGCAGAGGTATTGATTAATTTTCTGAGTTCAGGAAATTCATTAAGTATGTTTTCCATTTGCTCTCTATTAAAATCCTTATCTACATTGACTTTCTTAAGTGAGATCTTTTGGGTTCCTGCAATAGGAATAGGTTCTGGAAGGTCATATCCAGAAATCACGCTGTTATTCCAATTCAACAAAGCCATCACTTTAAACCATGGATCATCATTCTTGGGAGTAATTCTCATAAAGGTATCTACATCAGTGACTTGTTCGTTTAAAACACCTGCAGGATAAGCTACCGTAAAAGCACCAATAGGCATGAACCAGTTTTTGTCTGCCGTATCTTTGTTTGCGTATTTCCATTGAGCATAGGGCAACACTTTACCTTTATCATCAAACGAAATATTACGGCCTCTATGAGAAGTCACCTTCTTGGGGTTTTTGATGGCTGCTTTATAAAGGCTGGACAAAGTTGATGGATGATAAATAATGTCATCGTCAACGGTGATGATCATGTCATCAGGAAACTCGACCACACTATGAATGAGTTTTCTATGTGAAAAAGTGTAATCTGAGTATCTGATCTCTAACAAGCCTTGAGTCAAATCTGTAAGTGATGTTGGTAACGTACCCTCTAGATCTTTATGAAGCCATAAAACGATTTTCTTTGGCTTACAATCTTGTAGCATGATACTCTTCAATGTAATGTGAATAGTACCTAGTCTAGATGGTATTGAAGTTAGGGAAACAATCGCGTCTATTTCTGGAACGTCTCTGTCAATGAGTTGAGAAATATTTATCCTACTTAGACGGTAACTATGATATAAAGAAGATGGCCACTCTTTGAGTTTCATGTTAGATGAATTTTTTGAATTTCTTTTTTAAACGCTTTTTGTTTTGGAAATACTGCCTGAACTTTTCTGCATGATGCCACATAGTTTGAATGGTCTGATCTTCATCGAGTCCTGCTAGTTCTGCATATTTAGCACCCATGATTTCATACATCCACTTTTGAGGTGACAGCCTTTCAAAATTTTTAAGTCGATCTTCCACTGGTATGTCATAAAACTTCATCCTATTCAAATCAACTAGGTAAAATTTATAGCTGGTTTCATTTATAGAAATTAAGGTATTGCCAGGTGAGTTATCCAAAAAGTAGATCTGTGCCTCATGCATACGATATACAAACTGCGTAAAAGACTCTAGAATCTCAATCTTATTTTCAATGGAATCGTCGTGAATCAATTCCCTAAAGGTAAAATCATGTGAGGCATACTCACTGACATAGTAACTTTTATAAAAACCTACTGCTCGCCGCTGCTCTAGGTAAGCAACAGGCTCAGGAGTTCCTATACCATTGTTTTTTAGATAAATAGCATTTAGATATGAGCGCTCTGCTTTTGATTTTCTAAAAAAACGATAAGCAATTTGATTCACGATGTTAGGAACTTTAAAAGACTTGACGACCAGCCTTCTGTTCTCAAATTCCACGATCTTGATTTCATTGCGATCATCACCCAGTTTTCGATTAGATTCGTGAAAAAGCTCCAGGATGTTTTGAAACTGCTTTCGCGAAAGCGTACTACTCACAAATATCTCACTGCGCATGATCCTTTCAAGTTTGATGTGCAAAGTAACAATTTTAGTTCTTTACAAATCAAAAGCAGGTTGAACTAGTTGACCATTTCATAAACAATACTACCATAACTTTTACAACATGCCTGTAGAATCCTTAATTTTGCACCAATGAGTAAGAGCGATAGACATAAGAATAGAAGAGACCAAGTAAGAGGTCGCGAAAACAAGAAAACCAAGGGACCAGAAATAGAAGTTCCTAAAGCGATTGTTCAAGAAGCTGTTGCTGCGCTCAAAAAGGGCCAGACCATTCTTTACCCTACAGATACCATCTATGGTATAGGTTGCGATGCCACAAACTATGAGGCTGTAGAAAAGATTTATGAAATAAAGGAACGTGATCCATCAAAATCCCTTTTGATCCTCGTGGATAGTTTCCCAATGCTGGATCAATATATTGAAGAAGTTCCTGACATGGCTTGGGAAGTTCTTAAAGTCAATAAAGATCCATTGACCATTATCTATGATAGGCCTAAAAGCGTTGCAGAAAACCTCATCGCGAGCGACAACTCGCTTGCTATACGTGTGACCAACGATCCTTTGTGCCGCGCGATTATTAAAGGACTGCGCAAACCCATCGTTTCTACCAGCGCAAACATAAGCGGGCAACCTTCACCGGTTCATTTTGAAGACATTTCAGAGGAACTGAAAGAGCGCATTAATCACATCGTGGATCTACCTTTACCAGCTAAAAACGTCAAACCTAGCGCCATCATGAAAATATCCAACAACGGCGTGATCAAGGTCATTAGAAAGTAAGTTACATGCCTCAGCATAATTTTAAGGAAGCGATAAAGTCCAGCGTGTTTCAAACGCTGAGTCAAGCAGCACAAGACATAGGTGTAGATGCCTATGTTATAGGTGGTTTTGTACGTGACTTTTTACTGGAAAGAGGCAACAAACAAGACATCGACATTGTGGCCATAGGCAGCGGAATTGAACTGGCACAAAAGACTAAAGAGCTGCTCCCACAAAGCACCAAGATCAGCATTTTCAAGAATTATGGAACAGCCATGATCAAAACCAATGATCTAGAATTGGAATTTGTGGGCGCGAGAAAAGAAAGCTATGATCGCGGCAGCCGCAATCCTGTCGTAGAAGATGGAACCCTTGAAGATGATCAAAACCGTCGTGATTTCACCATCAACGCGATGGCATTCTCATTACAACCTGATAATTACGGCGACTTATTGGATCCATTTGATGGGCTGGACGACTTGAAAAAGAAAGTCATCAAGACGCCACTAGATCCAGATATCACCTACAGTGACGATCCTTTACGCATGTTGCGTGCGATACGATTTGCAAGCCAGCTGAAGTTTACCATAGAACCAGAGTCCTTTAAAAGTGTTCAAAAAAATTCATGCCGCATCGGGATCATCTCTAACGAGCGCATCGTTACAGAACTCAATAAGATCATGATGTGCGATGCTCCATCACATGGATTCCTATTACTGGAAAAGTCAGGTCTACTAGAACTTATATTGCCAGAATTGACCGCTCTTAAAGGTATTGAAGAGGTAGAAGGACAAACGCACAAAGACAACTTTTATCACACACTGGAAGTGGTGGACAATATTTCCAGAAATACAGATGATCTATGGCTGCGATGGGCAGCCATGCTTCACGATATAGGTAAAGCACCTACTAAGCGATTTAGCAAAAAGGTAGGCTGGACCTTTCATGGTCACGAGTTTAAGGGGTCAAAAATGGTTTATCATCTTTTCAAAAGGTTGCGCATGCCACTTAACGATAAGATGAAGTTTGTACAGCAAATGGTGCGCATGTCTTCACGACCCATTGCGGTAATTGATGAGGCTGCCACAGACAGTGCCGTTAGGAGATTGGTACACGATGCTGGCGATCACATTGAGGATTTGATGACTCTTTGTGAGGCAGATATCACTACTAAAAACCCAAAGCGCTTCAAGAAATATCACAACAATTTCCAGAAAGTGCGTGATAAAATCGTCGAGGTTGAAGAACGTGATCACGTACGCAATTTCCAACCGCCGGTCACTGGCGAGGAAATCATGCAAACCTTCAACTTGAAGCCTTGCCGTGAGATAGGAATGATCAAATCTGCGATTAAAGAAGCCATATTGGACGGTGATATCCCTAACGAGCACGATGCAGCGTATCAATTGATGTTGCAAAAAGGTGAGCAATTAGGGTTAAAGCCTCAAACCATTTAATAATTTTTCTTAACTTAGTTAGGATGAAATTCTTGACCACGTTTTACCTCACTATAGCAGTTATTTTCGCGAGCTGCTACACGACTAACGCACAATCTGCGCCAGTCAAAAGGACTTCTTTTTCATTAGTCCAGACCAGCTATCAGCCGCAATCTTTGCTCAATTCTATGACTAGATTACAACAACCAGGTAGGCTTCAGGTTTCCAATAGAAATTTCGGTTGGTCACAAAACCTTCAGACTAAAAATACACAGCCCATAGTGATGGTAGATCCAGACAATGACAGACTTGCCAAATTGTACGATAACTTGGTCATCAACTTTACGATTCTGGATGAATACGCCATGAAATACAAACTTCAAAATCCAGCATTGTATGAAGCTGGAAGAAATACGATTTTTTCACAGGTAGAAAATCCCTTTTCGCGCAATCTTCAGTTTTAAAAGTGTTGCGGTGTAATTAAATATATCGCTTTCGCGAAAGCGAATTCCATTCCACTTCATACCTTCTTCAACCAGCCACACTGGCATCTGGCTTTTTGATAATTTTTAGTTCCTTTCAAGAGTCAAATCTTATCTTTACCCATCAAATTTAAGCTATGGAAAAACAAGCCATTATTGACCGGTTTGTAAGTTATATTACGATTGATACAGAGTCAGATCCAGCAAGTGAGACCACGCCCAGCACAGATAAACAGTGGAATCTTGCACGCAAACTGCATCAGGAATTGATCGACATGGGAATGCAGGATGTGAGCATTGACGAGAATGCTTATGTGATGGCGACGCTACCTAGTAATGTGGATTTTGAAGTGCCCACAATTGGATTTATTTCCCACTTTGACAGCACTCCAGATTTTACGGGAAAAAACATCAAGCCACAGATTATAGAGAAATATGACGGGCGCGATATTCCGTTAAAAGGCAGCGACCTGGTGCTCTCACCAGACTACTTTGAGGACCTTAAACAATACAAAGGCCAGACCATCATCACTACCGATGGTACTACCCTACTCGCTGCAGATGATAAAGCAGGAATCACAGAGATCATGACGGCGATGAAGCACCTTATGGATCATCCAGAAATTAAGCATGGAGCAATTAAGGTAGGTTTCACTCCAGATGAAGAAATAGGTCGTGGCGCCCATAAATTTGATGTGGCAAAATTTGGTGCAGATTGGGCCTACACCATGGACGGCAGCCAGATAGGCGAATTGGAATATGAAAACTTCAACGCAGCTGGAGCTGTAGTGACATTTACAGGTAAAATCGTACATCCTGGCTATGCCAAGGGAAAGATGATCAACTCGATGTACATCGCTACAGAGTTTATAGATTCTTTGCCTAGACTGGAAACTCCAGAACATACTGAAGATTACCAAGGTTTTTTCCACTTACACAATATGAAAGGTGCTGTTGAAAAGACAGAGCTACACTACATCATACGCGATCACGATAAAGCCCATTTTGAGGCTCGTAAGAATGTGATGCACAAACTCGCTGCAGACATGAACGCTCAATATGAGCGTGAAGCAGTTAGCATCGAGATTAAGGATCAATATTTCAATATGAGGGAAAAGGTGGAGCCTGTCATGCATATCGTTGATATTGCAGAGCAAGCAATGAAAGATCTAGACATTGAACCTATCATAAAACCCATACGTGGTGGAACCGATGGTTCCCAATTGAGTTATATGGGATTACCTTGTCCCAATATTTTTGCTGGCGGCCACAATTTTCATGGACCCTATGAGTATGTACCCGTAGAAAGCATGATCGCAGCCAGTAAAGTGATTGTGAGAATTGCAGAGTTGGTTGCAAAGAAGAAATCACCTAAAAAATAAAGAGCAAAAATTATTTATCGTGAACGGTGTTTCAAATGCCTGCTTGGTTATTCGAGTATTGTAAATATAACCCAGCGAAAAGCTATGGTTCTTTCTGGAAAGATTTAAAAAGTTGCTGGTTAAATAGAATAAACAGAGCTAGGTTGGTAAACTTTTACAGTATGTCGACGCAACCTTTGTATATTTCCTGCATCTAATAAATGATAACCAACCGATGAAAAAAATTATTCTATTTGTCTTTTTCTCCTTCTCTCTAATTTCTTTAGCGCAAGATGAGGAACAAACTGATTCTCAAAATAGGCTAGATTCCTTTACTAGTATCAAGAAACGTGAGCTTTCACTTGACGTTACTGCGGCATTAGTCCTTCCTGCAATCAGCCCTAGATACGAACATATCTTGGGGCGATATTCAGGAGTTGGTGCAGATCTATTCATTCTTCTAGACAATGACGACGATGTTGATTACAGCGACTTAGAAAAGTTTTCATTCACGCCGTACTACCGTCAATACTTTTTCTCTAAAGAAGACTATGGTGCGAAAGGGTTTTATGCTGAGGGATTTTTGAAATTCTTTACCTATGAAGATTATGACCAATTCCCTTCTGGTTTTGATGATACAGAGAATTATTTTGAAACCGCCATTGGTGTTGGTATAGGTTGGAAATGGGTGAGCAATAGCGGCTTTCTAATTGATCTAGGATTAGGTTTTGGTCGTGACTTAGGAATAGCCGATGATCCTGTAGACGATATCGATATTAGAGTAAGAGGTGGATTGAATTTCGGGTGGAGGTTTTAAAATCCTCACAATTCTTATTAAAAAGACGCTCTTATCGAGCGTCTTTTTTATTTTGGTAAAGTTTGCTTACCTGTATGCTGACAGGCAGGCGCTACAGCGGAAACTACTACAATCCCTTATAACTACTATCAATGAGCAAAACGATTCTTTACAATTGCAAGCTGGATCGCCAAAAGCAAGCTGTCGATATTCACATTGAAGATCAGGTAATATCTCGCATAGAACATCATGCCAAGACCCCAGATGACGCCTTGGATTGCCATGGAAAGTTGGTCACCGTTGGCCTTGCAGAAAGTCACTTGCATCTGGATAAGGCCTGCATTTTGGATCGCTCGACTATTGAAGAAGGAACGCTGGACGAGGCCGTGAAACAAACGGGTCAAGCCAAAAAAGAATTTACCGAAGAAGACGTCTACGAGCGTGCCAAAAATGTGATCCAGATGATCCTGCCACATGGAACCACCAGCGTGAGAACCTATGTAGAAACCGACTCAAAAACAGAATTGCGCAGTCTTAAAGCTTTGCAGCAGCTTCAAAAAGATGTTTCCCACCAGGTAGATATTGAAATGGTGGCTTTTGCCCAAAACGGTCTAACAACGGCTCCTAAAACAGTGAAGCTTCTCCAGCAAGCTTTTGAATCGGGAATCAAAACCATAGGCGGTTGTCCCTATAAAGACAAGGATCCCAAAGCTCACATAGATCTTGTTTTTAAACTTGCTCAAGAATATAACTTGAGTGTAGATTTTCATATGGATTTTGATCTGGAAGCCAGCAACAGCTCTATTCCATACATGTGCGAGGTAATGGATAGAACAAATTTCAAGAACAAGGTATCCATAGGTCACGTGACTAAACTCATGGCTCTAAAAACAGATCGGCGTAAAGATTTGGAAAAAATGCTGGCAGATCATAACGTATCCGTTTGTGTATTGCCTGCAACAGATTTGTTTTTGAATGGCCGCGATCATGAAAAACTCATACCTCGCGGAGTTCTAAGAGCGACAGAATTTGATGATCTGGATCTCAATGCTGCTATAAGCAGAAATAATATTTTAAACGCCTTCACGCCTTATGGTGACGGCAACTTGTTGCGTATGACAAATCTGTATGCAAACGTGAGCCAATTGTCGACAGACGACGAAATGAGACAGTGCTTTGAAATGATCACTACCAACGCATTTAAAATTTTAGGAAAAACCAGAGCCATTGAAGTAGGACAGCCTGCAGATCTCGTTTTATGGAATACCGATTCCATTGCTAGTGCCGTGCGCAAATTACCCCAAGCGCTTGCTGGTTGGAAGGATGGCAAAAAAACCTTTAGCAATCCAGCACCTATCATTTATTAACTCCATGACATATATTATTAAAAACAAAACAGCTCGCAAAATGTTTTTTTGCGAGCTGTTTTGATTGGGAAAAGTATTGCTTTCGCGCCTGCCTTTTGTAGGCAGACAGAACAACGGTCCATTTATTTCTTACCTACCACATGGAACTCACTAAATTCCTTGTTGACAAGCATGGTCTGTGTTTTGCGATCGTACTGTAGATCCTCCAGCGGAATGCGAACATTGTCCACCTCTACATAATCAATCTCAAACGGCATCCCTATAAAATTGAAACGTAGCGTTTCATATTCTGTAGTGTACTTACCATCTTTAAATTGAGATATAGTCATTTGATCCTTAGTTCCTTTAAATCTCAAATTACGCAAGCTAAAACGGCCTTTCTTATAATCATAACCGTCTGAGGCGTCCTCGTAAACTACAGATTTATCGGATCCTAGTGTATAGTAAACATCAAGAGTCAAAAATTCGATTTTACTCTCGCCTACGTATTGCATGACTGGATATCTAGGAATTATGGACCCTGCTTTTACAAACAATGGGATGCTATCAATGTCGGCATCAACCCATTCTTCCTTACCACCGGTAATGGTCTCGCGAGACCAGAAGTTGTACCATTCACCTTTAGGAATATACATGCGGCGGCCCTTGGCATTAGGTTCCAGAACGGGACACACCAACATCTTATCACCAAAAATGAATTCGTCATTTCTATAGTGCGTTTGCGGATCTTCTTGATCATAAAGCACGAGAGACTTCAGCATAGGTGTACCTTCTTCGGCATACTGCCAGAAGGTGGTGTATAGATACGGTAACAACTTATATCTAAGTTCGATAAAATTGCGGGTAATGTCTGTGATATTTTCATCAAAAGTCCATGGCTCTTGATCGCCATGATCACCACTGGAATGCACCCTACAAAACGGGTGGAATATCCCTAACGCGATCCATCTGGCAAACAATTCACCGGTTGGTTGCTCGGCAAAACCACCAATGTCAGATCCCGCAAAAGACATTCCTGACAACGCCATGCGCTGCGCCTGTATATTCGCAATACTCAAATGTTCCCAAGTAGCAACATTATCACCAAACCAACTTGAAGTATAGCGCTGTGTACCAGAATAGGCAGATCTTGTGATGACGAAAGGTCGCTTGGGATAAATGAACTTCTTGACGCCTTCATAGGTGGCTTTGGCCATTTGGGCACCATAGATGTTATGCGCTTTTCTATGAGAACATGGATGTCCATCAAAGTCATGACGTACATCGTCTGGAAACGTTTTGTTGGGAACCTCCATAACGGCAGGCTCATTCATGTCGTTCCAGATTCCTGCTAGCCCATTGTCTGCAATAAGGCCTTTAAACAATCCAGCCCACCATTCTCTCACTTCTGGATTGGTATAGTCTGGAAAATAACACTCACCAGGCCATACTTTTCCTTTCATATATGGACCATCTGCTCTTTTACAGAAGTAATCCTTCTCCATGGCTTCTTGATAGACACTATAATCAGGATCTACCTTGATACCTGGATCGATAATGGCAATGGTTTTAAAACCATCTTCACGTAGATCGCTAATCATTTGAGTAGGATTAGGGAACTTCTCGTTATCCCAGGTAAAACAACGGAATCCATCCATATAATCGATGTCTAGATAAATAGCATCACAAGGAATTTTTAAATCCCGAAACTTTTGAGCCACCTCACGTACGTTACTTTCTGGATAATAACTCCATTTACACTGGTGAAAACCTAATGCCCACAATGGTGGCAATTCTGGTTTACCGGTCAAATCTGTATAACCGCTCACGACGCTGTTTGCATCTGGACCGTAGATAAAATAGTAATCCATCACACCACCTTGCGCCCAGAAACTGGTCACATGGTGACGCTCTTGAGCAAAGTCAAAGTAGGATCTAAAGGTGTTGTCAAAAAAGATACCGTAAGATATCTTGTTGTGAAGCCCTAAATAGAAAGGGACATTCTTATATAAAGGATCGGTTTGTTTTCCAAAGGCGTATTGATCTGTACCCCAAAGTTCAAATCTCTTACCGCGCATGTTATTGTCGGCTGGCTTGTCGCCCAGCCCATAATAACTCTCGGCAGGTTGTGCCTTTTTGGACATTTTTACGACCTCGCCACCATACTCATAACTTTCTTCATAATGAAAGCCTAGTTCATCTTCACAAATGATTTTTCCATCAATGTCAAAGATGCGGCTGCGCAGATCGATTTTGGCAATCTGGCAAATGATCTTAGAAGTGGTGATTTCATAATAAGCCTCTTCTTCTGTGACTTTTAATTTGTTGTATCCTCTATTTCCATCGTCATCAATGGCATAAGAAAAATCTTCTTCCATCTTGCCGCCTGTACCATATTTAAACCTCAGGACGCTGTCTCTCAAAACCTGTACTTGAAGGATGACGCCGTTATTAGAGTTGAAAATCAATGTATCCACTACATGAGTGAAACTGGTAAGCATCCCGGGAAACACATTACCAGATTTATGTAATTCTGTATTAGTAATCATAAAATGATGTTGTTCAAATTTCTTAAAGCACTAGTATGTACCGTATAAACGTGGGAAAGTATAAAAAAACCATTGGAATTTCACGCATTAATGTGTTTAGTTATGCAACCGTTTTCTTCAAGATGGAGAAGATATCGCTTTCGCGAAAGCGAAATTATTACAGTCCATATCATGTAAAAGTGAACTAATAAGGGATCGACGATCAGGAGTTCTATTTTTTGCCAATCCTGCATTTTTTCAAAGCTTAGGAAGAAAGATTCGTACTAAAAAAAAGCGCAAATTATCGCGTAGGTGTTTCATAAAAAAAGCCCGTTAATCAAACGGGCTTTGTTTTAATTGGGATTTTTATCTATTTCAATAACGGGTATTCCTCAAAAATCGCGTTGACCAGACTGGTCATGGCAGCAGTGTCTCCACTGTTGTAGATACTGGTGCTACTTATTCCTTTCCACACCGTTTCACGTGACTCACGATCCACCAATTGAATGATCAATGTACCATCCTTATAGTTATAGGTATCTGTATCGTACCCAACTACGGTTGGAAATGTGTTGTAACCATTGTAGTAGTAATTGTTATAATAAGAATTGACTCTCAATCCTGGTCTATTATAGTTCCCATATCGCGCATATACTGGATCTGTGGTCGTCTCTGTAGTTTCATCAACTTTGGTACTTACCAATACCAGTAAATCTGGTTTGGTTCTGTCTAATTCGTACCCAGCATCCATCATTCGATCGTTGATTTGCTGAATTACCAATGTGTTCACATCATCATTCATAGCCATATCTGGCATTTCTATAGCAGAATTAGGCAAATAGGAAAAGCTCTGATATTTTTTCAGGCTATCGTCAGTAGGTTTGGTTGTATTCACCGCAGGACCACAGCTATAAACAAGCGCCACAGTAAGTACAAAAAATAAAGGTTTTAAAATTTTCATAGTTTTTATTTTCAAGATACGACTGCACTGCAGCGACTTATCCTACAAAAAGCCTAATTGATCTTATATTAACAACTTTCGGTATCACAGCATAAACTCTTCACTATCCTTTCCATTTTTTCTATTTGAAATCTCAGATGGCTTTATCAAATCCAAATTGTTAAGGATCTCTTTATTAACAAGCATATAGGAACTCAACCCTAAAACTTAAATTAAGTTTGAACTCCTTAATTAATTTAAAACCCTAAAAATGAAGAAACTAATTTATTCCCTGATGTTGGTTGCAATGACAACGACATTATTTTCCTGTAGCGACGACAATGACAGCACACAACCAGCCAGAGTTAACATTAAACTTGTGGATGCGCCCGGTGATTATGATAACGTCTTTATTGATGTAGAGGCAGTTGCCATCAAATTTAACGGCGATGCAGATGATGAAGAATTAGTGCTTGATATGGATAATACCGGCATCTATGACCTTCTCGAATTGACTGGTGGAAATAACGTTGTGCTAGCAGATGACGAAATCCCAGCTGGAAGAATCAACCAAATCAGATTGATCCTAGGAGACGATAACTCTGTTGTTGTTGACGGTCAAGAATTCCCATTATCAACGCCTAGCGCCCAACAATCAGGTTTGAAGCTTAATGTGAATCAAGAATTGGAAGGCGGCATTCTTTATGAATTCATTCTAGACTTTGATGCAGATAAATCCATCGTACGTCAAGGTAATGGTGGTTACTCTTTAAAACCCGTAATTAGAACTGAATTAGCGGCATTGTCTGGAGCGATCATAGGTGATGTGGAACCTACAACCTTTCAAGTTGAAGTTATGGCCAGCAATGGAGTTAACGAGATAAGCACATTTACTGATGTGAATGGACTGTATAGACTTAATGGTGTACCTAACGGAACCTACACGGTTACCATTGAAGCAGATCCAGCGGCCGAGTTACAAACGGTTGTAATCAATGATGTTGTTGTTGTGAACGGCGAGGTTACTGCCCTAGGCACTACTAACTTGAATTAATCACATTCAAACCCAACCATTGAGATTGGAAAATTTCAATTGAAGTTTGAACTAAAAAAAGGTCCACTTGAACAAGTGGACCTTTTTGCATTTATAGTGTTTTACTAGATGGCTGCTGCTCCAGCTCCTGCCACCTCGTGGTCATTTTCAACAGTACTGCCGCTCACACCTATCGCTCCTATGATGTCTCCATCCTTATTTTTAATAGGTAATCCACCTGGAAAACTGATCAGACCGCCATTAGAGTGCTCGATTCCAAAAAGGGATTCACCTGGTTGTGATATTTTGCCTATCTCACCGGTCGGCATGTCAAAAAATCGAGCAGTTTTGGCTTTTTTGAGAGCAATGTCAGCACTTCCCAGCCATGCACCATCCATACGAACGAACGCAACTTGATTGGCACCGGCGTCTACGACACTGATGTTCATTTTTGTGTTGATTTCTTTTGCTTTGGCCATCGCTTTTTCAATGATCGCTTGAGCTTGTTTAAGTGTAATATTCATGTTTAATTATTTGAACATTAAAGTAATAGATTTCCCGTCTTAAAAAGTATGATTATGTGAAGTTTAACGGGAAATCCAATCAATTGCTACTTACAGTAATAACTTCCATTGGAATACTTAAGTATAGCAACATCATTCTTTGAAATACTCAATATCTCTTCATCTCCATCAATCACTTTACTTTTTAAGACTACCTCTTGAATTCTAAGATCTGAATGGTGTTGTGTATGGTTCCATGGTGTAACTAGCCTTTTTGATTCTTTGTAAGATCCATTTAATCCTCCATCGTTTTCTCCAATGATCTCGTGAATCACAAAGTCTTCGAGCGTGGTTTTTATTTCATCGCCAACTCGCTCAAATGCATACAAGTTTTTTGAAGAGTGTGGATTGACACGACTGCTACCATAATATTCTATGATGACACTAAGGGAATCGAATCGATCGGATACCATTATTGAATTGTAATCAACCTCAGCATTATACAATTTCGTGGCATCACTTTTCAAAAAGATTTGTTTTGTTAATTGCGACAGAATGAGTCCAGTCGAGTTTTGAACTATTACCAAGTCAAATTTGTAAGCAATGAATTCTTCGCTTTGCTCTACAATCTCTGGAATTAGAAGCGCTGACTCTTTTTCGGAAATCTTTTCAATAACCAGAAGATCTTCGGCAATATCAGATTTGCTCATACTCAATTCTTTCAATGCCAGTTCCAACAAATCTTCCCTACTGTCTTGAGCTATAGATAAAAAGGACAGAAATGAAATAACTATTATCAGTGTATATCTAAACCTGCCGATTTTAAACCCTATAAACCAAAACCCCAAGTGGCGGCAAGTTCAACTCGACACTTTGATCGCGATATTGCCAGTTCTCCTTTTGAGCCGTAAAGGACTTTTTTATCTTGTAGTCAGATCCGCCGTACTTTGAATCGTCGCTATTAAACAGCAGTTTGTATTTACCTATTGCTGGCAAACCTATTCTATAATTTTCTCTAGGTACAGGTGTCATATTACAAACGACAACAATCTGAGAATCATTTCCCTTGCGCACATAGCTTATGACGCTGTTGTCTGCATCTTCATGCGAGATCCATTCAAACCCAGCGGCATCAAATTGCTTCTCGTGCAAAGCCGGTTGTTTTTTATATAACTTGTTCAAATCAGTAATCACGTTCATAATTCCCTGATGATCTGCAAACTGTGTGAGATGCCAGTCCAGACTGCCATTGAATTTCCATTCATCGTGCTGGCCAAATTCTGATCCCATCATCAATAAATTACCGCCAGGATGCGTGAACATATAACCATAAAGCAATCGCAGGTTGGCAAACTTTTGCCAGCTGTCGCCGGGCATTCTACCTATGATGGAGCTCTTACCATAAACCACCTCGTCATGCGATAGCGGCAGCATAAAATTCTCGGTAAACGCATAAGTCATCGAGAATGTCAAATCATTTTGATGGTGACGTCTATAAATAGGTTCTTTTTTAAAGTATTCTAAGGTATCATGCATCCATCCCATCATCCATTTCATCCCAAAACCGAGACCACCTATAGAGGTAGGTTTACTCACCATCGGGAAGCTAGTGCTCTCCTCGGCAATGGTTTGTGTATCTGGATAATTGAGATAAACAGCCTCGTTCATTTCTCTTAGAAATGCCATGGCTTCCAGATTTTCCCTACCGCCAAAAACATTAGGTTCCCACTCACCATCTTCTCTGGAATAATCCAAAAACAACATGCTTGCCACGGCATCTACTCGCAAGCCGTCGATGTGGTATTGATCCATCCAGAACAGTGCATTTGAAATCAAGAAACTCTTGACCTCGTTGCGACCGTAATTAAATATCAAGGATTTCCAGTCTGGATGATAACCTCTTCTGCGATCTGGATGCTCATATAAAGCAGTACCGTCAAAGAATCCCAGTCCATGGGCATCTTCTGGAAAATGGGATGGCACCCAATCCAGGATGACTCCTATTCCAGCTTTGTGCATCGCATCGACGAGTTGCGCAAACTCTTCCGGATAACCAAATCTTGCTGTAGGCGCAAAATATCCCGTCAACTGGTAGCCCCATGAAGGATCATAGGGATATTCCATGATGGGCATGAACTCTACGTGGGTGAATTGTAACGCTTTCGCGTAAGCGACCAGCTCATCTGCCAATTCCAGATAGCTCAAACTGCGATCTTCCTCAATCTTGCGTTTCCAGCTGCCCAGATGTACCTCATAAACAGAATAGGGCGCATCAAGTGCGTTGTGTTTTGCCCTCGTTTTCATCCATTTTGCATCGCTCCACTTGGGATCATATTGCCATACGACGCTGGCCGTTTTAGGCGGATGCTCACAGCGACGAGCATATGGATCTGCTTTTTCTGTCTTGATATCGTTGTGTGACGAGTGGATCTTGTATTTGTAGGTTGCGCCTTGCTCCACTCCAGGAATAAACCCTTCCCATATACCGCTGCTGTCCCAACGTACCTGCAACTGGTGCTCACCTTCTACCCAAAAATTAAAATCTCCAATGACGCTCACAGCCTTAGCGCTTGGTGCCCAGACGGCAAAATAGGTTCCTTTGACGCCATCTTTTTCAAGAATGTGCGAGCCGAATTTTTCGTAAAGCCTGTAATGCTTTCCAGATTTGAAAAGATTAATGTCAAAATCTGTAAACAGCGAGTGCGTGATTACCTGGCTCATACTTTTTCTTGTTTATGGTTCATGATACTGTGGATGCCTCGCAATGGAATAATGGCCCAGCTAGGTCTGGAATTGAACTCATAGCCCAATTCATAAATGGCCTTTTCCAGTAGGCAAAACTGTAATAAGAAATTGACTTCCTTGCGGTAGCCTATGTTCAAGTTGTTATTGTGCACGTGATGCAAATACGTATCCATAAAAATGGAAATCAAATACTTATACAATAATTCACCTGCCTCATAAAGGTCGTCTCTTGAAATTCCCGTGGTTTCTCCATGATCAAAAATCGTGGAATAGATCGCGTAATGAAAACTGCGAAACATCCCAGCAAGATCCTTTTGTGGCATTTGCTTGACCTTGCGGTCGCGTATGGTACTTTCTGGTTCACCCTCAAAATCCAAAAGATAAAAGTCCTCGCCGTCCACTAGTACCTGACCTAGATGGTAATCACCATGGATACGTATGCGTTCACCTTTCATGTGGTGCCAGTCAAATTGTATAAAGCGGTTGCGTATCTCATTTTTACGCTCCAGTAATTCCTGTGCTAGATCCAGCGCTTCTCCACTCAATTTATGCAGATTATTTTCTACAGTGTTGAGCCTATTCTGGAACATGTACAACAATCGGTTTTTAAGCCAAACGTTGTAGTCACCGTTATACTTATCTGCCGTGAACTTTAGATCGTTGCGCTCGCCGCCCATAGCCACGTGAAATTGTGCCGTGCGCAGTGCCAGGGTTCTGATTCTTTTCAAAAGGTCCAGTCCAGTCCAGTCGACAATCTCGTGTGGCACCTCTTGTAATTTTAATCTGGTAAATAGCTTGACGTCTGGTAAGGATTTGATGTCAATTCGCTTTCGCGAAAGCGTATTAAAAACAACCTTCAACTCTTCCAACATCCATTCCCAGCCATCACCATCATTGTCCACTAATTTTTGCATCAATGCCAGTGTGATATCGTGCTTTTTGACAATATTAAGGTTAATGGAACCTGTGTACGTAGGCGAACGGTCAAACGAAGTTTGCTCTGTAAGGTAGCGTGATATTTGATAGTCTGGATTGGTACTACTATAAATCCTACGGAAAAACTTAATGATGTGTTTATCATTGAAGATAATGCTGGTATTGGATTGCTCTGCGCCTAGAAAGCGGCTGGAAACGTATTGCGTTTCATCCAGTTCTTCGCCAGCATGGAAAGTGATCGTACCCAATCCTTCTACCGGTTGGGATTCAATGATTTTTTCAAAAAGTACTTTTCTAAAACTATCCAGATATAGCGCATCTACTAAATAACCATCTTGATCGCCCAGCTTGATAGGCGCGATCAAACCTTCTAATGCGGCAGATTTATCCGCTACAAAACCTAAGGGCAAAAAGTAATGCTGATAAAACGCTTCTTTAAAATTGACTTCCAGCAATAAGCCATAAAAGTGATCGCCCTTGTGAGCAATGGTAAAAAACTCACTAATCTCAAGATATTTGAGCGTGCTGCTCTTGCCACCATACCAACGTTGCTGTACCACGTAGCTCTCTAAAATATCATGAGTCAGCTGCTTTTTAAAGGCAGCATCGTCTAGAAGTTGTTCCCAGGGTTTTGGGTTTGTGAGCTTGGTTTTGGACACTTATTATCAATAAATTGAGTAGATCTCAAAAATATAAGAATCTTCTTGAGAATTTGATTTGATTACCCTATAAATATAGAAAGATTATGAGGTAATCAAACAGTTATCTCTTCACCTCAAATATATGGAATGGCAATACGGGATTGATCTTTACATAATTGTGTGTGCCGCTCCAGTGGTAACTACTATCTGTAATGACATCTCTTACGGTAATACCATGATGCTCATCAATTCCCATCTCTTGTAAAGGCATGGGTACCCAAGTTTCCTGCTCGTAATATGGATCAAGGTTTATGGCCACGATTACTTCGCTCTTTCGGTCTTCACTCCATTTGTAGAAGGTGATCAATTGATTGTTGTCCTGGTGCAGGAACTTGATATTATTGGTTTGTTGTAGCGCTGCGAGATTCTTGCGCGCTTGATTGATCTTAGTGATGATCAAGGTAAGTTTGGTTCTCTTGCTCCAGTCGTAATTAGCAATCTGGAACTTTTCAGAATCCAGATATTCTTCCTTGCCAGGAAGAGCGCTGGAGATCATTTGCTCAAACACGGGACCATAAATTCCTATACTGGAACTCAAGGTGGCAGCGAGCGCATAGCGATTCAAGTGAACGCTCTCGTTACCGGACTGTAAATGATATGGGTTGATGTCTGGCGTGTTGGGCCAGAAGTTGGGTTGCATGTATTCTCTTTGATGGCTGGTGGTGAGTTCGTGCACATATTCCTGTAATTCATGCTTGTTGTTGCGCCACGTGAAATAAGTGTAGGATTGCTGGAAACCAACCTTAGCCAGCTGATTCATCACTTTAGGTGCTGTGAAAGCCTCTGCCAAAAAGATGACGTCGTTGTGTTTTTTCTTGACTTCGCCAATGAGATATTCCCAGAAATGAAAAGGTTTAGTATGTGGATTATCGACTCTAAATACCTTGATGTCAAATTCTTCTACCCAATATAAGGCTACTCGCAGTAACTCTTTCCACAGATTTTTCCAATCGGTAGTTTCAAAGTAGATAGGTAGAATGTCTTGATATTTCTTCGGCGGATTCTCTGCATACTGTACGGTTCCATCTGGTCGCCATCTAAACCATTCCTTGTGTTCTTTTACCCAAGGATGATCTGGTGCTGCCTGCAAAGCATAATCCATAGCTACTTCAATACCTCTGGATTTTGCCTCTTGCACCAGCTTCTTGAAATCTTTTTCACTACCTAATTGTGGGTGTAGCGACATATGTCCGCCATTTTTTGAACCTATTCCCCAACAAGAACCTACATCGTCACCATGCGCTGTTGTGGTGTTGTTTTTTCCTTTGCGATTGACCTCTCCAATAGGATGAACTGGTGGGAAATACAAGGTATCAAAGCCCATCTCTTCCACATAGGGCAATAGCTCGATACAGTCCTTAAAAGTCCCGTGGTTATAATTTTGTCCAGCGCTGCGTGGGAAAAACTCATACCAGGTCGAGAATCTTGCCTTCTCGCGGTCTACGCTACAAATGAAAACCTCACTCTCTGCAGCGAACTGCTTTGCGGGATATTTAAGGAATATGTCTTTTAACCTATCTGATAAGGCGACCTCAACGGCCTCATCATATCGAGAGTCGGTTTGAAATGACTCAATCCCGAATTGAAGCAAGGACTGTTCGGTTTTGTTCGCTTTCGCGTAAGCGTGCTCTAAATGAATCACTCCATCTAGCAACTCACTTTTAACGTGTTGACCGTCGGCCAGTTTTCTGGAGATCCCATGACGCCAGTTGAGTGCATAATCGACCCAACCTTGAACTTTATACTGAAGTTTGCCCAGTTTTTCTACTTGAAAACTCGCCTTGTAATCGTCGTTCCCGATCGAGTCCATGCGTTGTTCCTGCCATTTTCTCGCCTTTTCATGTTTATACAAAACGGCACTTTGAATGACATCGTGGCCGTCAACAAGAACGGTGGCACTCACATGCACGGTTTCTCCTATTACTCTTTTGATGGCGTGACGACCAGCATTGATGACTGGCTGGACATTTTCTATAACTACACGTTCTTGATTCATGGATGGAAAGGTTTTTTCAAATGTAATAAAAGAGCACAACTGCTGTTGCTCTTTTTACGAAAGCGATTGCGCCATCCCCAAAATTTGAGGTCTATCTTTACAAAAAGTCTTCATGCCTAAAATAGTCCTGCATACTAAAGTCAACGCACCGCTCGAGGTGGTTTTTGACCTGGCGCGCAGTATAGACCTACATCAAGATTCCCTACAACACACCAAAGAGAAGGCCATTGCTGGCAGAACGACTGGACTGGTAGAAGAAGGTGAAACCGTGACCTGGGAAGCGGTACACTTTGGCATCAAACAACAGCTTACAAGTTTGATCACAGACGTGCGCCCGCATCAATTTTTTGCGGATGAATTGGTGAGCGGTGCTTTTAAACACTTTCGCCATGAGCATCATTTTAGCTCTCAAGAAGATGGCAGTACATTGATGAAAGACATCTTTGACTACGACTCGCCACTAGGATGGCTAGGCCATCTTGCCGATTTCCTTTTTCTTGAGAAATATATGACTCGATTGTTAGAGCAACGCAACCACTTTTTGAAACAAACTGCCGAAGATGGTAGCTGGAAGGAGCTGCCTGGGATGTGACTTCGGCTACGCTCAGTCACCAGACTAGACTCTGGCTACGCTCAGTTACCTGAATCTGGCTACGCCAGTCACCCGACTATGATCACGCTCAGTCACCGTTAGTTAGGCTTTGCTAACATAGCACTTATTGGACATGAGAATTGTCTTGCAAAGCAGGTCATCGAGCGAAGTCGAAATGATCCAGATCCACAAATCGAATTATTTATTCCTTACGCCATTTCTCATGAGAAGTATCATTTAAACACTTTGCCAACTTTTTCAATTCGTCAGAAAATCCATTGATGAGTGCTTCTTTCTTAGCTCTGGACCAGCCCTGAACTTGTTTTTCTCGATAGAACGCATCCTGAACTCTATCAAATTCTTCAAAATAGATGAGTTCTACCGGTAAATATTTTTTGGTATGATTTGCACCTAACCCTGCTTGATGTTTGATCATTCTGCGATTAAGATCATTGGTACTTCCAGTATAATAACTACCGTTTGAACAAAGCAATATGTACATCCATCCTTTCATCCTCGTAATATACTTACAACTAAGGGATGTTTTCAACATAGAATCTATTTGTGATGGCTGAGCGGAGTCGAAGCCAAAAAAAAAGCCCTTGATTTCTCAAGGGCTTGGTACTACTATAAATTCAAATTATTTCTTGACATCTGTTGGAGTGTTGAGCTTTTTAGTAAGCTCTACCGAAATGGCAGTTCTTTCAAAAAGCATCTTTCCTGCTCCAGTTTCAATCATTACAGTTCCCTTGTCTGCATTGATCTGGTTGACCTTACCGTGAATACCACTGGTGGTAATGACACGATCTCCTACTTTAAGGGATTCTGCAAATTGTTTTTCTTCTTTGCGACGTTTAGACTGTGGCCTGATAATTAGAAAATAAAATATCAGTGCAATACCTACGTAAGGCGCAAATGCCATAAACTGCTCCATAAAAAGGATTAGGCGTTAGGTGTACTGGACTTTCCAGTTACAAAACCTTTGATGACGATCACCTCAGTTCCAGCTTCAGTATTTGTAGTAATGGTTACAGATTTACTCTGTGCATTAGGCTTACCACTGGTATTGAATTTGACAAGAAGGGTTCCTTCTTCTCCTGGCGCTACTGGCTCTTTAGTCCACGTAGGAACCGTACATCCACAACTACCTTTTGCATTCACGATAATCAATGGAGACGTTCCTGTGTTTTTGAATGTATATTCTTTTTCAACAACAGTACCTTCATTGACCGTTCCAAAATCATATTCTGGCTGGTCAAAAGTCATCACTGGATAATTTGCCTCTACGGACTCACGGTCTGCAGCAGCAGTAAGGTTAGCCTCATCAATCTTTGCAGATGCGGATTCATTACAACTTGTAAGTGTCACGGCAGCAACTGCTGCAAACAACAAAACTATTTTTTTCATTTTATTCATTTTTTAAAGCGTTCAAATATAAGGAAATGCTTGGGGATGAACAACGACAAAAACCATTCCGTTACATGGTGCCGCGCCCTATTTTATTGATCATATCGTCCTTTTGGAACTGCTTGAGCAAGTTGTCCAAAATTCCATTGATAAAGATGCGGCTCTTGGGTGAGCTGTAATCTTTTGAGATCTCCAGATATTCATTAAGAGATACCTTAACCGGTATGCTAGGGAAATACAAGAATTCACATTGAGCCATCATGATCATGACCGCATCGATTTGTGCTATACGTTCTGAATCCCAGTTGGGAGTTTTTCCTTCCAGACGGTTCCATAATTCGTCATGGTTCAAGATGGTACGTCTAAAAAGGTCCATCGCAAATTTGATGTCTTCACTGTCCTTGACTAATTCTGGAAGTTTGATCTCTTTGTTGACCTTTATCTTTCTTACAAATTTGATGATCTCTGTATTCACCAGTGGATAATCATCCATCCATGTGATGTTCGCATCTTCCAGATAACTCATCAATTCATCATCTGGTGCTATGATTTCAGAAAATATGGAATTAACAAAGTTTTGATCTTTCTTGATGCTATCACTTTCCTCACTGGCGTACATGACAAAGATCTTGTCATTGACGATCTGCTCATAAAGACGCTCCACATATTTTGAATCTAGATGCCAAGGATCCAATTTGCGTTTCTTGAGAGCTTCCTTAAGGGCTGGACTTTTGGCAAGCTCGATTAAGACCTTGTTTTCTATAAGTGCGCGACTAGGGTTTTTGACAGCTTCAGATCCCGTGAAGCGGTCCTGGGCCAGCTTGAAGCGCTGTTCTGCCAGTTCATGGATTTTTACCAGTAGCTGCAACATGTAAAGAAACAGTACAAAGGTTTGCGTCATACTGCCATTGAGAAATTTTTCCAATTCCTTCAAGTCATCGGGTCGTTGTCTATGAAAGACAAAAACGGCCTGCATGACCTTGATGCGCAAATGTCTACGGGTAAGCATAAGAACGTTTTTTATAAATGCAACGCGGCTGGTGTCGAGTCAGCTTTCGCGAAAGCGTAATTATCAATATCCTCACTGCAAATTACAGCTTGAGGACTGCAAAAATACTACTATTAATGGGATTGACTGCTGTGTTCTGCTCGTCTTGCATCGATACGTGCCTGAGCGATCTGTAGCGCAGCGGTGTGCGTCGTGACCCCATTATCTGCGGCCTTTTTAAGGATCTCGATGGTCGTCGTATAGATGTTTTCTGTCTTGCGCATGATTTCTGAACGGTCGTAACCTTCCAGCTCTGCAAAGACATTTATGATACCACCAGCGTTGATCAAGAAATCTGGCGCATATACGATGCCTCGCTGCTGTAGCAACATGCCGTGTTTAGCCTCATCGGCCAGCTGGTTGTTAGCCGCTCCAGCGATGATTTGTGCCTGCAGCTTGTTGATGGAGTTGTCGTTGATCGTGGCACCTAACGCACAGGGCGCATAGATATCCATAGGTTCAGAATGCAGGTCTGCACCTTGATAGATGGTAGCTCTATATTTAGAGCTTACCTCTTCCAGGCGCTCGCGGTTGATGTCTGCAATGACGACCTTTGCACCTTCTTCCGTGAGGTATTCCACAAGGGTTTCACCTACATGGCCTACACCTTCTACATAGATGACTTTGTCTTCTAGCACATCACTACCATACTTGAACTGTGCTGCAGCCTTCATTCCCATAAACACACCATATGCGGTGATGGGCGATGGGTTACCAGAGCCACCTTTACTTTCTGAAATTCCTGTGACGTAAGGAGTTACTTCACGCACCAGGTCCATATCCTCTGTATTCATCCCAACATCCTCTGCGGTGATGTACTTACCGCTAAGACTGTGAACAAACTCACCAAATTTGCGCATCATCTCTGGAGTCTTCTGGGTTTTGGCGTCCCCAATGATCACTGCCTTACCACCACCTAAATTAAGACCGGTAATGGCGCTTTTATAAGTCATGCCTCGAGAGAGCCTTAAGGCATCATTTAGGGCAGACCATTCGTTGTCATAATTCCACATTCTCGTACCGCCCAAAGCTGGGCCCAATACCGTATTATGTATACTTATGATGGCCTTTAATCCTGTATCTTTGTCGTTGCAAAAAACCACTTGTTCATGATCGTTGAAGGACAACTGTCCAAAAACCGGATCCTGATTGATGATTTTTTCTAAAGTAGTATAGTCTTGAGACATGGTGTAACCCATTAAGGGCGTTTGATTTTGCGCTGCAAAAGTAGTTTGATTTTACATAATCAACAATGGACTTATCGCCTATTTTCAACTTACAATAGTTAACAATGTACGACACGTACCTATGAAGGAATTACTGAAGCTCAATAAGCTGTTTGCCAAGTATAAATGGCAGCTCATTTTTGGAATTATTGTCACGATTGCCTCCAGATATTTGTCTCTTTACTTGCCTAAGTACGTAGGTAAGATCATCAATCTACTCAACGCCTATGGGAACGGTGAACGTACTGATCTAGAACAGGTCAAGGACGACCTACTTCTTTATATAGGCATCATCTTAGGCACTACCCTACTTGCAGCGATTTTGACGTTCATCATGCGCCAACTGATCATTGTGGTTTCCAGGCATCTGGAGTATGATCTCAAGAATATCATTTACCAGCAATACCAGCGATTATCATTAAGCTTTTACAAACAGAATCGTACAGGTGACTTGATGAATCGCATAAGCGAAGATGTCTCTAAAGTACGCATGTACATGGGGCCAGCCATCATGTATGGTATCAACATGATTACTTTGTTTGCCGTGGTGATTCCCGCAATGATCGACACGGCACCAACGCTTGCACTCTACACCATCGTGCCATTGCCGTTTTTATCTATCGCTATTTATGTGGTAAGCCGCGAGATTCACAAGCGCTCCACACTGGTACAGCAATACTTGTCCAATCTCAACACCATATCTCAAGAGGCTTTTAGTGGCATTTCGGTCATCAAGGCCTATAATCTCGCATCTCAAATGAATTCTCAGTTTGCGCAGGTGGCTAATGACAGTAAGGACAAGAACATTGACCTTGCACGGGTTCAAGCCTTGTTTTTTCCTTTGATGGTATTGCTAATTGGACTTAGCAATATTTTGGTGATTTACGTAGGTGGTCGTCAGGTCATTGCAGGAGAAATTGAAGTAGGAACCATTCCAGAATTCTTGATTTATGTCAATATGCTTACCTGGCCGGTAGCGGTTGTGGGTTGGGTGACCAACATGATCCAGCAAGCTGAGGCTTCCCAAAAACGCATCAATCAATTTCTGGACATTGAACCCCAGATTCAAAACCTAGTAGAAGAAACTACTCGTGTCGAAGGAAGCATCGAGTTTGACAAGGTCAATTTTGTCTATGAAGACACCAACATCCATGCGCTTAAAGACCTTTCCTTCAAAATTCACAGTGGCGGCACACTGGCCATACTAGGTAAAACAGGTAGCGGTAAGTCTACCGTTCTGGAATTGATTGGTCGCCTATACGATGTGACCGATGGCGTTATCAAGATTGACGGTAAACCTATTAGGGATTTGAATCTGGATGATTTAAGACAATCCATAGGATATGTACCTCAAGATGCCTTTTTATTTTCTGACACTATCGGGAACAATATAGCCTTTGGAAACAAGGATGCCAGTGAGGAAGAAATTGTTGCTGCCGCAAAAAATGCAGTCGTTCACAAGAATATCAAGAATTTCACTCACGGCTATGAAACCGTGCTGGGCGAGCGAGGCATCACTTTAAGCGGTGGACAAAAACAAAGGGTTTCCATTGCAAGGGCCATTATCAAAGAACCCAACATTTTGTTGTTTGACGACTGTTTGAGTGCCGTAGATACAGAGACTGAAGAGCAGATCCTGAACAACCTCAAAAAAGTAACCCGAGACACCACCACCATTATCGTGAGCCACCGTGTGAGCTCTGCCAAGAATGCAGATCTTATCATCGTTTTAGAGGATGGTAGCATCATAGAGAGCGGTGATCATGAGACGCTACTGGAAGCAGACGGCTATTATGCCGATTTGTATGCCAATCAAATGCTGGAACAGTAAGCCAAAATTATAGATAGGCTTTTCAAGTTTTTTCCTATTTTTGAGTGCTTAACACCCAAAAGACCGACATGAGCGATAGAGATTATCAGGAGCAGGAAGAAATTTATTCAAAAGTAGTTCGTGCAGGAAGACGCACTTATTTCTTTGACGTACGATCTACAAAGGCAGACGACTACTACCTCACGATTACAGAAAGCAAGAAGTTCACCAATGATGACGGTAGCTTTCACTTCAAGAAACACAAGATTTACTTGTACAAGGAAGACTTTGCAGAATTTGGCGATACGCTTAAAGAGGTGACCGACTACATCATCGACCAGAAAGGCGACGAGGTCATTTCAGAGCGCCACAAAGCCGATTTCAAAAAAGAAGATTCAGCCTCACCAGCCTCAGACGATGCTACAGAGCCTAATCACCCGGCAAGCTTTACCAACGTAGACTTCGACGATATTTAATCATTACCATACATTCCATAAAGCCTTTCCCTGTGAAAGGCTTTTTATTTTATTGACCTAATTCAAAACCACATGAGGAATCTTGTACTAGTGCTGGCTGTTTTTTTCGCTTTCGCGAAAGCGGTAACCGCACAAACCATTGTTGATCCACAAATGGATTACTACTTACCCACAGACGTCACCTACAATCCCAATATCCCAACACCTGAAGAAGTGATAGGGTACGTTCCCGGGAAATGGCATGTGACCCACGACAAGCTGGTTCAGTACATGACGGCGCTCGCCAGTGCCAGCGACCGCATCACTATCGAGAATCGAGGCAAGACCTTTGAGGACCGACCCTTGATCCTACTTACCGTGAGCTCGCCCAGCAATCTGCAAAATGTGGAAGCGTTGCGCCAGGCACATCAAGCAAATATTGATGGTACATCCAGTGAAAACAATCCTATTGTAATATATCAGGGTTTTTCCATTCATGGGAATGAAGCTAGTGGTTCCAATGCTGCATTGCTTTATGCCTACTACCTGGCGGCTGCACAGGGATCCAAAATTGATGAGATGCTGAACAATACCGTGGTGTTGCTGGATCCCAGTTTTAATCCTGATGGACTGCAGCGTTTTGCAGGTTGGGTGAATCAGCATAAAAACGAAAACATCACTATTGATGGCAATGACCGCGAATATGACGAGGCGTGGCCTGGTGGTCGTACCAATCACTACTGGTTTGATATGAATCGCGACTGGTTGCCGGTACAATTGCCAGAATCCAGAGTACGCATCGCTACCTTCAATAAGTGGATGCCCAATATCTTGACCGACCATCACGAGATGGGAACCAATTCCAGCTTCTTCTTCCAGCCAGGAATACCTTCTAGGACCAACCCATTGACCCCACAAATGAACCAAGAACTTACCAAGGAAATAGGTAATTATCATTCCGCGGCGCTGGATAAAATAGGATCCTTTTATTATACCGAGGAAAGTTTTGATGACTTCTATTACGGTAAGGGCTCCACGTTTCCAGATGTAAACGGTGGCATAGGGATTTTGTTTGAGCAGGCGAGTTCCCGTGGACATGCGCAGGAATCAGTCAATGGGGTTTTGACTTTTCCATTTACCATACGCAACCAATTTACCGCAGCGCTAAGCACGCTGGCTGCTGCCAACGGTATGAAAGACAAACTATTGAACTATCAAGCGAAGTTCTATAGAGATGCTGCCAATGAAACCAAATCAGGCAATATCATTTTTGGCGATGCCAAAGACTCTGGAAAAACCGATGCGTTTGCAGAGGTTTTACTACGCCATGAGATACGATTAAAGGAGCTCAACCAAGATGTCCAAGTAGACGGAAAAGAATACAAGAAAGGTTATGCATACGTCATTCCCAAGTCGCAGAAGAAAAGTAGATTGATCCAAGCCTTGTTTCAAAAAGACACTGAATTTACAGACAGTCTTTTCTATGACATTAGCGCATGGACGTTCCCGCTGGCTTTTGATCTGGACTATTCCATGAATGCTGGAAATATTGCTACTGGAGCAGACGTGACCGCCACGATGGACCAAAATTCTTTTGAGATCCATAAAGCTTCCAGTACCAAAAAGCCTCTTGCGGTTTCAGACTACGCCTACCTGATGGAATGGAATGAATACGAAACACCTAAGGTATTGAACAAGCTATTGAGGGATGAGATCATTGCCAAAGTGGCGATGCAGCCCTTCACGCTCAACGGTAAAACGTATGACTATGGTACGATCATGATACCGGTATCGAGACAACCTTTTTCCAAAAATGAACTGCAGGAGCGTTTGCAGGAATATACTAATGAGACAGCGGTGGTAATGGATGCGGTTTCTACGGGATTGACCACAGGAATCGATTTGGGATCTAATTCGTTTGTGCCTTTGCAAGATCCCAAAATTGCGCTGGTGATAGGCGATGGCATTGATTCTTACGATGCTGGTGAGATCTGGCATTTGATGGACCAACGTTATGATATTGCGATCACTAAGATAGAACGCGATCGTCTAGGCCGTGCCGACTTGAGCAATTACAACACTATCATCTATCCCAATTCTTATGGGTCGCCAGACAAGAGCACGATGGAAAGCCTGCAGTCTTGGGTACGCTCTGGTGGTACCTTTATAGGTTTTGGCAATTCGCTGCGCTGGATGTCCAGTAGCAAGATGTTACCAGTGACGTTTAAGTCCACTGAAAATCCTGCCAAAAACGTGACTTTTGAGCAACGCGGTGATTTTAACGGCGCACAGGTCATAGGTGGAGCCATTTTTGAAACCCAACTGGATCGATCGCATCCTGTTGCTTTTGGGTATAAGGACAGCCAGCTGCCTATATTTAGAAACACAACTATGTTTGTAGAGGCTGATAGCACTTCCTATCGCAATCCCATCAAATACACCAATGAACCTCTCATGGCAGGATATATTTCTAAACCCAACCTAGCAGCTTTGAGAAATACCAGACCCTTTGTACACAACAACTATGGCCGAGGTGATGTTATCGGCTTTACCGACAATACCAATTTTAGAGCCTTTTGGTACGGCACCAACAAGTTAATGATGAACGCCATATTCTTTGCAAAGGCCATGTAATGGTAATGCACAAAGCTTTTTGATGCAGGCTGGACTTTAGGTGATCTCGCTTTCGCGCCTGCCTGTCGGCAGACAGGAAAGCAAAGCAAAAATTAGAACAAAAACTTACATCCAACAAAAAAGCAGATTCTCACGAATCTGCTTTTTTTAATATATGATTGAAGCTACATCTAGCTCAATTCCTTACCTCTACGTTTGCGCTCATTCTCGTCAAGATAGATTTTACGCAATCTCAAGTGGTTAGGAGTTACCTCTACATATTCATCCTTCTGGATGTATTCCAGGGCTTCTTCTAACGTGAACTTTACCGGTGGCGCAATCTTTACCTTATCGTCGTTTCCTGCACTACGTACGTTGGAAAGTTTTTTGGTTTTAGTCAAGTTGATCGCAAGATCATCTGGTCTTGAGTTCTCACCTACTACTTGTCCACCATAAATCTCTTCTCCTGGATGGATAAAGAATTTACCACGATCCTGAAGCTTATCCATCGAGTAAGGAATCGCTGTTCCCTTTTCCATAGAAATCATGGATCCATTGATACGTCCAGAAATCTCACCTTTATAAGGTTCAAAACCTATAAAACGGTGGTTCATGATGGCCTCACCAGCAGTGGCGGTGATCAATTGGTTTCTCAACCCTATGATACCACGTGATGGGATCTTAAATTCAATCAACATACGGTCGCCCTTAGGTGCCATACTGGTCATTTCACCTTTACGCAAAGTAACCATGTCAACTGCCTTACCGCTTACATTCTCTGGCAAGTCGATAGACAACTCTTCAATAGGCTCACATTTTACACCATCTACTTCCTTGATGATTACCTGTGGTTGACCTATCTGTAATTCGTAACCTTCACGACGCATGGTTTCAATCAATACAGAAAGGTGCAATACGCCACGGCCAAATACCATGAACTTATCTGCAGCACCAGTATCGTGTACCTGCAAGGCAAGGTTTTTTTCCAATTCCTTAGTCAAACGATCCTTGATGTGACGTGAGGTCACAAACTTACCGTCCTTACCAAAGAATGGTGAATCGTTGATGGTGAACAACATGCTCATGGTAGGCTCATCGATAGCGATGGTTTCCATAGCTTCTGGGTTTTCAAAGTCAGCCACACTGTCGCCTATTTCAAAACCTTCCAGACCTACGATCGCACAAATATCACCTGCCATGACTTCTTCTGCCTTGGCTTTTCCCATACCGTCAAAAACGTATACTTCTTTGACCTTTGTTTTGGTCATAGAACCATCACGTTTGCACAATGTCACATTTTGTCCTTCTTTCATGGAACCTCTTTTTACTCTACCTATCGCGATACGACCGGTGTAGTTTGAGAAGTCTAGAGAAGTGATCAACATTTGAGTGGTTCCTTCTTCTACTTTAGGAGCTGGAACATGCTCAATCACCATATCCAGCAATGGCTCGATATTGCTGGTCTCGTTCTTCCAGTCCTCTGACATCCAGTTGTTTTTTGCACTACCATAAACGGTAGGGAAATCCAGCTGCCATTCTTCTGCACCCAATTCAAACATCAGGTCAAAAACAGACTCGTGTACCTCGTCTGGTGTACAGTTTTCCTTATCTACTTTATTGACCACTACACAAGGCTTCAAACCAAGGTCGATGGCCTTTTGCAATACAAAGCGGGTTTGTGGCATAGGACCTTCAAAGGCATCTACCAACAGTAACACACCATCTGCCATGTTCAATACACGTTCTACCTCACCACCAAAATCTGCGTGACCAGGTGTGTCGATGATATTGATTTTAGTACCCTTGTACATTACAGATACATTCTTTGCAAGAATCGTGATCCCACGTTCTCTTTCAATATCGTTGTTATCAAGGATTAATTCTCCCGTATTTTCATTCTCACGGAAAATCTCACAGTGGTGCAAGATCTTATCAACCAGTGTGGTTTTACCGTGGTCAACGTGAGCAATAATCGCAATGTTTCTAATATCTTTCATAAAAATAGCGCTTCTTAGCGGCTGCAAAAGTAGTCTTATTTATTGGTTTTTAAGCCTTTGATGCGTTAAAGTAGGTTTTGAGGTAATAATCTGATAATCAACTCTTGTTTTTCAACCAACACGAGTGGTAGTGTCTACGCTGTTTTGCCATTCTCCATGCGTTCTCCTTGCTTTTGCATCATAACGCCTACTACCCAGGAAAGAAAATAATGGAGTCAAGACCATAGCATGACTTAAGGTTACTTGATCTATACTTGATCCATACTTATTTGTCAAGAACGCCATACACTATCCCCTAAGTATCTCCCTAGTATCTCCTTAGTATCTCCTTAGTATCTGAAATGGAAAATAGCTTTCTTTCGAAATATTAAAATTTTTGTTAAACTGCCTTAATAATCCTTTTTACTTTTGTAATCTATTGTCACTAGTTGTGCTTTCTGTTAATAGATATCCAGGCAAAATAAAATGCCTGTAATGATCATTCCTCTCGCGGTGCTCGTAGCATGCAGGTTTTTCACGAGAGGCTTCTATTCAACAACATTAACTATCTTCATCCATCAAAATCAATTAAGGCAAGGTAACAGCCAAACGTAAGGGAACGCCTCACATGCATTATAACTTTGCCGTTGGCATCAAGCAATAAATACCCCATAAAGGGTATTGACTAATTGTAGATTAAGGTCTTATTTTAGGAGCTACGAATCGGAAAAAATGAAAAAACTCATACTGTTCAGCATTTTTATTACAGGACTTTGCCTAAACGCACAAAATGATTCTATTCTTGGAAACATCATTTACGACCTGGATTTAAGCAAACCCTCCATTGTAAATGAAAAGGGTTTAAAGGTTAAATCAAAACAGCAATTAGTGTTTAAACTTACCAATGCCAACCCGTTTAAGTACAAATATGTCCTAAAACATGAATATGTAAATATCTTTAAAGATGAAGCTTTAATAAATTTTGAGGATTATATAATCCCGAAAGATTTACCAGCTGAAGAATTTGAAAAAATGGATGATAGTCTGGAAATCGATGCCAACAACAACATTAATGAAATTTTCGATCATTACGGCGTTGTAAAAATCAATGAAGCTAAGACCGAGTTAAAAATTAAGTCAGATAGTGATTTAACTTTCAACGATTCTTTAAAGGTTGCGTCTCAACTCATACTAACTGAACAGAAAAACCTATATAACGATATAGAGACCTACCTTAAAATACAACAAGGTGCAGATGTTATAAACCAAAACTTATTTTATTAAAAACGCGATAAATATAGTAACGCATTTAATAGTATAAAGGATAGCCAACAATTGCTTTATGAAGCTTATTCTGATACAGAAAGTGATGATGATTTAAAGGCATTTTTTAAAGCAAATCAAAAATCTTATGTTGAAAATAGTTAGAACATCGTTGAGTTACTTAACAAAATGCTTTCAGCAAACTTTACACATTTTACTTTACCTATAGATATTCACGGTAAAAACATAGATTTTGTAAACATTACCTTAGAGCGTCATACCATAGGTAGCGAAACCGAACCTGAAACGTATCACTATAGATTTTGGGTAACCAATGGCGTAAAAATAGACATTAGTGCAGGTATGTTTATCAGTTCAGTTCTTGATAATGAATATACTGCTATTGATGATACAGATAACCTAGGCCAAAAACGAGTTATTGAAAATGACAATGGACCCTATGACTTCGGCTTTGGCAGTATGGCCAATATAAAATATAGAGTCTACGGTACAATAGCACCAATGTTTAGTGTAGGTATAATGCTTACAGCTAATCAAAAATTTCAAATACTTGCAGGTCCTGGTTTAGCCATAGGAAAGGACGAGCGCATCATTATATCAGGTGGTGTTGCTATGGGGCGCGTTAACCGTCTTAGCAATACTCTGGAGTTAAATACACCTGTAGATTTAGTCACAAACGACATACCTACCAATCAAATGTTTGAAATAGGACATTTATTGGCATTACTTATAACTTAGGAAAATCTATTACCAAAAAATAAGTCTATCCAAACCCTTGTTTAAAATTATATTATGAAAAGTACAATTCTCTATTTATTTATCCTCTTTATCACTATTCCTCTTTTTGCGCAAGATCAAAAATGTGAATGCTACTCCAAATCGGGAATAACTGAAAAAATCGGAATAGGAGGTTACGGTATGTTTAAAGATTATACAGATCCAGATGAAAGACAGTACCATTGGTATGCAGCTTACTTTCCATCAGAGGAACTTTGCTATCCTCGAGATAATTACTGGTGGCAAGAAGTACAAACTAAAATTGCAGATGCTGTAGAGTTTCATCCAGTTTATTATGCTGCCAAAAAACAAATGCCCGAGATGTATAGAGAAAAGCCAATGGTTGCTAACCAAGCAGACATTCGGCAAAGCGATATTGATAGAGTTATAAAGACAGCGGCAGACCAAGGTGCCACACTACTTATTATTGATGTAGACCTGGCCAGCTTTGCTAGGCCATTGCAGCGGTGTGCAGATATAAAAGAGGAAGACACAAACTCAACTTCCCAAGAAATCTCTGATACTTCTAAAAGTACGTCCAGCAGCTATAGCAGTTCTACATCCAGCAAGAAGGAAAGTAAAAAAGTAATGACTAGGGAGGAGTATGAAAAATCTAGGTTGAATATAAGCAATTACAAGTTTTCTCAACGTGTTAAGGAACTTGAAATAAGAGGATACTCCAGCGGACAGGCACAGGTAATGGCAGATTACGAGCGCGATAATAGAAATAATAAAGTGATTGTAGAAGAGTTGGGCAATGCCTTGGGCGGAGTGCTGGCAGATATATTTGACGGAAGCAATAAACGTATAAACAATGCAATGAACGAGAGGTGGGGAGATCAAGAATTTGAAAAACAGGGTAAAGCACTCAATCAAATCAACAAAGATGACATAGCTGAAATTCGAAAAAAATACGCATCAAAAAATATCCCAGACGAGCCAGACGATATAAAACAGTTCATCATGGAGTACTATCTATTATTTGGTAATAGATCCTATTATAGTTACGGCGCAATTGTGCAGCAAAGAATTACCGATATTTATTTCGAGGGTGACAAACTTCGTTTAGATTTTGAGATAAAAACAGAACAGGGAATCGACGATAACAACCATCTTGGTGGATATTCATCAAGAAATCATGTTACTATTAAAGGGCAGCATCTTATGAATATAAAATTGGACAAAAAAATTCTTGGAAGTGCAATTAAACCAACCATACATCACGAAAGATTTAATGCAGATAAGGCAAAAGTCTATAACATTTTATCATTTATGGAAAATTATCCAAACATAAGAGCGAACTGGAACAGCTATGATATAAAACCAGGGATCTATAGTTTGCTTTCACAGCTTGAAAAACCCGATTATAGATTGATTGATATGTTCGATAAATTTGTAGAAGTCACAGACAATAGAGAAATTACAGTTGATGATTTGCAGTTTGACCAATACTTAAAAAATGAATTGCCCAGGCTTGATAGAGTGCGAAATAAGGACAGCGAGAGAATAGAACCGGTAATTTGTAAATATTTAAGCACCGATAAAAAAACAATTGCACTTATGTATGTTTTGGATGACAGATATATCTATTTGACTTTTCCCATTTCAAACTTTGAAGGTACGGAGTGGCTCACAAACAATGACTACAAAACCCAATGGACTAATGCTCCACTGTCCTATTATTCCTCCACACATAAAGGTAAAAATGAAAAAATAGATTATAAAAAAAATACTATAAACCAGCACATTCGGCTATTTATGGTATTGGTGGAGAATCGGGATATGATGTAATGATGAGAAAAAATCCAGAAGAAATAGTAGAAGATATGAGTGTATATACATATGCCACTCCTTTTATAAGCTACAGATCTACCGATTTAAAGTTCTATAAAGAAGGGGAACCTGAACCACTTGACGCATTAAAAGGAAGTAACGGGTACAATTTTGAAAAACTTCTGTCGCCCACGGTACAGTTCGGGAAATTCAGCCCAATGATAGAGTATAAATTTCATAAAAATGCCGCTGGAAAGCTTAGGGAAAATGAAATTGAAAACAATAAGAAATTTTATAGGGATTCTGTTAATACAATAATGTATAATGTGAGTCAATATAGAGAAAAAAATTTATTCGCTATCATTCGGGCAGATAAGGTTAATTATACTGCAACCAGTAACAAGCCAATAAAACTGTTCTATAATGGGAATAAAAAATCATCCAGTAAAAATAAATTTTTGTTCAAGCCCACATTTGTGAAAGGAGGCTACGCTAGCCTGCCGCATTCAAGCAAGTTTAAGTATAGATTTTTTGATATTAACAATTTTATTCATTTCCTCAAAGAGACAATCTCCAAGGATTTTAGTATTACCAAAGAAGAGTTTAATGAAATTCTCGCTCTGCCCACTACTCTCAATACATACGACATGAACGCACCAGGCTATACCCACGTAATAAATATTGCCCAAAAACTAGAAAAGTATATAGAGCTAACAGATAATTATAGTACTGTTATTGAAAAATTAATGGAGTAGAATTAACATACTGAAACTGCCAGTTGCCAAAAACGACTATAAGTAATTCGGGATTAGGTGCTTAGCCCCAAAAAAATCGCTATTTTGCAAAGACCGCCAAAGCCTTGTTTTGGCTCATTAAAAAGAAAAGATAATAAGCAAGAAAACAAGGTTTTGGCTATGTACCTAATCGAAAGGAAAGTGCGTGTTTGCGCCCGCACTACTCATAGCCAAGACCGTTCAGGCCAATTGCCTGCGGCCGTAGCTCTCCGCTATGAAATTTTGAAGCTAAGGCTTAGAATCACGAATCATTTGAGTGCCTGCATTATCAAGATCTTCAACCAGTCAGGGGAACACAAAATTTCAAGACCTGTATGCCGGCAGACAGGCTTCCCATATACTCTTATGTCTTCCTCTCATTCCTACCTCGCTCGTCGAAGACAGAAACGGCAACCGTTATTCAAAGCCTATTCAAAAGGTAGGTGTTTACCTGGATAGGATCTCGCTTCCTCCACCAACTGATACGAACATAGCATAAAGCGCATAATGCACGCATTCCTCTCGCGGTGCTCGTCGGATGCAGGATGCTCCACGCGAGGCTTCTATTCAACAACATTAACTATCTTCATCCATCAAAACCAATCAATGGCAAGGTTACAGCCAAACGTAAGGGAACGCCTCACACGCATTATACCTTTGCCGTTGCCAGTAATTTAAATGAACAATAAACAAATAGATGTTTTAGACTATACGATTCACTTTAGATCTCTGTATAAGGATGGAATAATTGGCGAGTTATTTCATATAGTTCGTAAAGAGCATGGAGGAAGTTTGTTAACTCCTGTTGGTCACATTTATGGATTTATAGAGCCTGCATCTTTATATTCAGAATCATTTTGGAAAATCATTATCGATATACGAGAAGAGGTTAGATATCAAATTGACTCTCAATTAACTCACGTTTTTGTAAAGAGTGCATATAAGAATAAACTCAAGTTTACATTAACAAAATTGTTTGAATCAGAATCCAAAATAAAAAGAATAAACCCTCAATTTCCAGAGGTATTAAAAGACAAACTAATTGAAAGTGGATATTGTGTATCTCCAATTTCTATTCAAAAGACAATTGGACAAAAATCTTATGTCTACTCCAATGTAAAATTCAATTTTGACTTTGATTAAAAAAAACTACTGCCAACAATATATCACCGCAATTACGGCGGATTCGACTACGTCCGAATCCACTCGGAATTGCTAAAGTTAGTGCTTAACCGAAAATTAACGCATATTAACCCGTAACTGACGGTTATAATAGACCGTTAGCTGTTCGGTGTGATTTGAGCGAAAATCTAGAAAATTTGATTTTTTACCAAAAATTGGTATGTTTGATAAAAATGATTAAAATGAAAAATACATCAATATCGCTCGGAAATTATTTTGACCAGTTTGTACAAACCCAAGTTTCTGCTGGACGGTATAAAAATGTAAGCGAAGTAATCAGAGCTGGACTTCGACTTTTAGAAAATGAGGAAAGCAAAGTAATTGCGTTAAGAAATGCTATTCAAGAAGGAATTGATAGTGGAATTGCTCACGATTTCGACCCAAAAAAAAATCTTGAGGAATTAAAAGCTAAACGCAAAAAGAATGGCTAAATACGAATTGACCAATAAGGCTGTAGCTGACTTAAATAGAATTTGGGAGTATACAGTTGAGAATTGGTCTGAAAATCAAGCTGACAGATATTACGATATGCTTCTTGATATTTGCCAAGATATAGCTGACAATCAAGAATTAGGAAAAAACTATAATGGGATTAAATCTAACCTTTTCGGACTAAAAGCAAATCGACACATAATATTTTATCGAAAAAGAATTGACCATCCGATTGAAATAACAAGAATTTTACACGGTCAAATGGATTTGAAAAACAGAATAACCGAATAAAAAAACTACACTCAACAATGGCTATAAGTAATTGCTTGTTCTCGCCTACTTCTGAAAATCCTCACGGATTTTCAGTTTGGTGTGTACTTGCAATGTTAAGTGCTAAACCACGCAACTACTCATAGCCGAGACCGTTGGCATTAATTTGAATGAAAAACGCAATCAGAATTTTAATATTAGTATCATTTTTACAAAGTTGTTCAGAAAACAACATTAATCCTGACCTAATTGGACATTGGAAATCTACCAAAAGCGCGAATATTGTTGAATTAGAATTTTTCAAAGATTCTCTGATTTACAACGCTTGGGAAAAAAGAACTAAATTTTCTTGGAAAAATGACAGTACAAAAATTTACTATACGCAACTGACAAACATTGACCCTGAATTAGAAACGGACTTTATAATGCATTACCGACTGAATTCGGAAAAAGACACTCTTTTCCTAAAAACCTCTGATACGGATTTCACAAATGAATTTATAAGGTTAAATGAATAGCAAAATAAAAAACTATCGCCAACAATGTATAACGGCAATTACGGCGGATTCGACTACGTGCGAATCCACTCGGAATTGCTAACGCCAGTACTTAACCGAAAATTAACGCATATTAATCCGTAACTGACGGTTATACCAAACCGTTAGGGCAAATTTGCCAAAAAACCCAAAATTGAACTATGAAAGAAAAATTTGTCCTTTTAATTACCTTCTTAATATTCGGACTAAATACTTCATTTGCGCAGAAATCTAAAACAATTGAAAAACTTGAGTTTGAGAATTATGAACTTAAAGTTATATTTTTTGACCCTTACGAAAATTTAGTTTCAGAAAATCCTGAATTCAAAAGCCTTGACTCTCTAAAACAAGGAGAAATTTGGAATAAATATTTACTTAACAATGTCATTTATGATTTTCAATTAATTCAAAAAAAGAAAATTGTTAAACATTATATTTTAAGAGGAAATTTATCAAAAGACATTTACCCAAAAGATTTAACGAGAAATAATGTCTTTTTATTAGATATAGTAAATCATAAAAAGAACACTAATTTTTATAATTTATCAGACTATTCAAAAATGATTGATAAAACAATCGATAAGTTCAGTTTTTATGGAACACTATTCGAGAATATGGAACTACTGAAAGATAACGATGGAAAATTAGGCAAAAACCTCTTTGGTAGATTTAGATTAAAATTCCTTATTCCACAATCCAGAATAATGTAATGACTTTAATAGGTTTTGACTTATTTGGAGAAATAGAAACTGAATGGATAGCAAATAGCACAGAAGAATTTAAAAATTCATTTTTCGATTATCAAGAAAAAGTCGACCAATATTTCAAAATCGAAAGAATAAAAAAAACGTATGTAAGAACTTATGACCAAAATGGAGAAATTCAAAATGAATATCCAAGGTTAAATACAGATGAGGATATTAAATCCTATATTGGAAAAATGAATAGAATTGGAGATGTAGTTTCTTTACCGTTTTTCAAATCTACTGACAAAGTAATTTTAATCGAAAAGGATAGTTTATACTCAAAATATAAAGTTGAGACTAAAAACAATAAACCGATTGATAAGTATTTAGAAAATATTGTCGTCCTAAAAAATTCAGATGGAGAAATCGAGAATATTACAGCAACTCTTTTAATTCACGGCTCATCAATTGACAGAGGAGATTATGTTGAGAGAGAAAATTATATTGCATATTTCAAGACTTTTAAGGATTTGAGATTACCTTATAAAATTCTGTTTTCGCCATTAACTGACAAACAATTTGAAAAACCACGAATTGAAATTGAATTAGATTATTTGTTCCATAGAAAATAAAAAACTTGCCCTAACACCGCGTATAATTAATGGCTAGTCCTCGCCTACTTCTGAAAATCCTCGCGGATTTTCAGTTTGGTGTGTACTTGCAAAGTTAAGTACTAAACCACGCAACTACTCATAGCCGAGACCGTTGGCGGTAATTAAATGAAATACTTTATCTACACATTAATAGTTATCAGTTTGAGTTCTTGCGGACAGAATAATTCTGCTGAAAAGGAATCAGACTTGGACATTCCTGTTTTGAAAGTTGAAAAACCACAAGAAGAGAAAGAGGTAATAGTAGAAGAACACACTTCTAACAGTATTAGATCGTCAGAAGTTCAAATGGACAAACCAAACTACACGAATGGAATACAGCCTGACTTCTTTGATATAAATGCTTCTCAATTCAGCCAGTTTAAAGAAGATAGTTCTAAGTGGTTTATTAGTTCGGACGGTAAGAGCAATCTATATTTCGTTCCATATACTGACTACTCTATAACTACAGCAATTCTAACAGAAAAGAAATTACCGATCCGGAATTAATCAGTCTGCTACAATTTGAAGGAATAGAAGTCAATAACCACAAAAAGACCATTGAATTAAACAGGATTCAAACTGAGAAAGGAATAAGACTTGGCTTGTCAATTAATGAAGTAAAGAAAATCTTTGGAACCCCTGATTCGGTCGAACAAGTAAATGACAAAGACTTGTTAGAGTGGCGTTTTGTTATGCTTGAAAATGAAGAATCCAATAAAGTTGGAGGGTTAAAACCTTTTGTTCTAGGAGGACTTGAATTCTTAGCTGAAATGGAATTTACAGAAAACAAATTGACCAAAGTAGTTTATAAATATGAAGTTCCTTAAGGAATAAAAACTACCGCCAACAACGTATAAAATTAATTGCTAGTGCAAGCCTACTTACGAAAATCCTCACGGATTTTCAGTTTGATAAGAAGACCAAATAAAACCCATCCAGCACGCATTCCTCTTGTCATACATAGCAATGCCATATGTACTATACGATCCATCATTTGAGAATAACACATAACACCATCAATCAAAACCAATCAAGGCAGTCCAACATTCAAATACAAGTTAACAATTACTCCATTTGAACAAAATTTGGTTCTCAATCACGCTGTCATTTAACAAACAGCGAGTTAAGTTGTTAAGTCTTTCTTAATCCAGCTAGTTATCATGGTATTAGTTTGGGTTTGGCCGTTGCATTTTTCACCTTTGCCGCTCACACAAAAAAGTGAATTATTATGAGTCAAGTACAAGCAAACGATACGGTAAAAGTTCATTACACGGGTAAATTGAAAAATGACGGTCGTGTCTTTGATACATCAGAAAATAGAGAACCTTTAGAAGCAAAATTGGGCCAAAACCAATTGATTCCAGGTTTTGAAAAAGGACTGACCGGAATGAAGGTGAACGAGAAAAAAACGATTGAAATCCCTATGGCTGAAGCTTATGGTGATGTTCAAAAAGAATTGTTCCATAAAGTTGAACGCAATCAATTGCCAGAAGAAATCAAACCAGAAGTAGGAATGGGATTGATGGCAAAAAATCCAGATGGATCTGAGCGTCAATTGCGCGTTGCAGATGTAAAGGATGATTTTATCATTGTAGATGCCAATCACCCACTTGCCGGACAAGATCTGGTATTTGAACTGGAAGTTGTCGGTATCAACTAGAGGTTAGATCTCCATAGAGATTTGAATAAAAAAATCCCTTCTGTATTAATTGCAGAAGGGATTTTTCTTTGAGAGTAAATCAGCACGGTTTAAACTGTCCGCGTGATGAAAGGATTATGTGATCCCAAAATCTAAAACTTCAGGATTGAACTGACATCATCTATACGGTTAGCATGGATAGCTAGACCATATTCTAGCACGTCTTGGTAGCCAGCAGTCTTTGTACCTTATAAACATCTACCGCCTTTGAGAATTTCTTACTTACACTGGGCAAGTTCTCGCTTGAGATCCAGATTTTAAGTTCCGCATCACGGTCAAAGGTCCCAGCAGTCTCCAGTGAGAATCTTGAGATGCTTTTATAAGGCATGGACTTCACATCCATTTTCTTTCCCGTCAGCCCTTGTTTGTCAATCAAGATCAAGCGCTTTGTGGTGAACAGGAATACATCTCTAAAAAGGACAAATCCCATTTCAATAGTTTCGCCTTCAATAAGGAGATGACCATATTCTTTCAGCAATTCTTCTGCGGTAACTTCTCCTGCATTACCCAGCATTTTATCTATAAAACTCATGTGAGATTGTCTATTAATTGATTCCTGATAAAAATAAAATTAGTTGGTACCAAGTATGATATAATCGTGTTAAAGAGTAGCGTCGCACTCACAAATTAAAAAAGCCACTTCCCAAAAGGAAAGTGGCTCATTTATGAATATTTAAAAAATCTATGCGGTTGCTTTGTCCTTCATAGAGCTCGTTGCTAGAGCATAAATCACAAGACCAAAACCGATTTTATTAATGGCATCTCCTATGTTGTAGACCACATCCATGGACTCTTGAGCCGCCTTGGGATCTTCTACTAACTGTAGACCGAATAAACCACCTTCAGTTCCTAAAATGTATCCTAGTGGATAGATCGCCCATCCAACAAGAACAAACCAACAAAGTATTTTGTGGGCTTTCAAAACGGAACCACCTGCAGATACCGCAAGCTTCTTAGCCTCACCAAACCAGATAATATATACGATCATAAAGTATGCGATACCAGAGATCAATCCCCAAATCCATTGTCCAGTAGGGTTACCTAAAGCTACAACCTCACCAAAGTATCCTGTAACCAGCATCACTACAGATAGGAAAATTAACTTCCACATCAAGCCTACCTTTGCACCGGCTACCTTTAAGATAAGATAGAACTCCACACACATAAGCGGCACGGTCAATACCCAGTCAACGTATCTAAAGAACGTTGGGGAATCATCAAACGTGGCATAATAATCTCTCATGTAGAAGTAATGTACTGCTGCAATAAAGGTGATCAAACCAGATACTAACACAGACGTTCTCCATTTTGTATTGAAATTACTCAATGACAAAAAGAAGAATGCACTGGCAGCCATCATGGCCATACTACCTACAAAGAAGGTAAAACCAACATAATCATCGGTAGCCATTTGGGCTACTTCCAGATTTAAAAGTAAAGATTTCATAAAATAATAGTTTAGTTGTTATTTGTGTAATGTCGTAGTTCGCATTTAAAGCTAACGCCGTTTTGTTGAAAAAATAATTTTCTTTAGAAATTATTAGCTAATCAAGATTAAGATAGTCTATAAATAACAATAATCTAACTCTACACCCTATTTTCCTACAAATTCCATAAACAGCCGTGTCTATTTCATGATGATGTAGATTATTTCCTTGCAGTAAGATCTCGCTTTCGCGAAAGCGAACACATCCATCGCCATATCTAATAGATTAACATTGTAAAACCTTGAACGCCATGCAACGAAATTCTATCTTTGCCATCTTCAAAAACGAGTATAGAATATGTTTGATAATTTAACGGATAAGCTGGACAAAGCGATGCACGTCCTTAAGGGACACGGTAGCATCACAGAAGTCAACGTTGCAGATACACTAAAAGAAATACGTCGCGCACTTGTAGATGCCGATGTCAATTATAAAATCGCCAAAGAATTTACCGCAACGGCAAAGCAAAAGGCACTAGGTCAAGGCGTTCTCACGACGCTCAAGCCAGGACAGCTACTTACTAAAATTGTCAAGGACGAGCTAACAGAATTAATGGGCGGCTCTGTAGAGGGCATCAACCTTTCTGGCAACCCTAGCATTATCTTGATGTCTGGTCTACAAGGTTCTGGTAAAACGACCTTTTCTGGTAAACTGGCTAACTTCCTTAAAACCAAAAAGAGTAAAAAACCCTTGTTGGTTGCCTGTGATATCTATCGTCCTGCGGCGATCGACCAGCTGCACGTTGTAGGTGAGCAAATAGGTGTTGAGGTATTTTCCAACCGTGATGAGAAAGATCCTGTAAAGATTTCTCAAGCCGCGATCGCCTATGCCAAACAAAACGGATTTAATGCGGTGATTATAGATACCGCTGGCCGACTTGCCATTGATGAGCAAATGATGACCGAGATTGCAGATGTTCATGCTGCGGTCAAACCACACGAGACCTTATTTGTAGTAGATTCCATGACGGGTCAAGATGCGGTCAATACGGCCAAGGCCTTTAACGAGCGCCTAAATTTTGATGGTGTCGTCCTAACTAAGCTGGATGGTGATACTCGCGGTGGTGCGGCCTTGTCGATCAAATCTGTGGTGGACAAGCCTATCAAGTTTATTGGTACCGGTGAGAAAATGGAAGCGATCGATGTGTTCTATCCAGAACGTATGGCAGATCGTATTCTGGGAATGGGTGATGTCGTATCGCTGGTAGAGCGTGCCCAAGAACAGTTTGATGAAGAGGAAGCCCGCAAGCTGAGTAAGAAGATTGCCAAAAATCAATTCGGTTTTGATGATTTCTTGAACCAGATCCAGCAAATCAAGAAAATGGGAAACATGAAGGATCTCATGGGAATGATTCCTGGTGCTGGTAAAATGTTGAAAGATGTGGACATTGACGATGATGCCTTTAAAGGTATTGAAGCCATTATCCATTCCATGACCGTACAAGAAAGAACACAGCCACAGGTCATCAACGGCTCCCGTAAAAAACGCATTGCTGCCGGTAGCGGTACGTCTGTGACAGAGGTCAATCAGCTGTTAAAACAATTTGACCAGATGAGTAAAATGATGAAGATGATGCAAGGCGGTAAAGGCAAGGCAATGATGCAGGCCATGAGCAAAATGAGGTAAGGTCGCTGTGCTCCAAATTCCAAATACTCGCTGCGCTTAAAATTCAAATCACAAATTGAAAGAAAATCCCAAGCACCAGATAATAAAGAGCAAGGAGAAAACCTTAAATCCCAAATCACAAAACCACCATTTACTCTATTGAACTTGCTGTGATGAAAGAAAAGCCGTTTGAACTAGAGAAGAGGACTTATAATTTTGCTAATGATGTGCGTAAATTAGTTAGAGGTTTAAAATATAATTTGCAAAATCAGGAGGATGGTAAACAATTAATTAGAAGCAGTGGATCTGTTGGCGCAAATTATATCGAATCAAATGAGCACATCAGCTTAAAAGATTTTCAACATAGGATCAAAATCTGTCGCAAAGAAGCAAAAGAATGTGGTTATTGGTTACGCTTATTGCAGGAAAATAATACTGACGATCATGACCTATATTTAGACTTAATTGATGAAGCCAACCAATTGAAGTTAATATTCAATTCCATGATCAAAAAATAGATTTGAGATTTGAGATTTGAGATTTGAGATTTGAGATTTGAGATTAACTTGTTCAAAAAACATCCATCACAGTAACACAGTAGAAATAATTGCTAACAACCTATAAATTATGACCATCCTAGACGGTAAAAAAACTTCAAATGATATAAAGGACGAGATCAAAGAGATCGTTCAGGAAATGAAGAACAATGGTGAGAAGGTACCACACCTGGCCGCGGTAATCGTTGGTAACGATGGTGCGAGCTTGACTTATGTAGGTTCAAAAGTTCGCGCATGTGAGCGTGTAGGTTTTGAAAGTACCATGGTACGCATGCCCAACACCACTAGTGAAACGGAATTACTGCGCGAGATCCATAAGCTCAACAATAATCCAGACATCGACGGCTTTATCGTCCAGTTGCCATTGCCTAAACAAATCGATACCCAAAAAGTCTTGATGGCCGTAGATCCAGATAAGGATGTGGATGGATTCCATCCCACAAATTTTGGCCGCATGGCGCTGGATATGAGCACCTTTATTCCAGCAACACCTTTTGGTATTCTGGAATTGCTGGAGCGTTATGAGGTTTCTACAAAAGGAAAACACACGGTTGTTATAGGCCGTTCCCATATCGTGGGTCGTCCCATGAGTATCTTGATGGGAAGAAAAGGTTTTCCAGGTAATTCTACCGTGACCCTAACGCACAGTCACACTAAAAACATCACTCAGATCACCTCTCAGGCAGATATTATCATCACTGCTTTGGGAGTTCCAGGTTTCCTTAAAGCCGAAATGGTAAAAGATGGCGCCGTTATCATCGATGTGGGAATCACACGCGTTCCAGATGAAACCCGCGAGCGCGGCTATTACATCACTGGAGATGTGGACTATGAAAACGTTTCCAAAAAAGCCAGTCACATCACTCCAGTTCCTGGCGGTGTTGGTCCTATGACAATCGCCATGTTGTTGAAGAACACGCTTTTAGCTAGAGAGCGACACAGAGAAGCTGCAAAAAAGTAGTGGTGTGTTGAGTTCGCTTTCGCGAAAGCGAACTAAAAATATCATGTTGCCCGACGCAACCTTTTGAGGAATGGATCATCTATAGTGAAACCAATCTATGAAAGCTGTTCGTGTATACTCCATTCTATTGGGTCTAATACTATTGACCACAGCATTCCAGTGCGACGAAGACTCTGTTTTTAATCAAGACCTTGTGGGCACCTGGGAAAATGTCACCACCGACAGTGATATTGAACGAAAGGAATTTTTCAATTTCAGGGCTGATGGTACCTACATCTACAGCGTTACGGGAATCGACCTGAGCACCCAGGAGTTTCTGGGTTTCCAGCAGTATGAAGAAGGTCGATGGGTCGCCATCAATGGCAACAAACTAGAACTTTATCTGGATGTATTTGAGATAAGTACCGATGGTAGTTTTACTACAAGAGAAAATCTACAAAGAACCAATTCTGGAGATCCAGTTTATTTCTACACTTTAAATGAATCAGGTCAAGAATTAACTCTTGAACCTGATTGCCCACCAGATGCTAACTGTACTGCTCCTGTCACCTACCTGAGAATCGTTCAAGAAATTTAAAAGCTTACCTGCCGCCATTAGCTCGCAGATCTGCCAGACACTGTGCATCCAGTTGTGGTATGCTGCTCATGTTCATCATGTTTAAAACATTACCACCGTTGATTTCAAAAAACATCAAACAACCCTGTACATCGCAATGATTCTCGTTATCGGCATCTTCATGCTGGCTTTGTAAAGGTGTGCCTAGATTGACTAAGCCCATAAGATGGGTAAACTCATGATTGTAAACCGTAGTTTCCAAATTCACTCGTGATGGCTGATTCAAACCACCGCTAAAACGCTCGATGGTACTTTGATAGATGACCAGCGATGTGTTGCGGTAGGCGGTTCCCAAAACCACAGAATTCCCTTCATCTCTTTCATTAGGTTTATCTGCCACAATGATGCTCACGGCAATAGTATTATCTCTGGTAAAACTGGTTCTGTTTGCTTGTTCGAGATCGTCGATTTCTTCTATCGTGTAGTTCTCACCGGTGCTGTCTGTGATGTTGCGCTCAATGATGGTAATACCATCAGGCTTATTAAGTCGCTCTTGCAAAAACGTTCTTAGGTTCACTAGCGTTTCCGTTTCTGGCCTTGCGCCGTTGATATAGATCACCTCAATCTCAAGTTGATCATATTCTGCAGATCTTAGCAGCTCTTCTGCACTGGCGCCGGTAGCTCGTAGGTTAGCATTTCCATTGCCTGCATTGTTACCATTATCCACATCATTATTACCATCATCGCTGGAGCAACCCATTAGACTGATGACGAACAAAAGCGTTATTAATTTTTTCATTTTTAATTTTTATAGTTACAAATTAGGTGGATCACACCTAAAAGCCAAAAGCTTCTTTTTAAATTGCCATAACTTTAAGATATGGCCTTGAGCCCTGCATGATTTCACCAGAAGATCTTCCATCATTAGCCGCACAACGCAAAAAAGAGAATGTCGCCTTTTTCAAGAAATTGAAGCGCAAAGCGCCTAAGAATCTGGATTCCATTACTCAAGAACTTCACGATGAAGCCTTTGAAGAAATAGATTGTCTTACTTGCGCCAACTGTTGCAAAACCACTGGACCTTTATTTACGCAAAATGACATCAACCGGATTGCAAAACACTTCAAAATGAAGCCGGCAGCCTTTATTGATACCTATCTGCGCGTTGATGAAGATCAAGATTATGTGTTACAAACGGTTCCTTGTCCCTTTTTAGGCGCTGATAATTATTGTGGGATTTATGAAGTTCGTCCTAAAGCCTGTAGTGAGTATCCACATACAGATCGCAGGAAGCTTACCCAGATCGCATCGCTCACCATTGCAAATACTTTTATCTGCCCGGCAGCTTTTCAGGTGGTAGAGCGCATGAAAGAATTGATTAAATCCTGATTTGTAATATTTTACCTATTAAATTCCCACAATATTTGTCACGATATAGCTAAGGTTAGTTAAATATCAATATCAAATTACACTGTTGAATTATCTTCCGCACGTGAAAAAAATGACCCTTTTATTATTGATGGCAATCGCAGCTGTTTCCTGTACTACTAAGGAGCCAAGCACTACTGAAGTAGTTCAAAGAGACTATCTTACTCAGTTAATCGATCAACCGGCAACTGATAAAGTTCAAGTGATCAATTTTTGGGCAACCTGGTGTCTGCCTTGTGTAGAAGAATTGCCAGCCTTTGTTGCCATTGATGACAATGAAAATGTCGAGGTGATTTTAATCAGTCTTGATGATGTTGAAAATGTGGAGCAATTGGTCAATCCCTTTCTAGAAGAAAACAACATTACCGCAACCGTCAAATTGTTGGACGATCCCTATGCTGCCGAATGGATCCCTATGGTAGATCAACATTGGGATGGTGCCATTCCAGCAACCTTGATTCAAAAAGGCTCAAAAAAAATGTTCTATAATACTTCTTTCACTGCCTCAGAGTTGGAAGAAGAAGTCAATAAATTTCTATGAAAACGCTTAAAATATTAACTGTTGTTTGCTTGATTGCCCTATCGGTGGCGATCCTTTTTGGTGTGATGGATTACACGTCATCAGATCAGCTATATGCCGACAATCCCGAGAAGGACAGCGATACCGAAGTTGTCGATGAAGATCCCAATTATGAAATCGATCAAGTAGAGGACCTAGCAGGCTACCAAATAGGTGATGTAGCAACCGATTTTAATTTAAAAAATATCGATGGTACCTATAAGTCATTAAGTGATTATCCTAAAGCTCAAGGTTATATCATCATTTTTACCTGTAATCATTGTCCTTATAGCAAAGCCTATGAGGATAGGATTATTGCCATTGATAAAGAATATAAAAAGAAAGGTTATCCAGTGATCGCTATCAATCCCAATAATCCAGAGTTGTATCCTGATGATAGCTTTGAGAACATGAAGAAACGAGCTAAACAAAAGGGCTTTACATTCCCTTATTTATTTGATGAAAATCAAGACATCTATCCGCAATATGGTGCGACTAAAACACCTCATGTATTCCTGTTGAAAAAAGAAGGTGATAAAAATATGGTACGTTATATAGGTGCCATCGATGATAATCATAAAGACGCCAGCGCGGTCAAGAATCACTTTTTAAGAGATGCCCTGGATGCATTGCTCAACAACACAGAGGTTGAGCCTAAAACTACCGTGGCGATAGGTTGTTCCATCAAAAAGTAGACGCTCAGGCTTCTTCTCCATTTCCTCTCAACCCACAAGATTATGCGTATTTTTGCATAAACAGTTGACATGGTTTTAGAGCAATATTATACAAAATGTCTGGCGCAGGGAACCTACTATATTTCTTCGGGAAACGAGGCTGCGGTAATTGATCCTTTAAGGGAAGTACAGCAATACATTGATCGCGCGAGCGAGGATAATGCCACCATTAAATATATTTTTCTCACCCATTTTCATGCAGATTTTGTGAGCGGTCATGTAGATCTTGCTCAAAAAACAGGTGCCACGATTGTTATAGGTCCCAATGCTGAGACGAGTTACGCTTTCGCGAAAGCGAGACACCATCAATCTTTCTCCATTGGAAACGTCAGTGTTACCTTGCTACATACGCCTGGTCACACCATGGAATCTTCCTGCTATTTATTGAAAGATAATACAGGCAAAGCCAAAGCGCTTTTTACCGGAGACACCTTATTCATAGGTGATGTGGGAAGACCAGATCTTGCCGTAAAATCTGATTTGACCAAGGAAGACCTGGCAGGATTATTATATGATTCACTGCGCAATGTCATCATGCCGCTGCCAGATCATGTCATTGTATATCCAGCTCATGGTGCTGGCAGTGCTTGTGGAAAAAATATGAGCAGCGAGACCAGCGATTCCCTAGGCAATCAAAAAGCTACCAACTATGCCCTTGCAGCAGATTTGAGTAAAGAAGACTTTGTTAAAGAGGTCACCCAAGGTATTGCGCCACCACCAGCCTATTTCCCTATGAATGTCCAGATGAATCGTGGTGTGAACTCTAGCATCGACGAGGTGCTGAGACGTGGTTTAACGGCCATCAAGCCCAAAGCTTTTAAAAGCCTTGCAGAAGATGAGGCTTATTTAGTCCTGGATGTTAGAAGCCCGCAAGAATTTACCGCAGGTCACATTGAAGGATCGTGGTTTATAGGACTTGATGGACAGTTTGCACCATGGGTAGGTTCATTGATTCAGGATATTGATCAAAAAATAGTTCTAGTAGCGCCAGATGGACGTGAAGAAGAAGCGGTTACCAGACTGGCCAGAGTAGGCTATGATAACGTAAACGGATTTTTGCAAGGAGGTTTTGAGGCCTGGCGAGAAGCTGGTTTTGAAGTGGAGACTATTGAAAACATCACGGCTGCTGACTTTGTAAGAGAATTGGAGCAAGGTCAGGTACAACATGTTCTTGATGTAAGAAAACCTGTGGAATATCAAAAATCCCACTTGAATAATGTCCCTTTGTATACCTTAGACGAGGCGCACGAGAATATCAAAAAACTGAAAGCAGATACCACTTACCATGTTCACTGTGCTGGTGGATATAGATCTGTAATTTATGCGAGTATAGCGCAGTCTCAAGGACTTAAAAACATGATTAACGTAGAAGGTGGTTATGGAGCCATCAAAAACATTGCGGGTGCACCCGTAGAAACCCAAGCATTATGAAAAATCTAAGCAATCAAGAGTGGAAAGAGTTGACTGAAAAAGATGATAACAAAGTCATCTTAGACGTTCGTACCAATGAAGAGGTAGCAGAAGGAATCATTCCTGGAGCTCAACAACTGGACCTGTACCAGCCACAAGAATTTATGAACGGAATCCAGGAGATGGACGCCTCCAAAAATTATTACGTTTACTGTAGAGCAGGTAGTCGTAGTGTACAGGCTTGCCAGATCATGAAGCAGGCAGGACTTGATAACCTCTACAATTTAACTGGTGGTTATAGCAATTGGGATGGTGATACCGTTATTCCTGAATAAACACACCGTTTCCCATTATTAATTTCTATTCCATCTTGTTATATGAATCTATCTAAAATACCACAGCTTCAACATCTAGACGCTAACAACTTTTTTCTACTCTCTGGACCTTGTGCCATTGAAAGTGAGGAAATGGCGTTGCGAATTGCAGAGAAAGTGGTGGAAATCACGGCGAAGCTTGAGATACCTTACGTTTTCAAAGGGAGTTTCAAGAAAGCTAACCGCAGTAGAATCGATAGTTTCACGGGAATAGGTGATGAAAAAGCCTTAAAAATCTTGCGTAAAGTGAGCGAGACTTTTAATGTTCCAACCGTCACTGATATTCATGAAGTAAGTGATGCCGCCATGGCTGCAGAATATGTAGATGTACTGCAAATCCCTGCGTTTCTAGTACGCCAAACAGACCTTGTGGTCGCCGCTGCAGAAACGGGTAAAGTAGTGAACCTTAAGAAGGGACAATTTATGTCTCCTGAGAGCATGAAACACGCTGCAATGAAAGTTACTGATTCTGGAAACGAACAAGTGATGATTACAGATCGTGGTACTATGTTCGGTTATCAAGATATGATTGTTGATTTTAGAGGTATTCCTACCATGCGTCAGTACGCACCAACGGTTCTAGATGTCACACATAGCTTGCAGCAGCCCAATCAATCTAGTGGTGTTACCGGCGGCCGTCCAGATATGATTGAGACGATTGCGCGTGCAGGAATAGTGAACCAGGTGGACGGTCTATTTATTGAGACGCACTTTGATCCCGCTAATGCTAAAAGCGATGGAGCGAACATGCTTGACTTAAAATATTTGGAGGGTTTGCTGACTAGGTTAGTAAGCATTAGAAAAACCATCAACTCATTTAACTAAGCTCAACTAGCTTTCAGAGCTTATATTTTGAAAAGATTCTCAATGCAAATTGTTACTAAATCGTCGTTTAATTAGGTTTTGAATACCTAAAAGAGAGCTATTTGCGCTTCATTCACGACCATATTTTCTTCACAAAATCAAAAAAATTTTAAGCAAGCTTCATTTTAACGAGTAATTGTATCGATTAAAGTTATTTTTCATAGTCCTACGTCGATTAATTAAGTTTTCAAAGTGATTTGTAAGTAACAAATTTACTTTTGTAGTTACTAAATTTACCCAAATGAAAAATATCTTTACTCTAATAATGGCCGTAACCCTATCTACAGGTTTTTTTGCACAGGCGCAAATTGGGGTTAATACAAATGCTCCTACCGCAAACCTTGACGTCAATGGTACCCTAAGGGTAAGGAGCTTGGATAAGACTAACGAAAGTTTCCAGGCAACTGGAGATGTCGTTTACATCATGGGTGTGGATGCTAACGGTAACGTTATCCCAATTGAAATTGATGAAAATATTGTGTTGGAAGGCAACAAGCTTAGGGTTCAACTTCCTGCAACGGATCCTACTCCTAGTGAACTGCCTAACGGTCAAACATTGGAAGAATTATATGAGCCAGGTTCTGATGCCTTAATTAATGACATGGATTTGGGCATAGTTATTTTACCAGGAGATAGAAGAGGCTCAAAGCCAGTTATTAGATTGAGTAATGACACCAATAATGAAGAAGTTACCATCACAGGATTTAAAGCTGCATCTGATGGAACTATGGCTTTTATTTATCCGACATCTGGAACAGTGAAAATTTTAAAGGAAAACGAATCTTCATCTGAAGAAAACAGGATCTACGGAGGTATTAGTGCAAATGATTATACTGTCAAGAAAAATGAAATGTTGCTAGTTATGTATGACGCCCAAATCAAAAGATGGGTTGTTGTATCTAAGTTCTAGAAATATTTAGATTGAAAAACTGGCCTTAAAACCGTTTGTAGTTTATAAAAATAGCTCTTCAACACCTTGTTGAAGAGCTATTTTAATTCTCAGCACTCAGCATGGAACAACAGTCCATTTCCAAAGAGGCTCTTAATCCTGTTAAGGTACCTTAGGCAAGTTAGAATAGGCTTCTAGAAATAACCTTAATAGACTACACAAGGCCCCAGCATTAATATTATCCGCGCAAAGAAGAGTAGTTCAGAATCGTTCTATGACTGACTGGAGAAATCTACCACGAAGCTACCGACCGTTACATAACTTATAGGTAATGTCTAAGGTGAAGTACTAAATCGTATACTAGGATTTGATAAGGTTATTGATAATCTTATCTAGGAAGTCCTCTGCTTTAAACGGCTTGATCAGATAATCATCCATCGAGGAATCGGCCATTCGGGTTTCAATTTCTATTTGCTCGACAGCTGTAAGAGCCACTATTGGCACACTCTCGTCGAAAGCCCTTATACGTCGCGTAGTTTCAAATCCATCGATTCCAGGAGGCATATTAATATCCATCAGGATGAGGTCATAACTTTTCTCTTTAGCCATTTCAACAGCCTTCAGACCAGACTCCGCTATTTCATATTTACCCTTGTAGCTTTCGATAATCTTCCTAGTCACTAATTGATTGATCTTGTTATCCTCAACAATTAGAATAGACTTGCCACGTAAGTCTTCTTGTTTATTTATTCTTGGGCGACTTGGACTATGATCAGAAACCTGGGCTTTTTCCAACTGCAAATTAAAATGAACGGTAGTACCTTCTCCAACTTGACTGGTAATCTCTGGATTGGAATCCTGTAACTCGAGAATCTTTTTAGTTATCGGCAGACCTAATCCTGTGCCTTCGTTTTCCTCATTATGGTTGATGAATTTAGCCTCGTCAAAAATATCCTGCAGCTTATGTTTTTCAATTCCTTTACCAGTATCCTTAACTGAAAAATGTAAAACATCGGATTTGTCCTTAGAACTGCGATGCTCGATTCTCAAGAACACTTTGCCCTTCTTGGTAAATTTGTTTGAATTACCCAATAAATTGATGAGGACTTGCATGAGCTTGACAGCATCTCCTTTATAAGTTTCCGAAACTTTGGGGTCTATCTCGATTTGAAAATTATTCGTGTGATCAGGCGAGATAAATTTTGCAGACTCCACAGCATGGTGGCAAAGCTCTCTAATATTAAAAACCTCCTGTACTAAAGAGTTGTTCGTAGACCTATTTAATTTGTTCATTTCCAGAACATTATTTATTAAGGACAATAGATAATCAGCACTATATTTTAAAGACCTCACGTTCTCCATTTGAGTTTCAGGTATTTCATTGTCTTCCATCAAAATATTGGAAATTCCAACGATACCATACATAGGCGTTCTTAGTTCATGACTTATTCTGGAGAACAAAGCGTTTCTTGCCGTCAGTAATTTTTCACTTTTGTCTTTTTCCTTTAAATACACTGCATTTTTCTCTATCAGATCTTTATTCAATTTTTTAATCCTGTAAAAACCTATAAATAGGATAACGACTAAAATTATTGCTATAAATAAAGCGATCGACGACCATAGAATAGTTGCTTCAAGTCTACTCGACCTGATCTCTGCCTCCATCGTTCTCTTCATCTCGTCAACTTCAAAACTAGCTCTGGCATTTTGAACGGCTTCAATACGGTCGGTTTCGAATTTTCTATTTTGAATTTCATCCAATTTTTCAGAAACCTTTAAAGCTTCCTCAAAATTTCCCAGCGCCTTATGAGAGTTTATCGTGTACTCATAAGATTCTATTATCACCTCAACATAATCGACAGATTTTGCCAGGTCAACACTTCTATCGAGCTCTTCCAGTGCACGTAAATAATCACCTTGTCGGTAGTAATACTTACCTGATAAGAGTCCGGCTGTCGCAGAATAAACGTCTATATCAAGTGTATCGACCAGTCGGTTAGATTCTATCAAGTAAGGAAAGGCAGCATCGGGATCACCTAATTCCAAATAGCATTCTGCAATATTATAGTTGATAATGAATAATCCTACTGAATCAGAATCGTCAGTAAGCTCAAGAACTTCTTTATATTTTTCAATAGCTTGTTCAAACTTACCTGTCAAAGCGAGTACGTTACCCAGATCGATGTTGGCAGAGATTAGAATCTCTAGCCTCTCCTTCTCTGGGGCATCGACCGTTTGATAAATTTTAGCTTTCTCAAGGGATTCTTCAAAAATGCTTATAGCCGTTGTAGTATCTTCTATTTTGATCAAAGCATTAGCGAGATTGCTAGATATCAACGTATAGTACTGATATAATCTTTTATCGTCACTAAGCTCTCTTCCCTTTTTACCTAATTCAATAGTAGTCGCGTAATCCTGACTTTCATAGGCTCTCCTTATTTCGTCACGTAATTTATATAGCTCTTCCCTTTGAACCTGTTCTTGTTTATCGTCCGAAACTTCCGTTTGAGCGTGGCAAATGAGCGTAGCGACAAACAAAACGATGGTAAAAAAACATCTTTTAAAAATTATGCTCGTTGTGTTCAAAAGCGCTGTGATTCTATATTAGTTGGTATAAATTTAAAAAATGAAAATACAACTTTCCTATGGTTTGAGAACCCATAAGTTGAAATAAAGCTTTCATAGACTTATTGTCCTTAAGGCATTTCTGATTTAACGATTATATGATATCTGAACAGAAAATGAAAAAGATTCTTGAATATGCATTGTATAAGAATTCGATGAATGCACCTTTCGAGATTCAAAAGATCTTTTAATTTCATCAAAAAGATACCGTTAATCGAATTTATGCCCAAAGCATCTTAATTAACCTTATTATTGTAGGTGATGGAAACCATTGATCACCATCATCTTATAAGATCCCTTTATGTTGAAAATTACTTTTCTGTTCCTATTCTCTGCAACTATTGCGACCGCACAAGATCTGACATTGACCTCTGGCAGCAGCTTGTCTATCAATGATGGTGGATCACTTTATATAAATGGTGCAGAATTACAGCCTTCTACCAACTATGATCTACAAGGACCCAACGAGGTGACCTCGTTTGAAACTCCCATTTCGAGTCCACAGAGTATCAAAAAAGTAATCATGTGGACTAACCCGGTAGAAAGCTACAGTGGAATGGTTCATTTCTACTATGACAACCAGGATTTGAATGAGATTGAAGAAGCAGATCTAGGATTGATGATCAAGGACCTTAATGAAGAATGGATCCTATTGGACAGTAATTTGAACGAGCAGGTAAAGAAGATGACGTTTAATTTTTCAAACCCAACACACATAACCGCTATAACAGCAACCAGCAAACAGTCTTTAAGTTCATCTGAAATTAGAGAAGCAGACATTCAAGTATTCCCAAATCCCACGACATCTACCGTTACCATAGCTTACGATAAAGCGATAAATGTCCAGGTCTTTAATATGCTAGGCAGTTCCATCCTTAAGACGTCTAGCAATAACATAGATCTTTCGTCTTTAAGTACAGGTACCTACGTACTCCAAATAATGGACCAACAAACTGGTGGTTCCATCTATAAAAAAATCATCAAAAACTAACTACAGTCTATACCACTGGATAAACTGATTGGTGATTTTACTTCCTTAAACTTCCAGAATCTAATCTGAGTGTCGGCATATTTTTATGCCACGTATCTAAGTGAATATATCGCTTTCGCGAAAGCGAATACATTAATCTACAGGCCAATACGATCATTTTACACCTTCTTGAAAGAGAAAATCACTTGGAAAATCAATAGATGGTTACCATTTATTATTAGAGAAGACCATTAAAAATGATTTTGGAATGTTAAGCCAAAATGTTTATTGGTCATCCTTATTCCTATGTAAGAATAAAACTCACGAAAGAGTTGAATCCTTCAGCACTCTCCACACCATTGAAGCCTAAGTTTTCCAAATTACTCAAGTCATAATATCACAATTTATCACGATTAAAACTATCGATACGGTAATTATGATCACAAATAGTTGCTGTATTAATAAATATATTCAGAAATAAATAGTAAATTACTGCTAGATAACAATCCTTAAATCTGCTACTTATGAAAAATCTACTTTTAGGGTTCATGCTGGCTATTGCAGGCATCTCCACAGCTCAAGTCTCCATGGAGATAAATGGATTCTCTTCCATTAAAATTGATAGTGACGCGATGATAGAGATAAGGTACGCGCCAACTTCTAAGATTCAGTTCAATGGTAATATGGAAGATATGAAATCAATGATCTCTTCAACTTCAAATAGATTGCAGGTTAATGGTGGTAATTCTGCCACAAAAATCAGAATCTACACTAGAGACTTGAATGCCATACAAATATCTGGCGCGGCAAATGTTACTGTGAATGGTTTTAACGCACTGGACAGACTTACAGTAATGACTAATGAAAGTGCTAGTCTAGATCTAGGAAATACGAGAATAAACGATCTATCCATTAACCAAAATGGCAATAGTAACGTAACCGCTACCGGTGCGACTTCAAAAACTGTCATTAAAGATGGAATGGTAGTTTCATCAAGATAGATGCGATTTTCTCCACTATCAAATGCCTTGTTCACAAGGCATTTTTTGTGACTGGACATTCCAGTTTTCCACAATAATCCAGTACGTTATAAAAATAAGATCAGCTGATATTTAGAGATCGATCGACTTATAGATATGAATATTTCGCTTTCGCGAAAGCGAAATTATCTCCTTTTCTATTGCAGGATTCTATCTTTTAATATTACTTTGTAACTCAAAGTACTTTAATATGCAGAAAAATAAATATGCAGATGATCTGAAAGAAATACGCCAGATCATGGATAAATCCACCCGAGTGTTATCGCTGTCTGGTTTGAGCGGCGTCCTGGCTGGGATCTATGCACTAGTGGGCGCTTACATAGCGCAGTCCATCGTTACTGAGGCCTACAATAACGGGTATCAAGACAGCATGAGTTTGTTCTTGGAATTATCTTTTCAAGAAAATACAGCGCTACAGCTACTGCTTTTATGTGGAGTAATTCTGGCGCTTGCGTTAGTGACGGCGTACATTCTTACCTATCGCAAGGCAAAAAAATCAAATCAAAAAGTCTGGAATAAACAATCCTTTAGACTACTGGGCAGTTTTGCGGTTCCAGCATTAACGGGTGCTATATTTACCTTAGTCTTGTGGCAATATGGACTGGTGGGTCTTGTCGCGCCAGCGATGTTGATCTTTTATGGTTTGGCTTGTTTTAACGCCTCAAAATACACCTTTGGAACCGTGCGATATTTAGGTTTAACCTGTATCGCTATAGGTTTGGTAAACACTCAATTTATAGGTTACGGATTGTATTTCTGGGCGCTTGGTTTTGGGGTTTGCCATATCATTTACGGAACGATTATGTATCTTAAGTTTGATAGGAAATATTAGGTTTTATTACTCCAACATCATCAACAGATTAACAAAGCATGAGCATCATCACAAATCTTAACAAGGCCTTTGAAAACCGCATACGACTAGGAATCATGTCTGTGCTTATGGTCAACGATGATGCCGATTTTAAAGAGTTGCGGGATCTTCTGGAAGTCACGGATGGCAACCTTGCCAGTCACTGCAAGGCGCTTGAAAAAGAAGACTATATTTCAGTTAAAAAATCATTTATCGACCGCAAACCCAACACAAGATATAGTATTACCGATTTAGGTCGTGCAGCATTCAAACAACACCTTACCGCACTTGAAAAATTACTAAAATGACAGGAAAGGAAATTTTTTTATTCTTTTACTTTGTATTTCAAAGTACTTTATATTATTCCAAGATTTATCTACATCAATTATTCTACTTCATTAAAAACAAAACACCTTTAAACAAACATTCATGAAAAATATATTATCCATCGCCGGCGGTTTGCTGTTTGCACTACTTTTCCACGATCAACTTCTGGGAATCAACGTCTTGATATTTTCGGTCTTTTTAATCATCGCCTTGCTGGTGAGCAACAAAAAGGTGGCTTGGACCTGGCCGCTGACTGCAAGCATGATTGGCGTGGTTTTGAGCGCCGTTGCCATTGCCTATCATGGCTCCACACCAGCGAAGTGGAGTTACTTTGCTTGTATCTTTCTATTCTTGGGATACCTTGCCTATCCTAGAGCCAGCATCTACATAAGTCTGATCAATGGGGTTTACAATTCCATTTTGGGAATCTTCCACGGGTTTTTATACCCGTCAGCTGATTCCCAAGAAAAATCAATACAGAAAATAAAATATGGTGAATGGATTCTAGGTATAGGTATACCGTTGGTACTGGTCGTTGTTTTTGTTTCCTTTTACAGTAATGTAAATCCGGTTTTTGATAAATGGCTCAATACCATCCTCGCCGAGTTTGAATACATTGATTTTCTCTGGTTCTTTACCGCTAGTGTGGCTACCTTTTTAATGCTCAACATCATCCAGCCCAATACTATCGAGGAGCTAAAACAAGCAGATGCCCGCCAAGGCAACCTATTGACACCAGCCACCACCATTGATCCATCAAGTGTAAAAACAGAATTGAGAATAGGCACCTTATCTCTAATCGCACTGAATGTATTGCTGGTATTGGTATTAATCTCTGAATTCATGTTTCTGACCCATTTATCTGATTTTACCGCTGCAGATCTTTCCAAATCGGTCCACCAAGGCGTTTACTCGTCCATAGCCAGCGTGGTAGTAGCCATTTGTTTGATCGCCTTTGTTTTTAGAGGATCTATCAATTGGTTAAAATCCAATCAAACCATCAAACTTCTCGCCTATGGCTGGATGGTGTTGAACAGTTTTTTGTTGGTCACCATTGCCATGAAAACATGGGAATATATCACCTCGTATGGCCTAACTGAAAAACGTATAGGTGTTCTTATATATCTGGTGCTGTGCCTCATTGGGATCATTACTGTCTTTATAAAGGTTCAAGGTGCATTTAACTTTGCATTTCTAATGCGTAAGAACCTGAGCTGGAGTATAGCAGTACTTGCCGTACTGGGCTGGATCAATTGGTCTGCGGTAATTTCCAGATATAACATCAAACATGATTTTGACAACACCTACCAACTTTATCAACATTTCCCACAGAATGCATTTGTTTTAAAACAAACCAACCATTATGAAGAGGTGACGTCGCATGATAAGATGCGTTATTCAAAGAAAATTGATCCATCACATCTTCAGGACCGCAACTGGCAGGAATTCAACTATACTTTTTACAAAGCGTCTACCTATGAAAAATAGAATTTCTCAGTTTATGATCTTGAACAAGATTGCTGTTTTCTTTGCTTTGGGTTGTTTTGTCATAGGTGGTCTACTATTTATTCTATCCTTTTTAATTCCAGAAGATTATCTTTTAGGTTTTGGAGTACTATTTTTTTTCCTAGCCATTTTAGGCAATGGGATATTTTTAATCTGTATAAGCGTACGACTCCTTTTGACTAAAACCTACAAAGAAAACTTTTTCACGCTGTACTGTATCCTCATCAATATTCCTATAACAATAGGGTATATAAGCATTAGATTCATATGACTAGAGTATCCATAAACAATCAGTTGCACCGAGAAGCTGTCAATACTACCGCTTTAACAGCCATATGTTTATTGATTCTAGCGTTGCGCATCAAGATTACTCATGAGCATTACTTTTTATTCATGGGGTGGAATTTATTTCTTGCTTTACTGCCATATGGAATGATGTGGATTTTGAAACGTCGATATTCATATTTGGAACTACTTCCCGAAACTTTAAGACGGCTGATTTTTTCGGTCTACTCGGTCTTATGGCTCTTGTTTCTGCCCAATGCACCCTACATGATTACAGATTTCATTCACCTTGAAATAGGTGCGACCTATTGGTGGCTGGACTTTATTTTGCTTACTGCTTATGCCATAACTGGATTGTATTACTTGTACTTGAGCATTAAACACTGGATGGATTTGATGTCTGTAGTATTTACTGGATGGAGTAAAATCCAGAAGTCAACAACAGTTCACCTTATCTTCCTTTTATGCTCGATAGGTGTTCACTTAGGTAGAAACCTGAGATATAATTCATGGGATCTCTTGCATCACACTAAAGACTTGGTTAAAGATTCTATGGATCTTTTTACAAACCCAATGCATTATTATTTTGAATGGTTTCAGATCACGGCAATGTACATGTTGTTGTTTTTGGGTCACGTCTTTTACAAAACGATGGAACGATATGTTAATTAGAAAATCAAGACGAACCTACATCGTCGCTACTTTACTCTTACTTGCAATTGAGATCATCATTGCGCTTTATATCAATGATGATTTTATAAGACCTTATCTAGGCGATCTGTTTGCCAGCATGGTAATGTACGGTTTACTTATGTCGGTGAGCAGGTTAAGCGTTCGTAACGGGATCACACTTGCCCTGCTCATTAGCTATGCCGTTGAATTTCTACAATACATTCAAATTGTCGATAAGTTGGATTTAATGGGTAACAAAATAGCCCGCATCATGATAGGGACTTCCTTTTCATGGATGGATCTTTTGATGTACTCACTAGGTGCATTGTCAGTTTACTTTCTTGAAAAAAACATTTCTTGTAAAAATGCTTTCAAACACTGAAAGAAAATGAAACATGGTCCTAAAACTTTGTCTTCGGCTCGTATACGTAATCTTCTAAATATTCAAACCTATGAGTCAATTTTCCATCATGGGTTGTCATTCTGGCGCGTTCCAGGATACCGTCAGCGTCGTTATTGAAAAATGCTGGTAAGACTCGATCGATAAACATGTCACCAAAACCTTCGCTAGCATCCTTGGGCAACTCACAGGGCAAGTTGTCTACAGCCATAACCGTTATGGAGTTCTTTGTTTTAAAAGGAACTTCAGTCTCTGTAGCAGGATCATATCCATAGATGGGATCTTCAATCGTAGATGCTCGCAGCGTGCATGCAATAGGCCCATCAATATCGCAACTTACATCTGCCACCATTGAGATATTGAAATCTGGAGACTTCATGTCTTCTCTCGTGAAAAAATAGGGTGCGCCGTCACCGTAAAAATGACCCGTGATCAACATGCCGCCTACAGCTGCAAACTTCATAAAATCAGACTCCAGTAATTCTGGAGTATTGTAGCATTCGGTTTTTGTAGGTTTAAAGCCATCTTTTCTAGTATAATAATCTTCTACGTCAAGCTGCGTAAAAACGATCTGATTGTTTTGAAACTGTCCCAATTGTAGAAATTCTTTGGGCAACAATTGTTTGATTTCAAGAATCTCCAGTATTTCCAAAATACCACCAGCGACCTTACCGCTTCCCGTGATTACGATATTGATAGGCGGCAACTGATTCTTGATTTTATTAAGTTCTGTCTTTACCTCATCAAAATCTGCCAGGTCATTCACCTTGGGCATTTCAAACAATCCATCTCGCAATCCCAATGCTCTAAAAGCATTGTAAGCGCCTACCAGTCCAGCATATCTACCAAAACCTATCAGCCTATTGTTGTTCTCATCCACAATAGTCTCGTGATCGTACAGCTCGATTTTCTTGTCTAAAATTGCCCGCAACAAGTCTCTATTATAGGGTTGCTTCTTTATGGTATGAGAGAAAAAAAAGTATTTCTTTCCAGCAATCAACCCGTCGATAGGCACTTCTTTAACGCCTAACAGAACGTCTGCATCTGTGACATCGGTAACTACTTCAATGCCTTTTGCCATGTAGGCGGCATCGTTGAATATTCTAATTGCAGAGGACTCTGCTACAAGTTCCGCTTTCGCGAAAGCGTCTTTAAAAACAGCCGCTTGAACAGGCGACAACACCACTCTTCTATCTGGTGGACTCTTGCGTTCCTGAATCAATGCGAACTTCATAATAGACGATTTTGTATTGCCGAAAGATACTAAATGAAGCCCTGTGATGGAAACTGGAAACTTTTAAATGCAGGTTTTATATAGATGTAGCGAGGCATGTGTATGATAGGCGTTTTGGCATGGTTTTTACACAAAATCGTTGATATTAGGTTACTTTTGTCAACCCAAATCGAGAGATTGCTTTGGGATTGCTGATCAAATTTTGATGAGTAAAATGGGGTCGACTGGTTTTGACAGCGAGACTGGGTTGATCGTAAGCATGTAGAGCGCTGGGCCATAGCTCTTAAATCTCATGATTCATCTTTTTTAAACGGCGAGAATAACTACGCCCTAGCTGCATAATCCGAATCATAGTAGGATAATGCCTCGGCTCACAAGGTGAGCAAGCAGGAATTCTCTCAAAGGCCTTGGTTTATGGCACTTGATCTAGAGAATTCGTAAAAATAGACCTATCCTCATCAGGGCTTTGATGTTGAGGAGACACTTAAGCGAAGACAAGCGGTGCTTTGGTAGTTATCGACCGGTGCATCGACTGAAATTAAATGATGACTAAACATGTAGAAAGCGATGAAGTCGCTCGTTTGGACGGCGGTTCGAATCCGCCCGACTCCACAGCACTAAACCACATATGACAGAATTTCAGTTTTATGTGGTTTTTTATTTAAACTTCTTGCCGATAATTTGCCTAAATATTCTTTAGACTATATTATGGAATCGATATCAAATCATCAATATGGAATCGCACTTTTATGCAGAATTTGGAAAACCAATCTGTAAATAGCTTCAATAGTATAACATTCTGCTTCTAGGTGAATTGTAAAGCCTAAATTTATATGCGGAATTTTAATAAATCAAGTCAAATTTGATTTAGCCTACAACAAATCAAACAATCCAAGCAACCACAAGGTTAGTTCTGTAATATACGTGTTTTCAAAAAATGTTTATTGATATCATGGATTGTAAACAGATTAAAGGTTTATATGCTTAGAACGAAGTTGCTTATGGGTAAAATACAGGATAAATGCCACGCATTCTTCGTATAACACTTTATTCCTATTTAAAATCAAAACATCATGAAGGAAGTGCAAAAACTACTAGTTCCATGTTGATTTTATCTTCGTTAGATTTAAAAGGTAGCCTACTAATGTTTTTGAATTGATCCCTATTCTAGACACGAAAAAAATGATGTTTAAAGAAGAGGCATTTCGTTAATATCGAAGAACCATTGGTCAAAATTAGGGATATTAATGAAGTAGATTTGAGGCAACCGATTTTTCAATGACCATTAAAATTATACTAAGTTTACGTACCCTAATATATCTGCCGAAAGGTTATTTCAGAAAAAGTTGCCTAGAATGCCAAAGTTTCTATTCCTTATTTTATTCTTGAGCGCGAGTACCTGCATGCAATCTCAAAAGCTGTATCCTGAAATAACTAATTATTCCTACGGCAGTAGTCAAAACTGGAGCATTGATGTCGATGCATCTCAAATAATTTCAATTGCTAATAATTCAGGGTTGTCCAGATTCGATGGTCAATCATGGTCTATGCACCCTATACCTAAAAAGATGATAGTGCGATCTGTACTTTGTGTAGACGATCGTATTTATACTGGATCTTATGAAGAGTTCGGATACTGGAAAACAGAAAGTGATGGTGAACTAAAATACCACTCTCTATCATCAAAATTTCCAAAAAACACACCTCTTCAAAGTGAAGAATTTTGGCAAATAATTGAGCATAACGGTGTGGTTTATTTTAGGTCATTTGGTTCTATCTATTCTTATAATGGATCCACCATCGCTCTAATTGCTAACTCATTGGACATATCAAGTTTGGCAATATTTAATGACAAACTACTCTATAGTAGCCTTTCACAAGGACTGTATCAATTTGACGGTTATCAAATCAGCTCTTTCAATGAATACGAAGAATTGAAAGGATTGACGGCTATCAATAACCTTAAAACTTATGAGGATCAAATATTTATCTATGATTTAAACAAAGGCGGTTTTCTAATTAAGAATGGAAATCTCATTAATTTGTCAAATTCTTTAAACCAAATGCTGAAAGATGACATCATTAACAAGGTTGAATTTGTCGGCTCCAACACCATTGCTTTTGGCACGATTAAAAATGGAGTACTTGTTTACGACATTGGTAGCCAAAAGGTAAAAGTTATTAATCGACAAGCAGGCATTCGTAATAACACTATACTAGATATAAAAGTTCATGAAGGCGAGTTATGGCTTGCTCTTGATAATGGTGTGAGCCGTGTTGCAATTGATGGTGAAATAACATTTTACAGCGATGACTCTGGTGTTCTAGGTACTGTTTATGACATAGCATTTTTTAAAAATAAATATTATCTCGCGAGCAATACAGGGGTCTACACCTTTGAAAACAACCAATTGAATCTACTAGAAAATTCGGAAGGTCATTGCTGGGGCATTCATCAATCTAATGGTCAACTATTTTTTGGTCACAATAGAGGAGCTTTTATCCTTAATGGTGAAAAATTAGATTTAATCGAAGGTTCTTACAGTGGTGTTTACGATTATGTAGCCATTCCTAATTCCAATGATTTTCTTATTTCCACCTACTCCGGTATAGGTATTTTAAGCAATCAAAATAATATATATTCCATATCCAAATTATCTGGACTTGATGTCCCTATCGACAATATCGTAGTTGAAAACAGCGAGCTGATCTGGGCTACTGATAACTTTAAAAATTTATTTAAAATCACTTTTGATCCAGTTCAAAAGAGGATAAAAATGGTAAATAGTTTTCAAGAGAAAGAACTTGTGGCAAATAATAATGTAGATATTGTCAAAATTAAAAAACAGCCGTATTTCATCATAGATGGTATTTGGTATGCCTACCAAGAAGAAAACCAAAAATTTATAACTACTGAAAATTATAAAAATAATCTACTGATAGGTCAGGATCAGAAAAAACTTTGGTTCTTAAATCAAGATGATTCCAGAATTAGTTATTTGGAACAAGATACTAATGAATCTATAAGGTTCTATAATCAAGAATTAATTGCAAAGCTGGTAGATGGTTACACCAAGATAATATCGAAGAATGAAAATGAAGCTATCATCAACCTGAAGGACGGTTTTGCATTGATAAATACCTCTAAACGGAGGCAAGATAACAATCACGAATTGATCATTAAAAATATTCTGTCAAATGGAAATAGAATTGACTTGAATGATGATGAACTGGAATTAAGCTATCAAGAAGGTCGATCTGTTTCATTTAAAGTTTATTCTCTTGGTAGTTTTGATCATAACCTTACTTATAGGCTTAGAGGTGAAATGAAACAATCAGAAGTGATAGTCGACGGAGGCTTTGTTTTGCGAAATCTTCAAAGCGGAAATTATCAGTTATCGATTATAGATAATGGAGATATGAGTCTAAAAAAAGTTATAAGCATTTATGTTTCACCGCCATGGTATTTAAGCTGGTGGATGAGTATTATATATATAACCTTTTTCTTGGGACTACTATTTGCTGCTGGACGATACCAAAAGATCAAAGCGACCAAAGCGCACGAAAAGGCTCAAGATGATTTAATGAAGCGTGCTAAGCAGGAAATTGAGCAAATCGAAAAGGATAATTTAATTAGGCAAGTAGAATCCAGACAAAAGGAACTCATTAATCGTACAGCAACTATTGTAAGAAAAAATGAGGCGATCATCACCTTACGCAATGAGTTAAGAAAGCTGCAGGAGAGTTCACCAAACAAGATAAGAACTAGCAATATTTTAAAAAGAACTGGTGAACAACTGGATAGTAAAAATGACTGGCAGCTGTTTGAATCGAAATTTAATTCCTTAAACGAGGACTTTTTCAACAACCTATCCCGCAGGTTTCCAAAACTAACTTCGAAAGATCAAAAGCTTTGTGCATATATCAAAATTGGTCTTACTTCAAAAGAAATTGCTCCTTTATTGGGAATAACTAAAAGAAGTGTGGAACTACAACGTTATCGCCTGAGAAAAAAGCTAGATCTGGATACTGATATTAATTTTAATGAATTTTTGACGCAATTATAATAGGATATCAGCAATATTGGCTCTAAATATTACCACATCATCAGTACATCAAAGTGTTAAATTTTATTTTTACGAAAATTTTATCGCTCTTTATATCAGTCACTTACACGTGATTGTGGTTTCATGATCTCTGAATACAACTACATCCATAATGATTCTTTTAAATTTGGGTACACTGGTATAACACCTTAATACCTAATAGTTTATAAGAGTAATTTATGAGTATTCAAGCTAAATTTTTTACCGCTATAATCTTTCTGTTCTTTGGTCAACTTGTTTTAGCCCAAAAAACTATTTCTGGAAAGGTTTTCGATAATACAAATACTCCTATTCTAGGAGCGACAGTTTTCATTCAATCAAAAAACACTGGTGCTCAAACAGATTTTGACGGAGAGTTTAACCTACAAGCTGAAGAAGGTGATGTAATTAGTGTAAGCTACCTAGGGTATGTAACTCAAGAATTTATCGTTGATGATCGAAATGATTATAGTATCGTACTAGAGACCGATGTGAACTCTCTAGAGGAAATTGTTATAGTAGGTTATGGTAAACAAAAGAAGGCAATCCTCACCAGCTCTGTATCAAGAGTTGAAGGAGAAGAAGTTGCTAAAGAACCAGTTTTAAATGTGACTCAAGCTTTGCAGGGTAAAGCTGCTGGAGTTAACATCATTGCTTCTGACGCTCCTGGTCAAGCATCTACAATAATCATAAGAGGATTAGGAACCGTGCAAGGTGGAAGAGACCCCTTGTATGTTGTTGATGGTATCCTAACTGACAACATTAATAACATCAACTCGTCAGACATTGAATCCGTCAATATCTTGAAAGATGCTGCATCACTAGCTATTTATGGAAATAGAGGTGCCAATGGAGTAGTGATTGTTACTACTAAAAGAGGTAAAACAGGCGAGATGAGAGTCAATCTAGATGCGTACACTGGATTCAGAGATATACTTACCCGTGTTGAACTTGCAAATGCATCTGAATATGTTATCTATAGCAATGAAGCCTTGCGTAGAACCTACTTAACCGATAACGACCCTACTAACGATAATAGCACTTTAGGTTTTATACCAACAGATCAGCAATATGATACCAACTGGTTGGAAGCGATCACACAAATTGGCCTGGTTAATAATTTCAACCTCTCTGCTTCTGGAGGTTCCGAAAATTTAAATGCTTTCTTCAGTGCAAGTTTCAATGAAGAGCGCGGCGTTTTACTAAATGATCAATTCAATCGTCTTACAGTAAGAAGTAACATTGAGTACAAGTTAACGGAGAAATTAAGGTTCTCTCACAACTTTAGCTCTCAGCTAGCTACTGGTACTCCTCAGAATTATGCTCTGTTTACCTCTGCATACAAACAAGCTCCAATTATACCGATAAGAGATGAAAACGGAGATTTCGGGTCATCTATTAACATCAATAATGTTGCTAATCCAGCTATAGATGCCAGTAATGAATTTAAAGAAGACAAAAATAAATTTTTTAAGCTACAAGGAGCATTTAAAATTGACTACGACATTCTTGAAGACTTGACATTTACTTCAAGGTTTTCTATAGAAACAGAGTATGGTAGATTTTATTCCTTTAGAAACAGACTTGGTAATTTTTTAGCTCAGAACCCATTTAATACGGTAAGTAGTTTTGAAGGTGAATTAGAAAATCCAGCTAACACTAGACTTACAGTAACTCACACTAACACCTACAGATGGTTTTTAGATAACTATTTCACTTACGACAAAACATTTAATGATGTGCATACCATTAATGCAACCTTAGGTATCACCTCAGAGGAAAATGGTAGCGAATTTTTAACAGCTACTAGAAATAATGTTCCTCTGGATTCAAATTTAAATTTCAATCTAAATACTGGTGATGAAGATGAAACGCAGCTAAACTCTGGCGCGCTAAGTGTAAGAGACAGATTGTACTCGTACATAGCTCGTATCAACTATGATTATGATGACAAATATCTTTTTGGAGGATCCTTTAGAAGAGATGGCTCTAGCAAATTTCAAAAAGGTCAGCAGTATGGAAACTTCTTTGCAGTGAGTGCAGGTTGGGTTCTAACCCAAGAGGATTTCATGGATGAAACAAGTTTTGATATTCTAAAATTGAGAGCAAGCTATGGTGAATTGGGTAATCAAAATGTTCCGTTGAATGTCCTTGCCGCTACCACTGGTGCTGCTGGTTTCTACCCTTTTGGTCAAAATCAAGAACTGCAGCAGGGAATAACCATTACGGGAACAATTCAAGAAGATCTCACATGGGAAACCACCGAGGAGTACAATTTTGGGGTAGAATTTTCCCTTTTTGACTACAGATTATCTGGTGAGCTAGATGTTTATCAACGACTTAATAGAAATGCTATTCTACAAATAGATTTACCTAGTCTTCTTGGATTAGATCCATTCAACGCTAGCGTTGGTCAAATACAAAACCAAGGTATTGAGCTAGCCGTGAATTGGAAAGATGAAATAACCAATGATTTATCATACTCTATAGGTATTAATACTTCTTACAACGAAAATGAAATCACGAAAGTCACTAATCCGTTTTTCTTAGAACAATTAGGTGGTTTTATCAACAATGGCCAGTATACTAAGAAGATAACTGTAGGTCAACCTTTAGGTAGCTTCTATTTATACGATGTAGCCGGAATAGATGATAATGGAGACCTAGTTTATAAAGATCTCAATGAAGATGGTGTTGTAGATGAAAGTGACCGAGCATATTTCGGCTCTTATCTACCTAAGTTTTACGGTGGAGTAAATCTTGGTGCTAAGTATAAAAGCTTCGACTTTACAGTCGATACCTATTTCAATGTTGGTAATAAAATCTACAACGGTAAGAAAGCTCAGCGTTTTGGAAATGAAAATATTGAATCCATCAATTTCAACAGTCGTTATACGAATGGTCGTCCCAGCAACACGACGCCTAGAGCATTCAACGATGTTCCTTTATCGTCGACTTATTACCTAGAAGATGGAGATTTCTTGAGAATAAATAATATAACAGTAGGTTACACCCTGCCATTGAAAGAAGATTTTTTCTTGAGCAACCTAAGAGTTTACGCTACTGCTAAAAACCCATTTATATTCCAAAAGTTTTCTGGATTTACTCCTGAATTACCGGGAGCCCCTCTAGGAAATGCCGGAATTGAATTAGATGCTTACCCTACCCTACGATCATTTTACATTGGATTGAATACTTCGTTTTAAATCAAATTGCTATGAAAAACACTTTTAAAATAACAAAACGAATCTATCTGGCATCTTTGGTATGCGGACTATTTTTATTCTCCTGCTCGGAAGATTTCATTGAAGTGGAATCTAATCAGGAAACCGAAGACGCTTTAACTGCGGAAAGAGCTCCAGAGTTAGTAAATGCGGTTTACAACAGTTTGTTGCGCTGGGAAATGAGTTCATTTGGATGGACAGGAATTTCCAGTATAGCATCTGATGACGCAGATAAAGGAAGCATTCCAGGAGATACTGGAGCCGACAAGAATTTATTGGACGCACTTAATATAACTCCAACTATCATTTCAGTAGCTGAAGTGTGGAGTGGTCACTATGCAGGAATCCAGCGTGCTAATCAAGCAATTTCGAGGATCTCTCAATTCGAAATGGAAGAAACTTTACAAAATAGACTTATTGGTGAAGCCCGTTTCTTAAGAGCATTGTTCTATTTCAGATTGGTTCAGGTTTACGGCGGTGTACCTATCATATCTAATATTACTTCTCAAGATGAGATCACCGCAGATATTTTATCTAGAAAAACCAAAGAAGAATGTTACGCATTTATTGAAAACGATTTGCAGTTTGCAATTGAAAACCTACCAGCAAAAAGTGAATATCCTGCTTCAGAACTTGGAAGGGCCACTAGAGGAGCTGCGCAAACTTTGCTAGCAAAAGTAAGTATGTATCAATCCAAATGGCCTGAGGTCTTAACCCTTACTGATCAAGTAATCAATTCTGGAGAATACGATCTTACTCCTAATTATGAAGATATATGGAAAGAGATATCAGAAAATAATATGGAATCCATATTTGAAATTCAAGCTAGAGGTACTGATCCTGCTGCCGGAGTGGACAAGTATAGTACCATCCAAGGTGTACGAGGCGAGAGTGGCTGGGGTTGGGGCTTTAACACTCCTTCACAAGATTTAGCAGATGCCTATAGTCCAGATGATCTAAGACAAGATGCCACTTTCATTCTTGCTGGAGAAACATTGTTTGACGGTAGAGTCATCAGTCCCAATGTTCCTAATCCACGCTATAATCAGAAAGCATACTCCAGCATTCTGACAGAATCAGAATTTACCGGTAAAAATGTAAGACTCTTAAGATTTGCCGAGGTTCTATTAATGAATGCCGAGGCAAAATCGATATTAGGTGGTGATGTTGCCACACCACTCAATCGAGTTAGACGACGTGCCGGTCTTGATCCTGCCAGCGATGTTAGCACGATGGGAGTTTGGGAAGAAAGAAGGTTAGAACTAGCGTTTGAACATGATAGATATTTTGACCTGGTAAGACAAGGTCGTGCCGAAGCAGTGTTGAATTCCAAAGGAATTCCTTTTGTAGCTGGAAAACATGAGGTGTTTCCTATACCTCAAGAACAAATTGATTTAAGTGGTGGAGCGCTTATTCAAAACCCTAATTACTAATAATAGAACAATGAGAATATACTCAGAAAGCATAAAAGCAATGAAGTTCGCCCTTTTTACCATTACAGCATTTCTTACTACCAATTGTACGAATGAGGACATCACCGCACCACCACCAGATGTTGGATTCATAGAACAGCCAACTGTAGAACGAATTTCTTCAGAAGCTTTGATGGACCTTGTTCAAGAAAGAACGTTTAATTACTTCTGGGAATTTGCTGAATCTAACAGTGGTCTTGCTAGAGAGACGTCAAAAGACAATGCTATAGGCGGCGATGGAGCTCGTGTTGTGACTACCGGTGGTTCAGGATTTGGTATAGCATCCTTTCCGGCAGCAGTGGAACGTGGATGGATCACGAGATCAGAATCTATAGAAAGAATGCAAAAAATCCTCAATTTCTTAGAAAATTGTGAGACGTATCACGGTGCATTTTCGCATTGGTATTTGGGAGATTCTGGAGTCACGAGAGATTTCAGTCCGCTTGATGATGGAGCAGATATCGTTGAAACAGCGTTTCTTTTGGAAGGACTTCTCATCTATAAGCAATATATGTCCGTGAACGACCCTGAAGAGCTAGACATAAGAAACCGCATCACCGCCTTATATGACAATGTGGAATGGAGTTTCTTTGAAAGAGGACAAAACGTATTGACTTGGCACTGGTCTCCTGATAACGAGTTTGCCATTGATTTACAAATTCAAGGATGGAATGAAGCTTTATTGGTTTACGTACTTGCAGCTGGATCAAATACTTTCCCTATCACCAGAGAAACTTATGAAAATGGCTGGGCTAGAAATGGTCAGATGGTCAACGGTAACACTTACGTTGGGACAATGTTGCCTTTGGGAGTTGATTTTGGAGGACCATTATTCTATTCTCACTACTCTTTCATAGGCTTGGATCCACGTAATCTATCTGATCAGTATGCAAACTATTTAGAGCAGAACATCGCCCATTCATTAATTAACTATGAATATTGTCGCAACAATCCAAAGGACTTTTTGGGTTATGGTGGTGATAGTTGGGGCTTAACCGCGAGCAATGACTACAACGGTTATGCGGTACATGATCCATTAAATGACATAGGAGTCATCACTCCTACTGCAGCATTATCATCTTTTCCTTATACACCAGACAAATCTATGGCAGCAATGGAATATTTCTATTACAACCTCAACGATCGTTTATGGGGTCAGTATGGCTTTTATGATGCCTTTAGTGAAGAGTTCAACTATTTCGACGATGGCTATTTAGCGATTGATCAAGGACCCATTGTAGCCATGATTGAAAACCATAGAACTCAATTGTTATGGAATTTATTCATGCAGGATGAACAAGTTCAGAAAGGACTAGACGTATTAGGATTTATTTATTAAGGAATGATGAAAAAAGCTACCTACATATCAGTTTTAGTTCTGGCAATATTGCTCTCCAGCAGTTTTGAGAAACATCGCAATACTTCATATTATCCACCAAGTGATAGTGAGATTGAAACAAAAATCGACTCACTACTATCCATCATGACATTAGATGAGAAAATTGGGCAAACCGTATTGTACTCTAGTATAGAAGACCAAACAGGTCCCATCATGGATCCCAATTATGTCAACTATCTCAAAAACGGAGAAATAGGCGCCATTTTTAATGCTACGGGCTCCGCATTTACCAGAGAATTGCAAAAGGTAGCGGTAGAGGAAACACGCTTGGGAATCCCTTTAATTTTTGGTTACGATGTCATCCACGGGTACAAAACTATTTTTCCCATACCAATGGGTGAAGCTTCCAGTTGGGATCTTGAATTGATGGAAAAAACAGCTCAAATAGCCGCTAAGGAAGCGGCTGCAGAGGGTCTGCACTGGACTTTTGCTCCTATGATAGATGTTGCTAGGGACGCAAGATGGGGACGCATTGCAGAAGGTGCTGGCGAGGATACATTTCTTGGTAGCAAGATTGCTAGAGCTAGAGTAAAAGGATTTCAAGGAGATGATCTCAATGATAGATACTCTATTCTCGCCTGTGCAAAACATTATGCAGCATACGGTGCCGCGCAAGCCGGTCGAGATTACCATACGGTGGACATGTCTTTGAATACGTTAAGAGAAACATATTTACCTCCTTTTAAAGCGGCTTTGGATCAGGATGTTGCCACGTTTATGACAGCCTTCAATGAACTTAACGGAGTTCCCGCTACTGGAAACAGCTTTTTACTCAAAGATATACTTAGGGACGAGTGGAATTTTGATGGCTTTGTGGTTACAGACTATACATCTATTAATGAAATGGTTCACCATGGAAGTGCAGAAACCCTGGAACACGCTGGCGAGATTGCAATGAATTCTGGAGTCGATATGGATATGCAAGGTGGTGTATTCAAGGATTATATGAAAAAATCCATTGAAGATGGAAAAATCAAAATTTCTAGACTTGATGAAGCTGTAAGAGACATTCTCAGGTTGAAATTCAAATTGGGACTCTTTGAAGACCCATACAAATACTCTAACGAGCAACAGGAAAAAGAAATCATACTTCACGAGGACCACTTAGAGGTTGCCAGAGACGCAGCAAGAAAGTCAATGGTTCTGCTTAAAAATGAAGGTGACATCTTGCCTTTGAAAAATTCTCAAAAAATCGCCCTTATAGGCCCACTTGCAGATGATCAATTCCACATCATAGGAAATTGGGCAGCAAAAGGTGATAGAGACGGAATTGCAGTTAGTGTCAAAGAAGGGTTTGAAGCTCAAAATAAGAATTTCGCTTTCGCGAAAGCGTGTAACATAGAAGATTCTGAACAGCCCGACTTCACTGAAGCCATCAAGATCGCAAAAGCGGCGGATGTGGTAGTGATGGTAATGGGTGAATCAGAGCGAATGAGTGGTGAGGCCGCAAGTAGAACTAATCTTTTGTTGCCAGGCTACCAACAGCAACTCATTGCAGAAATAAAGAAAACAGAAACACCTATAGTACTGGTATTGTACAACGGTAGACCTTTGAACCTTAGCTATGAAAGTGAGGCAGCTGATGCAATTGTAGAAGCTTGGTTTCCAGGAACAAGCGGTGGCCATGCGGTAACAGATGTATTGTACGGTGATTACAACCCAGCAGGAAAACTAACAGTGACTTTCCCAAGAAACGTAGGTCAGATTCCTATCTACTACAATATGAAGAACACAGGTAGACCTCAGGATATTCCAGGTGCGCACGAGAGATATGTATCTAAATATATCGATGTCGACAACTCTCCCATGTATCCTTTTGGCTACGGACTTAGTTATACAAAGTTTACCTATGGTAGGCCAGAATTATCCTCAAAAACAATGACTGTTGATGATTCTATAACAATATCAACAACGGTGACTAACAGTGGTGACTATGATGGTGAAGAGGTCGTACAACTCTATATCAAGGATCGTTTTGCCAGTATCACAAGACCAGTCAAGGAGTTGAAAGGCTTCGAAAAGATATTCCTGAAAAAAGGGGAAACCAAAACAATAGAATTTACTATCACACCAGAAGATCTAAAGTTTCACAACAACAAATTGGAATTTGTCAATGAAGCAGGCGATTATGACTTGTTCGTCGCTGGTGATTCTGACAATGAGTTTACCAACTCCTTCAATTTTGAATTCAAAAAATCTAAAACTTAAGCTATTATGAAATATTCTTTACTTTTTGTTTTCGCGATTTGCGCTTACATTGGGTCCGCTCAATGTACTGATCCAGACATCACAGATTTTGAATGTACCACACCGTCTCACCCTATCACTGGAGCTCTTGTAACGGTAACAAATCCATTTCCGCACGATATAAATCGCAGCGCAAATGTCGGTAGATATACAGACGATGGAACTCAAGGCTTTGACGCCTTGGTAGTTGACTACGGAGCAGCAATAGACTTGTCTGTGAACCCAATACTTAAACTTAAATTCTACTCAACGAATTCAGTTCAGGTTTTAGCCAAGCTGGAAGGTGGAACTCCTCAAGAAATTTTTTCTGATTTCAGCCAGTTAAATACATGGCAAGAATTTTCATTTGACTTTACCGCTTCTCAAGGAAGTGGAAATACCAGAGTAGTATTTTTTATTAATCCAGGTGTTTCAACAGGAACTACTTCAGATTTTTACTATTTAGATGATATATTATTTGATGATTCCGTAGTGACGCCATGTGAGGAACCGTTCATCACAAATTTTGAATGCTCTCCTGCTACGCAAACCATTAATGGTGCATTGATACCAGTAGCAAATTCCGTCTCAGGTGGTATCAATACTAGTCCGACTATAGGACAGTATACCGATAATGGTACTGCTGGATTTGACGCCCTGGTTATAGATTATGGTAGCGTCATCGATCTTTCCGAAGATAATCTATTTAAAATCAAGTTTTATTCTCCTAGCTCTGTTCAGATCTTAGCTAAACTTGAAGGTGGCACACCTCAAGAAATATTTTCAGATTTCAGTCAAGTTAATACCTGGGAAGAGTTCATATTTGACTTCAGTGCTTCTCAAGGCCAGGGAAATACACGTCTGGTTCTGTTCTTCAATCCAAATGTTACGACGGGAACACCTAATGATATTTATTATATCGACGAGTTACAGTTTGGAACGGTAGAAAGAACGGTTTACAGCTACAAAAACGACGCTGTCGCTTGGACTCCTAACGAACCTAGTAATGGCATAGATATCTCAACAACACTAGATAATGTTTTGATTCAAGGCGGTGCCGCAGAAACAACGAATGACCTTTTAGCAGCTAACATCCTTGTTTCAACTGGTGCTATCCTTAACACCCAAGGAATCAATATTGCAGCGTCATTAACCAGCGATGGTGATACCAATATTTTTGGTGCGCTAGTTCCTAATGCAGCTACAATAAACAGTAATGGTAATCTCACTCTAAAAAGTACTATCGATGGTACATCTGCGGTAGGTAATGCTGCAACTGCGACTTTCAATGGTAACATTACAGTAGAGCGTTACATTCCAGCCTCAAATAGAGCGTATCGATTGTTATCAACGCCAATACAAAATGCAGGTGCGATAAGTACCAACTGGCAACTGGATACTCATATTACGGGAACCGGTGGAGTGGCAAATGGCTTTGACCAAACAGCAACTAATCAGTCCTCTATGTTTACTGTTGATGAACAAGCGTCACCAGCAAACTATGAAGCAATAATGACAACTGCTACAACGCTTGACCATGGTACTGGATATTTATTGTTTGTAAGAGGAGATCGAAGCATTGATTTGAGCAACAATAACGCCACTCCGACAGCAACCACATTATCATCTACTGGAACATTGTTTACTGGTGACCAAACCTTAAATGGAGTTCAACTTAATACTGGAGACTTTCAAGCTGGTGGTAACGGTTCGTCCCTAGTGGCAAACCCTTATCAGGCACCAGTAGATATGGAACAGGTACTAAATTCCGCTACTGAAATAAATCAGGAATTCATTCACGTGTATGATCCTACCTTGGGTGACTTGGGAGCATTTGTCACCGTAGGATTTGGTGCAGCGACAGATGGAAGCGATGATATTACGAATTTTAGTTTAGGTGCCAACGCTGGTACTGATGCTTCTCCAACGCAGGCATCGAGATTTCTACAGGCTGGTAGCGGCGTATTCATTAATACTCTGGATCCTGGGACTGACGGTACAGCTATGCCTTCTGTAACTTTTAGTGAATCTAACAAGGCACTTGGTAGCCCTGTGGCGGTACCATTTGAAGCGCCCGATAGTGGTAATTCGAACCGTACTATTGGAATTATAAATGTCAGCCTGTTTGATGCAAATGCTTTTTCTAATAACGAAACACCTAGAGACGGTCTAGCGATAAGGTTTTCAGATCAGTACAGTAATGAGGTTGAAACCACAGATGCATACAAGGCCAGCAATTTGGGCGAGAATATGGCCAGTATGGCAAATGGTCAAAAATTGAGCATCCAGAGCCGTGCATTTCCCATTGATGAAGAGATCATCGACTTGTCATTCACCAACTATCAAAAGTCAAATTACATCATGAAGGTAACCGTTGCAAATATGGGAGAGATTTTCACTTACCTGATTGACAATTTTACGGGTTCCAAAACTTTATTGGAAAACGACTCTGAAACTTTAGTAGAATTCTCTGTGAACTCATCAAATGATTCCAGTATTAATGAGGATCGCTTTGATATCGCTTTCGCGAAAGCGGTACTATCCACAACAAATAACCTCGCAATTGGATTTAAAATATTTCCAAACCCGATTACAAATGGTAACGTCAATATTATTCTAGATCAAGCTACGCAAACACAGCTGGTAATCTATAACACGTTGGGGCAAAAAGTGCAACAGCAAAGTCTAAGCAACACAAGTAATCTTCAAAGCATTGATGTCTCAAGCCTGAGTCAGGGAATGTATATCATGGAGATAGTACAAGACGGAACTACTGTTTCCCAAAAAATAATCATTCAATAAAAAAACACCGCTATGAACTTCAATAAATGTGTAAATCGATTCCTAATGGTAGCCCTTGTAATGTTGGTAATAACAATGATTGACGGAGACCTATATGCGCAAATAGACCTTCCCGATGACGGGAATGTCGATGATGTCCCTATGGCGCCTATTAATGGTTTGATAGGTATAGCAATGGCCGTAGGTTCCTATCTAGGGTACAAAAAATTGAAAAACAATAAGCAGTAGCTGATGTAAAAACTCACTTCTTGCAATCAAACTCTATATAATAGATTGAATTATGAAAAAAATATTACTTATTGGTTTAGGCTTGTTAGCCTATACTGGCTATGGTCAATGTACCGACCCTCAAATTACGGACTTTGAATGCTCTGAGCCGTCTCATCCTATTACTGGAGCAGTTGTGAATGTGGTAAATCCATTTCCCAGCGGTATCAATACGAGTGAAAATGTGGGAGAATATACTGACGATGGAACGGCTGCCTTCGACAACTTTTTTATAGAGTATGATACGCCTATAGACTTAACCACAAATAGCGTTTTGAAACTTAAACTGTACACCACTAGCTCGGTTCAAATTTTAGCAAAACTAGAAGGTGGTTCTCCTCAACCAGAGATCTTTTCTGACTTTAGCGTGATTAATGAATGGCAGGAATTTTCCTTTGACTTTAGTGCCGCTGTTGGCGATGGCAATACAAAGGTAGTTTTGTTTATAAACCCCAACGTTACGACAGGTACTACAACAGACATCTATTACGTTGATGATTTGACCTTTGTTGAGCCTGATGGACAAGGTACACCCTGTGAAGAACCCGTAATTACAAATTTTGAATGCTCTGCTCCATCTAACACGATCACTGGCGCATTAGTCAACGTTGCAAACTCATTCCCTGGAGGAATCAACACAAGTGAGAATGTTGGAGAATATACGGACGATGGAACAGCTCCATTTGACAACCTTTCTATTGAGTATGGTACACCTATTGACCTTAGCACCAATAGCGTTTTAAAACTAAAATTCTATACTACCAGTTCTGTGCAAATTTTAGCGAAATTAGAAGGTGGCACAAACAATCCTCAGATCTTTTCTGATTTTAGTGAGGTGAATACATGGCAAGAATTTACATTCGATTTTAGTTCCGCAGTTGGTGATGGAAATACTAGAGTGGTACTATTTGTAAACCCTAATGTAACGACCGGCACTACAACCGATATTTATTACTTTGATGACCTTGCGTTTGACGAGCCGGCACAACAGGCGACACCTTGCGAGGAACCTGTAATTACAAATTTTGAGTGCTCTGCACCTTCTAATCCTATCATTGGTGCTTTGGTAAAAATCACAAACCCATTTCCTACAGGAATTAACACTAGTGAGTATGTAGGTGAGTATACAGATAATGGGACGGAAGGTTTTGATGCTTTAGTGGTTGATTATGGAACTCCTATAGACTTATCGATTAATCCAATATTCACAATCAAGCTCTACTCTCCTACCTCCGTTCAGATTTTAGCAAAGCTTCAAGGAGGGACAGCTGAGCAGGAGATCTACTCAGATTTTAGCGCCGTGAACGAGTGGCAAGAGTTTACATTTGATTTTACCGCTTCTCAAGATAACGGAAATACAGAGCTAGCCATATTTGTAAATCCAGCAGTATCTAACGGCACCACTACAGACATCTACTATCTTGATGATTTACTGTTTACTAGTGCAACTGCATCCAGTGCACAGAACACTCTTTCACAAATCAAATTATTCCCAAACCCGACAACTGATATATTAAATATCTCCTCTTCAGAAAAAGTAGATAGTTACCAGATACTCAATATTTCAGGAAAAACGGTCATTAGAAAAACTAAAAACACTTCTGATTTAGTTGATGTGACTAGTCTAAGTTCCGGAATCTATTTTATCAAACTTGAAAACTCAACCTCTATGGCTGTGATCAAGTTTGTAAAACAATAATGACTAAATAAATTAAAATGAATACTTCGTTATCTAAACATCTTCTTCTAGCCTTTGTTATAGGATCCCTTTTCTCTTGTGAGCGAGAGTTGGAGAGGTACGAATTATTAACTACAGAAAGATGTGCGTCTGACAATGTGGTTATCGACCCGTTTGTCGTATCAGACTTTGAATGTCAGTCCAACGTAGAAATCAACGGAGTTGAAGTCATTAGAAATCCTAGTGAAACGGGCGAAAACACTTCAAAATTTGTTGGAGAATATATTGATGGCTCGAGCGCTACAGATGCGTTGACCATAGATTTTAACGGTGGTCTTGATCTGTCAACCAATGCTACTTTTACTTTTAAAGTTAAAACCAGTATCACTGGAACGTTAGAAATACAACTAACTGGTGACCCCAGCGGTATGGCAATTTATGATGTCATCATCGCAGGTAATGATCGATGGGTAACCTATGAGGTTGACCTTCTTGATGAAAGAGATAAAACCTATGATCAGATCAATCTCGTTTTCAATAGTGGGATTGAAAACAATGGAAATGATATTTACCTAATAGACGACATCAAGTTCGACCCAACAGTAGATCCATGTGAAGATGTGGTTGCAGACCTTTCCATTATCAGTGATTTTGAATGCCAACAGAATTATTTTTTGGGTGCAGATCCAGCTCAAACTAGCGTTGAGATTATTGACAACCCATTTATTCGTGGAATCAATCAAAGTACGCAAGTAGGTGAATACATCGACAATGGTACAGAAGCATTTGATAACCTTCAAATCAATTTTGATGATTCTATCGACCTTTCTGAAAATGCCTCATTCACATTAAAAGTTTATTCAACAAATACAGGACCGATAACTGTCAAATTAGAAGGTGGTTCTCAAGAAATAGAGAGAACTAACGTCATTAGTAGGGTCAATCAATGGGTAGAATACAGCTTTGATTTTACAGAAGCCGTAGGTAATGGAAACGATACGATGGTGATCTTCTTCAACGCAGGCAGCACCAATGGAACTATGGCAGACACTTATCTAATCGATGACCTAAGTTTTGAGCCCTTTGTGGATCCTTGTGAAGGAGTAACTCAAGACTTATCCATCATATCAGATTTTGAATGCCAGCAAAATTATGTTCTCAATCCAGCACTAGTTACTGTAGTAGATAATATTGATCCTGACGGTATCAATACAAGTGATATTATTGGTGCCTATATAGATAATGGAACAATTGCTTTTGATAACCTCATAATAGACCTTGAGATGCCAATAAACTTATCTGAGAATTCCCTATTCACGATCATGATTTACTCAACTCAAACAGCACCTTTAATTGCAAGGCTGGAAGGCGGAACTACACCACTAGAGGTAACTTCAAATATCACTGAAATAAATGAATGGGTACAATATACCTTTGACTTTTCATCAGTCATTGGAGAAGGTAACGACACATTGATTCTATTTTTCAACGCAGGAGCCGAAGATGGAACTGAAAATGATGTTTATTATATCGATAACCTCCAATTTGAGTCAAATCCTTGTAGTGTAGTCGCTGAAGATTGTACAGGTGTCGCTCCGGATCTATCTATCATAAGTGATTTCAACTGTCAGCAAAACTATCATTTGGGTGCCGTTCCAACAGTTGACGATGCACCAGTAGTGGACAACCCTAATATTGATTGCATTAATAGAAGTGCCAATGTTGGGCGATATACAGATAATGGGACAGATCCCTTCGACAATTTATTCATTGATCTAGAAGGACCGTTCGATTTGAGTACCAATAGCACACTGAAAATTAAAATACTATCTAACGTTCAAGCACCAGTTCCGGTTTTAGCAAAACTGGAGGGCGGTACACCGCTTGAAGTATTTGCAGATATTACTGTGACAGGGGAATGGACAGAATTAAGCTTTGATTTTAGTGATGCAATTGGCGATGGTAACAACGCATTGGTACTATTTGTAAATGCAGGAGAAACCAATATGTCAACAGCTGACATTTATTTCTTGGATGATATACGCTTTGAAGCACCGTAAATAAAGTAATGGCTGTTGCACTGTAGATGAGCCATTTTAATTATCTAATCCTTAAACAACCAAAATATGAAACTCCTACTTTCCCTCATTCTAATGACAGCTTTGGTTTTAATGAACTGCAACTTGAATGCACAGATCATTGAGGATTATGAAGGTCCTGCCATGAATATGAACATCATGAAAAGCGGTAGCACTATCGATAATAGTACTATCTCCGTTGTTGCAAACCCTTCTAAATCAGGAATTAATACCAGCAATACGGTTAGCCGTTTATTTAGAGATAAAGATGGAATTCCATGGTGCGGGTTTTGGTCAAACCGAAATATCAATCTCAACAGTAATAAGTTCTTGCACCTCAAAGTTTACAAAACAAGAAGGACTTCGGTAAGAGTAAAACTTGAAGGTGGATCAGCAGGTGCGGTAGAAATTCAAAGCATGAGTCCACCTTCAAAAATAAATGAATGGGAGGATCTCGTTTTTGACTTTAGCAATCTATCTGGAACATACACTAAGATAAGCGTCATGCCTGATTCTAGAGATCCTGTTGGGTTATCTAGAAATATTAATGTATACGTAGATGATCTTCAACTTACAAACAGTCCCACGCCGCACACTTATGTGAATGAACTGTTTAACAACAGCTACCGACTTATCACAGAAGCTAGAAGACCAAATGGGATCTACATTGATGCTGTGGATGTAGGAAATGTAGGCGATAAACCAGCAAGTATCGTGGCAAACGGTATAGGTTTGATTTCCATGTGTATTTCGGACGCCATGTATCAAAAAACGCAGGACGATGCCAACTGGGAAGCAAATGCGGCACAACGCGTCATAACTACGACCCAAAAGCTCATTGAATTTAAAAACAGTGGGCGTACCAATGGTGCGGGAATGTTTCCTAGATATTTCAATTATGTAAATGGTGGCCCTGACGGAAATTGGTCAAGTGAATACAGCACAATGGATAACGGTATTTTTACCATGGCGCTTTACATGACTAAACATTATTTCGCAAACAATCCAACTGTTGTGGCAAATGTAGATGCACTGCTCACAGGTATGGATTATACGAAAGCCATTGGAACCAACAATCAAATAGCCATGGTTTTGGATCAATCAGGAAATAACGGTACAGTGTTTACCCTTCCGTTCAATGAATACATGTTGGTTTCCTGGTTGGCCCTACATACGCCTACAAACAATCAAGCGGATCAACAACGATCGCTAAATTTCTGGAATACTTATTTTGCAAATCCCGTAACAGCACCGGTACCACATCCTAATTACTGGGGCTTTGAAACCTTATCAGATGCTAACAATGGATTTGTATCATCCTTCATACCGCAATTTTGCTATTACTTCATAAATACATTCAAGTTCAATCCAGACTATATGAACTATTTCAATAATTGGAAGGAGTCCGATAAGAAATATGCAATAGATACTGGTGCTCCCAACACTTATGAATGGGGATTAGGTGCAGGTGAAGTACCCAACGGCGGTTATTCTGCAGATAAGGTATTGGACAATCCCAACAATATAGTTTCTCCACATATCATCAGCGGTTATATGCCAGTGAATCCTGGCAGCTATTATGATCTTTTGAATTTGTATGACAACGGCAACGGCCCGTCTGTTTACAGTATTCCAAGCAATCAATTTAAAAAGGTATTGTGGAGATATAAGAGAAATAATCCAGCACAACGTACCGATTACATTCAGGTCGTTGACTACTCCACGATGCTCTTTGGACTTGCGACTTTACCAGAACATCTAGGGGAATATTGGTTCTCTGCCTACAACGGAATCACGGCAGCGAGTGCTCCTAAAAATACACTGCAAACAATTTCCAAAGATTCTCAGACAATTCCGTCATTCAAAGCTTATCCCAACCCATTTACACACAGTATAACGATTCATACCGGTATCAAAAATAATAATGAGGGCTCGATCAAGGTGTTAGACATCAACGGACGTGAAGTTTTTAAAATAGTCACAAAACAAGAAGTAGAAAGTATCATTCTGCCTGACAGCCTTTCCTCAGGAATGTATTTTATAGAAATGAATGCCGCTGGCAAAAAATCTATTTTCAAAATCCTGAAAGAGTAAAATTTTATTTTGAAATGGTGAATTGAATTTAGTCTCTGGTGCTAGTCGACATTAGCCTATGCGTTTTTTCGCTTTCGCGAAAGCGAACATCTACTAAATAACTAGGTGCTAAATAAATTTATTACCATTTTTCAATGAACCAAGATATTTATCAACTTCCTACTTTATGATAAGTTGATTCATTCTCGGTTTTTATACTATTACCACCATAAACTTTTAAGATTTAGAAAAATAAAATCAGTAAAACTGATAGCAAGACACCTATAAACATGAATAAAAGAACTTTTCTGTTATTGATTACCGCAGTCTCTGCCCTAGGTGGATTGTTATTTGGTTATGACACGGGTGTTATTAATGGCGCTCAATTTTACCTAAGCAAGCATTTTGATTTAGATTCTGCGATGAAAGGTTGGGTCGTAGGGAGCGCCTTATTAGGCTGTTTAATTGGTGCTATTGCCGCTGGTCCTTTAAGCATAAAATTTGGGAGAAAATACTCTCTATTGATTTCAGCTGTAATGTTTTCAATTTCAGCTTATGGATCCGGCTTACCTTCATTTTTACCAGAGTCCGTATCTCTACTTGTCATATTTAGAATTATTGGCGGCCTCGGGATAGGTATTGCCTCCATGAACGCACCTATGTATATAGCTGAAATTGCTCCTAACGAAATAAGAGGTAAAATGGTTACCTATTACCAACTTGCTATAGTCATAGGGTTTTTCGTTGTCTTTTTAGCAACCTATTTTATTGGTAATCAATTATCAGAAGCAGAGAATATTGAGTTTGGATGGAAGCATATGTTTTGGTCAGAATTAATTCCTAGCTGTCTATTCTTAACCCTACTATTTTTCGTGCCAAAAAGTCCACGGTGGTTAGCTTTAAAAGGGAATAATGATGCTGCTTTGGGAGTATTGACAAAAATCCATGGAGCCGATAGAGCACTGTTAGAAATAACGGAAATTAAAAAGTCTCTTGAAAAAAATGATAAGACAACCAACGTAAATTATTTTTCAATAACGATAATCGGAATCATTGCAATTGGAACCACTATCTCTGTATTACAGCAGTTTACAGGAATCAATGCTGTGCTATATTATGGTGCAGATATTTTTGAAAAAGCACTCGGATTCGGTAAAGACGATATTTTATCGCAACAAATATTATTAGCCTTCATAAATCTCGTATTCACATTCGTGGCTATGTTCACGGTAGATAAATTAGGAAGAAAACCACTAATCTATATAGGTTCCATTGGGATGATCCTAGGATTCTCCTTATTGGGAATAACGCTACAACAGGAATCCGTTGGCTTTTTATCCTTATTAGGCGTTTTGATTTTCATAGCGTCCTTTGCTCTTTCCATGGGACCTGTTGTGTGGGTTTTGCTTTCTGAAATGTTTCCAAATAAAATTAGAAGTGTAGCAATGTCTGTGGCTGTAGCTGGTCAATGGGCAGCAAATTATGTAGTATCTCAATCATTCCCTATAGTTATGGATAGCGAGATTAACAATGGCTCTTTATGGAATGGTTCTCTACCATATTTTATATTCATCGCCTTTATCGTAATTATAATGATAGTTACCTACAAATTCATTCCAGAAACGAAGGGCAAATCTCTTGAAGAGATAGAAAACTTTTGGTGAATTAATAAATCCATATCACTTGCAGTTAAATGTAACGGCGAGTAAAAACTCTAAAATATTTTTCTTGTATGGTTTAATTCATTTCCAAAGAATTCGAAAAAAGATTTGAAACCTCTATCTTCCTATCTGATAAACCATCCTGAATACTAAAAGAAATGAATGCTTGAAACTTGTGGTTATTGGGGTGTAGATGGTTTGATTTTAAGATAGATTATTGATTATTATATCCAATTAATATTTTTAATCTAATTTTTAAAAACATTCATTTTTAAAACTGACTAGCAGTAAATGGTCTGTTTTCAAGTGGAGCGCTTTTAGCTGTTACAATATTTAGCTGAAGGGTTTACTTCAATAATTAACGCTTGGACCAATTTAGAGAACAATGCGCTCATAGCGCGTTTGTTGTTATTCAAGCTAGTAGCATTATTATTATCATGTGCCAAACAGCTAAGGTATTCTGCAAATACCCGCCTTGATAACTGCTCTACAGGTAATCCAGCAACAGCATTATTCTTGGCCAGTCCAATGAAACGATTTTGAGCTTCACGGTATTGACCGTGAGTGGTTATTGCGATTGATGAAAGACTTGTCAAAAAAATGTGACACCCTTTACGCCCTTGCGACACGCAGGCTCGCAAAACATGAAGCGGCGGTTGACCCTTTAAAAAATACTCGCGCCTTAAGCGCGTAACCAGACTGGGATTCCTGCCTCTCGGCAGGCAGGTAAGGGGCAACGGTAGACGCGAGTGCGTATTGAATGGAATGTGTGAAATACAACAAGCCGCGCTCTTGGATGGTGCGGTGGAAGTGGCGGCGGTCCCTGCAAGGGGATTAAAACCTAGATCTTGCTAGCGACTATGAGATCCTGAAACGAGTCGAGGATGACAACCTAAAAAGGTTACCCCTTGCAGGGATGTTTTATGGAACGAAATGGAATGAATGGAGCACACCTTATTACCTGCCTTGCAGGATGTGGGAACCAAGATGATGCTTCCATTATTTACTAGCATTTAATTGTGATGATTTCGTCTAATCTGGTGGTGTAGCGCTTGCTGCGGTGTTCTTGTCTCATTTTCCAAGTGCGTTGCAGGTCTTGGCCACCGAATCGCACATTGCCAAAGGTGTTTTTATTTAAGTGGTCTATCGTTTTCATCAGCTGTGAATGCTTGGGATTCTCTTGTGTGAAAAGAGCGATCTGGCGATTTGATGCCGGAGTCAGATTTAGTGCCATAATGCCTGCTTTTTTATATAGATACTGTGGTTTGTAAATGCGCTCCAAACCACAAATAGCCGATTTTGTAATATCGATGGTTGAATTGGTTGCAAAGGGAAGACGGATGGTAATGCCTTTACTGTATTGTTTGAGATCTTTTCTGTGAGCGTTGGTATGTATAAATAAAAACAACTGACTGCAACAGCTGTCTTGCCTTCTTAGTTTTTCGGCCAATTTTGCGCAATACATGGAGACTCGTTCCTTGACCTCATCAAAAGAATCGTAATTTTTACTGAAAGATCTGGTTACTGCCATGTTCTTTTTAGCTTTAGATTCTTCCAGGTCTAATGTGGGCACGCCCGACAAGTCCCTTTGTAAACGAATGCCAACAATGCTCATTTGAGATTGTACATAATCCTTAGGAAGTTGAATGAAGTCCCAAGCCGTATGTACTTCAATCGCTTTCAGTTTTGCCGCATATCTCCTGCCAATTCCCCATACGTCCTCGATACTGGTCCATTTTAAGGATTTTTCGATTAGGCTGTCCGAGTTGATCACGTGAACCCCCATCGTGTGTTTTGGATACTTCTTGGCTATTTTGTTGGCTACTTTTGCTAAAGCCTTGGTAGGTGCAATACCGACACTTACCGGGATTCCTGTACACCTGGAAATCATTTCCTTCATTTTTACTCCATAGTCATGCAGGTCAAATTTTTCAAAACCCATCAGTTTTAGAAATATTTCGTCAATACTATACAGTTCGACCTCAGGAGAAAAATCACTCAATAAAGACATGACTCTAGCACTCATGTCGCCATATAATGCATAATTGGAAGAGAATATCCTAAGTCCATGAGATTGGACCAAATTGGTCACCTGAAAAGCAGGAGTTCCCATCTTAATGTTTAGTTTTTTCGCTTCATTACTTCGGGCAATGACGCAACCATCATTATTTGATAACACGACTACCGGAACCTTTTCAAGGGCTGGATTGAATACCCTTTCGCAGCTAGCGTAAAAATTATTACAGTCTATGAGTGCGAACATTACAGCAGGTACTTCACCGCATTTACCACAATACCCCAAATCGCCAGTTCGTTATCTGGTGTCACTAAAATGGGCTGGTAATCCTTATTGGCAGGCATCAACCAAATTCCGCTTTTATCCATTTTGATGCGTTTGACCGTAAACTCACCGTCCAAGAAGCAAACCGCAATATGACCGTTTTTAGGTTTAATGCTTTTATCAATGACTAATAGATCCCCATCATCCAATCCAGCATCCTTCATACTGTCCCCACTTACCCTACCAAAAAATGTCGCGCTTTTATTCTTGATACATTCCCTATTCAGATCAATGGCCTCATCCAAATGATCGTCTGCCGGCGATGGAAACCCACAAGAAATGGGACCTATGTACGGTAGTGATAAAACAGAATCAAGGTTATAGCTGATCTTCATTTATGGAATATTTCCAAGGCAAAACTAGGAATAATTCCAATTTTATCATACCGTTTTTTATCGTCTGAACTAAAAAGTTATTAGGTAATTAACTATGAGTGGATTAGAAATTGCCTCAATAGAAGCACTGATCTGATCATCTTGAGACGAGAAGCGAAGCAACGCTTATGGCCAGTCGCTACCTCTCTAGTGTCTATTTTTTGTTATAAATGTCAAAAGTTGGCTATTTCCTACCAGTGACCTGTTCCTGTTTCCCCTTTGAAAGGTCCGGTAACGTCAGGTGTGATCCAGCCGGCATAGAAGTCGCCTGGCTGGGCTTTTACCTCAATACCATCTACAAAACAATCCAGGTGTTGTGGGTAGAATGCTAGGTAGTCCTTCAATTCTATAAATTCAGGAAAAGGATTGGTATAGGACCAAGCGATAGGTCGAGACATGTTGTCTTTTAAGCCCCAGTAGGTTGCTTCACCTTTCCACTCGCAAAAAGAGCTTTTCCTAGGTATTTGCTCCAGCATCTCCATGTCGATATCCTCTTGTGGTATGTAATAGGTAGGCGGACTGGCCGTTTCTAGCACCGCCAGTGCCTGTTGCGTCAGAGCAATGGTTTTATTCTGGTATTTGACCATCACCTCTTTGTCTACCCTTTCAATCGCTGGCGGACGCGGAAAGTCCCACACGGAACGCTGACCTTCCTTAGGTTCGATGGCAAAAGGTGGTCTTGTATTACCTCTACTGTTCCAACCATCACGTGCCTTTTGTAACCAGTCTTTGTTGATGTTCATAGCAGTTTTAGTATAGAAATTGTGTCATTCTTAAAATTCATGTCAAATGCTACTCCATGTTTTTGTACTATCAAGAAGTTCATCTTATAGGTCGATCACTACAATACATCCTATCGAGAGCAGTCGAGAACTAAAATATCCTTTGATACAATGAAATTATTAATATTGCATTGTAAATCGTTTGACTCTAAGAGTGAATTACATCTAAGTTTATTAGTCTGTATGATGAATAGGTATTATTGAACTCACAAGAATCAGTTTTTTATTCTTTCTATAGGAGATTGTTTTCTATATCATCGCTTCTCCTCTTCACCCTTTTTATGAAAAGTCTCTACAATTAATTTAGGGTCAACAATGGGTAGTAGAACATTTGAAGTGTTTTGAGTTAATGCTAATACTAGACCTCTTAAAGTAGCATAAGAAATACCACATAGTTGACTGATAAATGCGTTATTAAAATTAACCATTTTTTCTCCAGTAATTTCATAAAAGCGATCTAGTTGATCTACTTTATAATGAAAAAACACCTCTGATACAATCGCTCCATTAAGAGTCATTCCTAAATCTATGCGCATTAATCCGTCTTCTAGATTATGTGCAAAATCTAGTACTATACCAGGAAGCGCATCTTGAGATGGGGCAAATGATCTAATAGATTCCTTATCATACTGAATGCCATTTACATAAATTTCATTTGCCTTAGCAAGTGCCTGCTGCATAACTTATGGTATTGTTTTCTTGATAATCTGAATCAGACTTTTGAGATCTATTGTTGTAATCCAAACTCAAAATAATAGGCTGCTGGTTGGATCGTTGCTCTTTTCCCTGCTCTACTAGTCTAATTTTCAGCTTTAATTCAATATATGCCAGTGTCTGACTAGTGATATTTTGTTCTCCAGACATCCATCTGTAAACTTGAGGTTGCTCTTTATTTAAAATTCTTGCAAGCTCTGAAATAGATGTTATTCCTTGATCATTCATGTACTGAGTAATACGATCAATATAGTAGAAGTTATTTTCTACCATACGTCGTGTGATCGCATCACCTTTAGTCTCTAACCAGTCTGTTATACTATTTCCTTTATTTTTTTTCATATTTCTATAATAAAATCATCTGAACAATCGATGTCTGTAACATCTTCATTCCAGTATATTTCTTTATCTCTTATTGCGCTATCTATAGCATTACAAAATTCTTGCCCGTTTAAAAAGTGCTCTTTTACGTTAGGACACTTCAAAGGGTCATCTGCAGTTTTAAGTCCACCGCTGAAGACAAATAAAACATTTTCATTAAGTCTATGGCAGTACAAACGCAACATATTTTTTGCTGGTTGTCCATCTTCTTGATATGTAGGGTCAGTTTTGTAATTTTTCTTGGGTATAGCCAGTAACTCAGATCCTGATTGTTCATTACGAAACAATCTTATTAAAGCTCCACGATCGCCGAGTTGCTTTATACATTCTAGTAAATGAGTGAGTTTTTTAGGATGTTCTAAGGCTAGTCGGTCTCTAAATTCAACAAATAAACTCGTAGACTCACCAACAGGTGTAAGGGAATAAACCTCAAGATGTTTGAAAGATGCTTCATGTGTGACAGAGTATTTCATTGTTAGACAAGACGAATATATATAACTTATAAGTTATAACACTTAATATGTTGATAATTTTCGACGAAATTCTTCATTCCCTACAACTCACCTTTAAATGCCTGATCCAGTAAAACACTCTTTAACTGCTTTAACTCTTAAATTAATTTAATCAAAAAAATCTTTTAAATAAGCAGTTGTTTATCTGACTGATTATCCACACTTATCGTTTGCTCCTTCAAAATTTTTGAAATTCTTTTATCATGTGATTTCAAAAATTTCTCGCAACGCCATTTTGAATACTTTGAATTTGGAATGTATAACTCTAATTCTTGCATGAAATGCTTATGCTTACTCGTTCTACTTGCTAAACTAGAATTTAATCTTTTTAAAAACTTATTTAAATCAGATCTAGTTATTTTTCGGTCAGAAGTTACTGTGAGCTGACCATTTCTGGTAGTCGAAACGATAGTAGAAAAGCTATCAGATACAATTCCCAACAACACATTGGATTGTATAGTTTCATATGTGCAAAAAATATTCTTAAACCTAGAAACTTTTTTATCTTCTAGAGCTCTAATTGCAAGGTTTTTAATTATATCCTCAGCATCAGAAATAAAGGTATGATAAGACAGTATATAATTTGAATATGCCAATGATAATTGGCTAAAGGTTGGTTTATTAATTGTAGCCAAAACTATTTCAGTTTCATCACTTTCTTTATATTTTTTAAAATAATCTTCCTCTGCTTTACTATAATTTTTATAACCTGTAATTATTGGAAAGGAAGTCTTTGATGCCTCAATTAGAAAGTATTTATTCTTACTCATTTTAGGATTCCATTGCGCTCTTACTTTTGCTGAATTTCTCCTAAAAAGATTACTTAGTTTATTTATAAAATCTCTTTTTTCCAATACTTTATAAATCAATTCTGCTTCTTGCTTTTCTAACTCCTTATCACTGGACATTAAGGAATGAAATTCCGCAAATTCTGGATCACTATCATAACCCAATTCCTTGAGTCTTGTACCATAAATAAAATCTGTAATCTCCACTAAAGTAGACCAATTGTGATGTTTAACAGTTCGTAATTGTATTTCAATTCGTTTTCCTGTTTTTCTATCTTTGACATAAATATGTAAACCTCTGTAACCAATCGGTTTCGGGTTATCAATATAGTCTCTTATTTTTCCTGAAAGATCAAATTCTTTTAATATTAAATCACGAGCTTTAAAAACTTCAGTATCATTATCAAAAATCATACGCAAGCCAGCTACGTCGCCCATTCTTGACAATTTCATTTTTTCTTCTCGAAAAACTTTATTTATGATAGTGCTAATTCTTTTTAATCTAAAAGCAACAATAGCACTAGTTCTTACTTGGCTTTTAATCATAACTAAACGATTAAAAGTATCTCGCATTGGTTCATAAAAAGACAGTCTAAAGTCTTGTAGTTCTTTTAAATCACTATTCTCTAACTTACCATTACTTAATAGAATTCTTTTTCCTAATCTATTAATTTGTTCATTTGAAACCATAATACTATTTAAATCTTCCCTACAACTCACCCTTAAATGCCTGATCCAGTAAACTACTCTTCAACTGCTTTAAGTCTTCCAAATTTTGGGTTATTGAATCATTGAGTTTTTTAGTTTCTTCCTGTATTTGAACAATTCTATTAATCTGTTTTTTCTGAATTGATAATTTAGGAACTGGTATTTTCCATTCTTCCAGAAATGGTCTAGGAACCCTTTTAAGACCACCAGCGCCAGTCATATTTTCCTTTCCTGTCACTCTAAACTGCTCTGTTAAGACTGCAAAATATACCCATTCAGGAAGAACATTTTCGTTTGGTCTCAAAACATGATATTCTGAAGAACCGAAACCTATTCCATTTAATAAACCTTTTGCTAAACCTGCCTTACCATTTTCAAAACATGGTGTCACTTTAGCTAGTATAATATCGCCATCAGCAAAATAAGTGTAACCTTTATAGACTTCTTTGAGATTTTTGATTTCGTTGGGCTTAAAATTAATTTCATGTTCATTCAAGTCTCTCATTGGTAAAAATGAAACTTCTAGCGTGTCATCTAGATCCTTTACTTCTGATTTCTTTGGTCCAACGATACAAAGATCTTTGATCATTACATCACCATCTGAATAAATTCCATCCAACACACTACCCATCAAGGCCTGCGTGTGAGCGATATTTTCTTCTAGCAATTTTATAGCAGCATCTATCTTTTCAAATAAGCCATCCAGCTTTGCAACGATGCGCTTTTGTTTTGGTAGTGGTGGTAAAAGAAGTTTTCTATTCTCAATAGCTGTTTTAGTTAAATGAAACATTCCAACACCTCTAGAATGTTCCTTTTTCATCATGTCTTTATCCCAATCTAAAAAATGAAAAGCAAAATCTTTGTCAATTTTCTTTTCATCACAAATCATTTTCCAAATATGATAGTGATAAATAACTTTCTCTTCTTGCCAAATTCTTGGTCCAAATGATGCTGACCAAGCATAAATCAAATCTCCATCATCACAGTATTTGTCCTCGTTTAATTCTAAGTCGGACCAATACCAGCTGTTATTAGTGAATAAATTACCAACTCGAAGCACACGGTATTTTCCTTTGCTTAAAAGCTCTGGTTTTTTATAAGCTCTACCATTAACAACCTTTATAACATCTTTTAGCTTTACCTCTTCCCAATTACCCATCGATCAAGCTTTCTATCTGGTTCATCAATTCCTTAATGGTCGCATCATTCTTTTTAATACTAGATAGCAATTCTTGTGGACTGCGGTGTATGACATCTTCGACTTTGTGTGGATTTTTTGCACTAAGGTCATAGTCTTTAATATCGCTAGCTTTTATAGTCCAGTCGTTCTCGCCAGGATTTGCAATTGCGGTACCAAAAAGTTCTCGGCTCTCGCTTGAACTGAAATTTACTTTTGCGGTAACCGCTCGTTTTTCTGATGTAGTATTACGCAGTTCTGGGTTATTAAACAGGTGGATAAATTCTGCCAGATGGTCTGCGGTGATGGGATTGTTTTTGGTCAGTTTTTTTGCAGGATTTACTTCATAATACCAGATTTCGCAAGTACTTCCTGCACGTTCAAAAAAAATGACATTGGTTTTTACACCACTGTAAGGTAAAAATACACCGCTGGGTAAACTCAACACGGTATGCAGGTTAAAATTATGTAGTAGGTCTTGTTTTACTTTCGCGAAAGCGTTATTACTCTGGAACAAGATCCCTTCTGGGATCAATATCGCAGCACGGCCACCTACTTTCATGCGTTTCATAAAGTGTTGCATAAACAGCAGTTCTGTAGCGTTACTTTTTACTGTAAAGTTAGCCTGCATTTGTGCGTTTTCTTTCCCGCCAAAAGGTGGATTTGCCAGGATCACATCGTGCCTATCACTATCGCTATAATCCATAATGTTTTGTGCCAGTGTGTTTCCCTTTGCCACGTTAGGACTTTCTATACCGTGCAGGATCATATTCATCATACCCATGACATATCCCAGCGAGGTTTTTTCCATACCGTAAAAGGTTTGGGTCTGTAAAAACTCGTACTGGCTGGCGCTCATCTCTTGATGGCGCATGTGTTCAAAGGCTTCTACTAAGAAACCGGCACTACCTACGGCACCATCATAAACGGTCTCACCTACTTGTGGATCGAGCACTTGTACCATAGCTGTAATCACCGCACGTGGTGTGTAGAACTCGCCACTATTACCGCCATCGCTTCCCATTCCTTTTAACAGGTCCTCATAAATGCGTGATAGCTCAAAGAGGTCGTCCTGACTCTGGAAGTTCATACTGTCTATAATATCCAGTACCTCACGCAAGGTATGACCGCTCACAATACGGTTATCCAGATACTCAAAGATGGCGCCTATTTTATAGCGCATGCTGTGTGTGTCCTGCACATCATCATTACAGCTTTTCAAATAAGGAAAAAGCGTCTCATTTACAAAATCCTTGAGCTCGTCACCAGTTTTGGCACGTTTTACATCGGGCTTACCGTTTTCATCTTTAGGACATGCCCATACCGGCCATTGTAATTCTACTGGCAATACATGTTTATAAGTGGTGTTTTCAATAATCGCCTCATCTGCCTTTTGCGCTTCATAATCGTTGAGGAATTTGAGAAACAGCACCCATGAGATTTGTTCTGTATAGTGCATCGCACCGCTTATTCCATCATCACGACGCAAGATGTCTGTAAGTCGAGTAATTTTATTTGATATGTCTGACATTGTAGTTGTTTAGGATTTAGGGATGTGGGATTTGGTGGTTTGTTTTGCTGTTTGTTTTTTTCGCTTTCGCGAAAGCGTTTGTTAGTCAATAATTATTTCAACATTATTAAAGTCTTTAGTTGACAGATATTTTATGGGAATATTATATACTGATTTTAATTTACGTAGATAATTTAAGTCAGATTTTGTAGGCTTGGGTTCTCCCACAATAGTAAGTTGAATGGGTTTGCTATGTGAGTAATAGTTTGCATATTCTAATAGTTGACCAAGACCTTGACGGATACAACCCAAAGCTGTGGAAGCTGTTTTTATTTCATAAAATTCATAATAGGCATCAAAATCTGCAACAAGGTCTATGTAGCATCGACCTAATCTACATTCTGTTTTGACAATATCTCCAAAAAGATTAGCGAGATATTGAGCTGTTTCTTCTTGTAACGCTCTATGACGTACTACGGCATTTATGGTTCGCTCTTGCTGTGTATAAGTAAAATCATTTGATGGCGTTCTTGCATCTTTAAAATTAAGTTGACCTTGTTCTTCTAGTCTGTTTTTCTTTACTTCTGGAGGCAGATCCTGCTGTGTGCGTACTCTTTCTTCTATCATTTTATATAATGGCAATAAATCATCAAAGACTTTTAAAACATCTTCAACTTCTAGATCATCGCGATTAATGATTTTCCCTATAAAAATAAAATTCCCGTCTAAGGCCCATTCATGAGGTATTGGTTCGACTTTTTTTTCAACCGTTCTATTAGAATTGTGCCATCTAAACATTTTATAACCTGAAAAGTCAAAGTCTTGATTTTCTATAATCTCGTTGAGTACTGAAAAACGTTTTTGCAATGGTGTTAAATCCCTAAGGTTTTGATGCAACCTAATAGATAAAGCTATACCGTATCTAACCTTATCATCGTATTCAAATGAAGTGTTGAATTGAACTTCTTTATGAGCTCCTTTGTGCGATGCCCATTTTTCCTTTTCTTCAGTATTTGAAAGTTCAAATAAACTAAAGTTGTTATTTATTTTTTTCCATTGATTTCGATAATCTTGAAGATTTCCAATATCATAAAGTTTAGATCTATCATTGATTGTATTTATGTATTCTTTAAACGTCATTTATTTATTGGATTAATTGATTTAACTCGCTTGATAAATTGCTTTTTGCAATCCTAGGTAAGCATCCATAAGAGGTTGCATCCCGCCAAAGGCTTCTTTTGCATCATGTGTAGTTCCTAGTTTTAACCGAATGAGATCTGGCAGTTTATCACGGCGCAATTCTTCAACACCATATTTTTCATAATGCTCTAGTATAAAGTTTAGAAAAGCGACTGCGCGTGCATCTTTATAAACGGTTAGCACTGGATTTTTACTTACTGCTCCTACACGTTCATGCCTGGTTTTTAAATCACTGCGATAGCACAGATGCGATAGCACGTCAAAAATATCTGTATCTGGTGAAGCGACCATATTACGTAAGTCGTCTAGTTGTTCCCGGTCAAAACCTTGTTGACCTAGTTGTTCTAGCAAAGCGCTTCGTGTATCTGGATTTGCCCACGCATCACGTAGTTGCTGCTCGTTTTCAAAAAGTTCTGGTAACTCGCCTATGAGTTTTTCTATGAATTCACGAGCGGTAAGTGGTTTACCGTTTGCATCTACGTATCGTGTTTCTGTATCTGTTACTTTGATGGATTGCCCATTAGAGAGCAGCACCGTTGCTTTGCGATGGTATTCTCCTGGTGGATCAACCACTACACCTTCATCTTCTGGTTGAGGCGTAGGCTTAGGTGGTTGACCAGGTACAATGGTTGCAGGCTCATCATCACCAGGTCCATCCCATATAGGATCATAGAAGTGATTAGTAGCTCCTACAAAGTCTATAATCGTAAAATAATCTTTACCATCATAAAGTCGTGTACCACGACCTACAATTTGCTTAAATTCTATCATGCTACCTATAGGCGCCGTGAGCACGATATTGCGCACATTTTTTGCATCTACACCAGTGGTAAGCATTTTAGAACTGGTTAGGATAGTAGGAATGTCTTTAGTATTGTCTTGAAATTGCTTTAAAAGAACTTTACCTGCATCGCCTTCATCACTGGTAATACGCACGCAGTATTCTGCATCTTTTACCAGTTTATGTTTATTAATCATATCACGCATATCCAGTGCATGCGCTTGATTTGCACAAAAGATGATGGTTTTATCCATAGGCTTCATTTGCTCCAGGATCGTTTTTGCTACGAGTTCTGTACGTTGTGGCAACACGATAGATTTATTAAAATCATTGATATCGTAATGATCTTTAATCAGCTCGCCTTCAACAACTAAATCTTCACTATTATGAATGTACTCATCGATATTTGTTTTGAGGCGCTTAATTTTATAAGGTGTGAGAAACCCATCATTTACGCCATCTTTAAGTGAATACTCATAAATAGGTTTTCCAAAGTAATCATAAGTATCTACGTTATCATCACGTTTGGGAGTTGCCGTTAATCCCAAATGTACTGCTTTACCAAAATGATCCAGAATCTCACGCCAACTTCCACTTTCATTTGCACTACCGCGATGACATTCATCTATGATGATTAAATCAAAAAAGTCTTTTGGGTATTTTTTATAATAACCACCTATATCTTCGCGTTCTGCTATCGCTTGATAAATGGCAAAAAACACATAAGCATTAGTAGGGACCACGCCGTTGCGTTTTCTTATTTCCTCACCGTTTATTTTAACCAGATCACTCTCGTAAGGATTAAATGTATTAGTCATCGCTTGATCTACAAGTACGTTGCGATCTGCTAGGAACAATATACGTGGTTTACGATCCTCATGCTCTAGGTTCCATTTTGCAGTAAGCAGTTTATGCACAATCTGGAATGCGATGAAGGTCTTTCCTGTTCCTGTAGCCAGTGTTAGTAATATACGCTGCTTGTTCTCTGCAATGGCGTTCATGGTTTTTTGAACAGCGACCTCTTGGTAATATCTAGGTTGCCAGTTTCCTTCCATCTTAAATGGAATACCATGTAATTTTCTTTTTAAATCAGTGCGTCGCTCATGGGTACGATTATATAAATCTTCTGGAGAAGGGAATTCCTCAATATAATCGCCATAACCTCTACTTATAATATACTCATAGAGTTTACTACCATTTGTAGCATAGACCACATCTATGGATAATTTTTGCGCATAGCCTATGGCTTGGTGTAAACCTTCTGTGGGGTGTTTACCTATAGCCTTTGCCTCAATAATGGCTAAGCTGTTATTTTTAAAACGTAGTAAATAGTCTGCTTTAAGACCTTTGCCGCGCTTGTTGCCCGTGAGTTTACGACCATCAGTAAAGTAATGTTCACGCCATATCAAATCTGGTGTCCAGCCAGCTTTTACCAGTGCAGGATCTATAAAGCGTGCTCTGGTATCTTCTTCCGTTAGTTTTCTAGTCATTCACTTAAATGTATTGGGTTCAAGATACTTATTGCTGCACTATCTGAACACAACTTGTTGAAAATCCTTATAAATAAATAATGTATCATCCAATTGCAGTAGTTCTTATATGATTTTGCTTTCGCGAAAGCGTGACAACTTATATCCTGATACAATAAAAACTTTACTATTACTCAACTAAAAAGTATTACTCTAACATATAATCTTTTAACTTAATACCAAACAAAATCCATACATGGAATAGATCCATAGTACTACATATTAATTAAGCGTTTAGCTTAGGTCTTAAACAAAAATCGCCAGTTTTTAAGAGACAGACCAAGTTAAGCAGGGTGCCATGGGCGCTGCTGTTTATACTGTCTCGGGTGTCTGGCGATACCTTGTTTAGGTATACTTCAGTTAGCGCCTTTATCATTCAACAGCATGACACCGTTATTTAAGAAAGAGGATATCAGCTATCATCCAAATCGAAACGATTACAATATTGAAGTATCCGACAACTATTGGTTACTCAAAAAAACGAATACTCGGTCCTTTCAATATACCACAGGGGAATTAATAGATAAATACAAACTTTCAAGACATCAATTGCTGGCTATTGTGATGGAGACATCTTACGTCAACAGAAATATCAATTGTCAAGTTTGTAATCAAGTGTCATTTTATAAGGCTCACACAAGAGCTGAAGCGAGAAACAATAGAATTGGTTCAGACAGGATATGGGATAGAAACATTTGTCAAAACTGTCGAGATTCAGTAGTGCAATTAGAGACAAAACATGCCTCCCGTGTTCTTCAGAATCATATAAACCGTATTCACGTAAATATTGATCCAGTAGAACTTGGCTTGCAATTTTCTTATGAGTGTATTCTACTAAATATTTATGCTGGTAATTCCATCACCTCCAATCTACCAAACACAAAAGGTCTGCTGGGTTTAGATAACGCATTTGAACAGATGATTGAACATTTGAATGGTTTAGGATTAATCGAAGTAGAAAAAACTAGTTATGGCAGAATAACAAATCTTACAATTAAAGATCAAGGAGAACCTCCAATTAAATATTATTGTGAGGAATCAAAAGAGTACCCTAAAGCTTTCAAATGCCTCAATGCTCCTAGTGAAAAAACGTTAGCTCGTTTTAAACATATTTCTAGTTTGAAAACGGTAGAAAAAACATCTAAAATTAGTAGAAAAGAGCCACAAATGTCATCCGAAATTTTAGAATATATTTTGAAAAGCGACACCAACTCTGGGTCTAAAAAAGTGAAATACATGAACGTCGTAAGCTTCCCAGAAGAGGTAGTTATTAATCCAAAAGGAAGTTATGTAATTACTGGTAATCATGAAAAAAACGAGTTACATATCAGGATGATTCCGCTTTCGGATTACGTTAAATAACAGCTTAGTCTCATTGATACTCATTGATTATCTAGACTTCTATCAAATTTTGAGGATAACCTCAAAACAAGTAGATTTTTGCAACCACCGGGAGAAAAAATTTGGTGCGTGTGGCCACATGCACACTACTTGCATACTCACACTCTATAACCAATAAACCACCACCCCTAAAATCAAGTAACCCAGCTAAACCATCTAAAAGCCGACTTTAATCTCAAAAAAACAACTGAAGCACTAGTAATAAGGAATATCGTGATTATGGCTAGAATTAAAAACAATAGATATAGGTCGATGTTTCTGGTTGTTTGAAAGCACTTTTACACGCAGTACTATTATAGTTTTATAATCTTATAATCTTATAAGTTTATAAGTTTATATTCTTATAAGATTATTTATATATAAATTTATATATAAATAGATTTATTAGTTTCTATGTTTATTTATAAATAAATAGATGAATTTATTTCTTTATATATATGTTTATAAATAGATATACTTATTTATTGATAAATAAGTATACATTGAAGAGTATATGAGTGTTTATTTAAACCACAATGAATACATTAATAGATATTAGGAACTAGTTCACAATTTTGTTCATACGCTATAATATTGATAAACGAAATGTAAAAAACCTACTACAACATCTCTATTGTTATTCTCTTTGATTTTAGAATTCTATCCTGTTAAGATTTAAATCTTAAAAAAGACTGTGGCTAATCTTATAGCTAATCAAGCCAAGGTATAGCCATAAGCGAGTGTGTGTGTGTGTAGAATTGTCAGAATCTAAATATAGATCAGCATCATAGTGGTTTCATGCGAATAATGGTTTTCTACGAATCAAATAAGTTATGAATACAAAGGGCACGAAGGCAAGGTGTAAGCCGCTTTAAGTAAATGATTTAAAAATCCCGTGAAGTGTTTATTTAATTCCTATTTAGGCTAATCTAGCCAACAACGGATTCCTAGCATCTTTTTAAAAAGTTCAAAAAAGCTGCCGCATGTTTAAAAAGGGTTGAAGAACTATAACTAAAAATGTAAAGTGCCTAAAACAAATTCCAAATCAACAATATGAATTCATACATATCGTCACCTATGAGTATTACAGAGGTCATAACTACGTAAAGAACTAAGGGAAGAATACCTTTCTTAATTTGATTATCAATACTTTTTTGAATACTATTTAATTTTTTAATGTGAATTGATTGACGCTTTGTAACCTTCTGAATTTTATCATTTAGGTGATTTATACTTGTATTAACCTTACTGGCGTAAGCGTCGTGCTCAGATTTGCTAAGTAATTTATCTACCACACTTTGATTCTTAATAATGGTATTAAGGAAATCTTGCATTTCTCCTAGCCTCTGTTCTAGATGGACTAATCTTTTATCAACAGATTTTGCAGAAAGCATTTGCATTTCTTGCATCTCATTGAATTTTGATTCAAGATTATTCTTGGATATCAATTCTGCGACCTCGGTCAACTGATCTAAGATTACTTCTTGATTTAATTCTATATTGGACTGCTTTGACATAATTTATCGCTTATAACCTCTCCTTTTCTTCTTTTTCTTTTTTGGATTGTGACAGTGATCAGGGTCTCCCGGATCTTCAATGTCATCACTGGCAACAAATTTTGATGTAGAATAGTTGTGGAAAGAACGCCCCATTTCATCATTTGGCGTCTCTTCTATGCTAAACGTAGGTGTATTTTCTGACGCATTTGTAAATTCTGGATTGGGTTCGTCTACTGATACATCAGCTGATAAGTTTTTAGAGTTATTATCAACACCATTCATCATTAAAGAATAAAACTCTTCATTGTGTTGAATATTTTCAACAGTCACTGTGTAACCCTTAAAGGAAAAGGAAGCATTGACATCATTAAAAAACTTTCCTTTATCAAAACCTACGATAACGCCATGCTTCGCAAATTCATCGACATATTCCTTTAGTCCCGTGATATCGGGATTAGAAATTATTTGATAATGTAATTTATTGATGTACTCCTTTGGTGATAATTTTTTTTGTTGCTCATTCTTACCTGTACTCTGGTGCTGATTAGCAGAAATATTTTCCAAATTATTTCTTGAAGGTGCCGCATCCAATTTTGATTTATATCCGTCACTCACTTCTGATTCTTTCAGATAGTTGTTATGATTGGCTGAGTCATAAATCTTGGTAGGAGCACTAATATGCTTTACAGTTTCTTCCTTTAAGCCCAGATCTATTGAGTTGAACAATGCATTTAGTGATGCTAGTCTGTTAATCCTCGACGCCTCAACAACTTTGTTAATCCTATCGATAGTTGCCATTGGATAGATGAGCTCAAGGAGTTTGAAAAGGTCAACTTTTTCATTCACCTTTTCTGAAGTCATTCTTAAATAAGGCTGAACCATAGAAGTATTAGCCATCTGCCCACTAAATCCATAAGGGTTTATTTTCACATTCTGACTTCTTAAGAGCAAGGCCAGTTGAGGCAAACTCCTTATATCATTAACTTCTAAAAAATTATTGATATAGCTTTTCTCCCGGTTAATAAACGCGTTTTGCGTATCCATAACTGGCAGCGATTTATCAAGTGTAGAAGATTGTTCTTGGCGATTCTTTATCCTCATATCTTCATCCTCTTGTTCGTTAATCACTGTTTGACCTAGGATCTGTTCAAGTGCTCTATCAATTTCCTTGATTAATTGTTGTTGACTCCCTTCAGATGTTGAACTCTCAAGAATTGCCGAAAGCTCCTCATTAAATTGCTTTGAACTAAGTTGTGGATAAATCTTTCTGATCGTCTTATTGAAACTCATTTCCCTATGCACTTCGCTGGCCTTGAAGCTATATTTTTTAGTATTGAATCTTAAACCATTTACTTTACCGTTCTTCCCCATTACTATTTTAACGTCCACTTCTTTATGTCGGAAATAATCGATGTATTTCTCCAGAGTAGAGCTATTGGGATTTTCAATTATAGCGCGGTGATTCTGGTGAATTACTTTCCTTATAGATATGCTTTCCTGTTTCTTATTTTTAGATACTTGCTTAGCGCTGATCCAGCCAGGTTGGATCTGTTGAAGTGCTCTATCAATTTCCTTGATTAACTGTATTTGACTCCTTTCATCTGTTGAATTCTTAAAAATTGTCAGAAGCTCTTCATTTACTTGTTTTAAACTAAGCTGCGGATAAATCTTCCTGATCGTTTTATTAAAACCCATCTCCCTGTGCACTTCGCTGGCCCTGAAGCTATATTTTTGAGTATTGAATCTTAAACCATTAACCTTACCGTTTTTGCCCATTACTATTTTAACATCAACGTCTTTAAGTCGGAAAGAATCGATGTATTTCTCCAGAGTAGAACAATAAGGACTCTCAGTTATAGCCTGGTGATTCTGGTATGTTTCCTTTCTTATTGGTATACTTTCTTGCTTGTTATTTTTAGATATTTCTTTTGCGCTGATCCAACCACGCTGCAGGCTTATTTCATGAGCCACATCACCTGCTTTCTTACCTATTTTGAAATCCTTATAGGCCTTACCGTCAAAATCTATTCTATTGTAATAAAGATGAACATGTCGATGCGATTTGTCTTTATGAAGAAAAGCGACGTGTTGATGTTGATCAAGTTTCATTGCTGTACTAAAATCTGCTACCACCTGTTTCCAAACTTTATTAGTCACCTTCGCTTTATTATCAACCGACAAGGAAAGTATCACCGAGATTACATTCTTCTTGCAATTGGTGTTTAGCTTTTGAATCATTTCGAAATCCTGATGAAATTTGTTCACTTCAGTACCTAGCAGCATGTGTTTGGAGACTATTTTCGCCTCTTTCTTTTGATCATTTGCATAATCAATGGCTACCTTGGCACTGCTTGTGGTACTAACTTTTGCAATCATTTTGGGAATATTCACGGATTTTGTGACGAAACTCTTGCACTAATTCTCTTACTTCTGAGGAAAGCCTAGGATCTGATTTTTTGAACATATTAGCAACACTCTGCCAGCGATTTGATTCGAGAAATAGTGATCGTATGAATTCATTTTCCTCACTGGTCTTTCTTATTGGAATCGGTTTGCTTTCCAGTAGCAAGCGTATATATTCGCTAAGATTATATCCCATTTTCTCTGCCATCAAGTTGTATCGTCTTTTCTGCAAAGAAGTCACCCTAATTTTAATCCATTCAGTTTTACCTACAGCTTTTCTAGAAGCATTGCTTTTCATAAAATAAAGATTATTAAAAGTGGATAGTAGCTCAGTGAGTATCACTTTTAGTAACTAGACTCGTCATTACCTCTTCTATTTGAGATCTTTTATAGAACACACTACCTTCAATATAGTATGCTACCAAAGTGCCTTTCTTCGTCCAAAGATGTATCGTGCTGAGGTCCTTTTTTAAAAGTTTGGAGACTTCTATTCGAGTGAGATATTCTATCGTAGGAGTTTTAGTTAATTCCTTCTCGAATTCTCTTAATCGCGTATCGATGGCATCAATTATTGTCCTTGTTAACTCGTCAGGCGTCGTTAATATGAATTGTATTTGTTTGTGCATAATGAAAATGTTTCTATTACCACAAATGTTGGAAGAGGATACCGAAAGGATCTACAAAAATCCTTTTTCTACGGATTGTGGTTAGTCTTGTATTTACTAATGATAGAACGATCAATGCCTATTGAACGTAAATAGTCAAAATCCTTTTCTTTAAAATTTTGGGATACGTTTCTAGCGTTTGAATTGGAACCAGAATAATTTGAAATTGTGCCATGTAGTTGGGTCTTCAGAGTAACCGGTTTTATGCTCCTGAAAGACAGTAGAAAATTGGCTATCGATGCAGCAGGATTATCTGCATTTTTAAAAGCACTCTTCAAAATTTTATCTAACCCAAGTATTTCCAATTGTCGACATTTTGCAGCAGCATTGGATCGCTCTTTCTCTGTTTCGATATCGACTTGCGTAAATTCAAGCTTTACATGTTTAAGACTATTGTGTCTTTTATTTAGCTGCTTATTCAATTCTAGAAAACTCCTTTCACTTTCAAGTAGTTCATACCTAGAATACTCATCAGTCCATTCCGAACAAATAATATTAAGTATGCTTTTGGTTTCTTGTATTGTATTGAGATAAAAGTCAGCTATTTCCATCGTCAAATTCAGATTTGATCGTGAAAGGGTCACCAGTTTTTGAATAATCAATTCCCTCATTTGAGTTTCTGTAAAATACTCCTCGTCTTCAGTTATATGAATCTCTCGAAACTCAAAGGGAGATGGAAAATAATAACATTCATAATCAATTATTTCAGGGATATAGCTTTTATAGTCTAAAACGTATGGGTTAAGAAGGCCCAATGTCTCCGCATATTTTGATATGGCTTCTATATCAAAAACAAAGATTTCATTGTTTATTAGGGAAGTGAAATCGGCAATTGGTTGTCGATAATCAAAAAAATCAAAGTAATCATGTGAGGGACATAAATAGTCAATCCATTTCAATTCTGCATGAATAAATTTTTCGGAAGCTCCGTTTTCCCTTTTTGGCAATAACTTAAAAGCGTTCTTAGTGGGTCGAAATAGGTTCTTCATTGTTATTTATGTATTATTCCAAATTCTGGCCAGCTGCAAACTATAATCAATTGGCTTTTTACCGATGTAGTCTAGGAATTGGGCTTCTGAACTATGCGCTGTAATATTCATCAATAATGGTGTTGGGTATAATTGTGTAGAGTAAAAGTTGGTACAAAACGATCTTCTACATATGTGTGAGCTGACTAATTCATGCTTCGAATGGTTACCGTTCAAATATCGTTTTGAATCCTTATCGAATTTGTTACCATTAACAACCTCGTCTAATCCAGCCTTTTCACAGACTTTTTTCAAATACCTATTAAAGAGAGCTTTTGCGCTATCAAGGTTATTAGCAAATACAGGTGGGAAATTACCGAGATATGTGTCCAAGATATTTTGAACTTTCGGATGTATAGGTATCTGAACTTTCTTTCCTGTTTTTTGTTGGACAAGAATAATAAAACGATGTCCTTGTATCTGTTTGATCATTGATGCATTCATCCGCAACAAATCCGAAACTCGTTGACCGGTGTAACAGCCTATGACTAGCCAAGATGCAGTAGTACGATATTTTTCCTCTTTAAAAGAATAGGAATGTACCTTCTCAATTTCCTCAAATGTTAAATATATCTTGGGCGTTTTTACAGTGAAGCCTTTGAAAAAATCCAATTGATCACTAACATCATATCCATTTTTCTTTGCATCCAGACAGATCGTTTTGACAAATCTCAAAAATCGACCTACAGTATTATCACTCAACTTTTGTTCTGTCTTCATAAAAGCAGTTATACCTTTACCGTAAGAAATATCAACGTCTGTCAACGCATGCTTTTTGCCGACATATTCATCATATAAATCTAGCTTCTTAACAACTGCCTTATATTTTGCAGAACTACTCTTGCTCGCACCAATACGACCGTTATCGTACTGCTTATATTCGAGGTTTTTGAGATACTCTTTACCATAGGTTACTAGTAAATTAGCATCATCGGTTTTTGTTCGATTGAAATGTTTATTTATAGCATTGACGAGCCAATTTCCGTCAATCACAGAACCTAGTTTTGATTCATGCTGAAAGGATTTCTGAATTGAAGCTTTTAATTCATCAAGATCAATTGCCAATTGTCTGGTTTCAGCATCCTTTTGAATAGGCATGTTCTTTACAGACCATTTGGCTGGATCGATAAATAGGTTTGTCTTACGCCTTACGTCAACCTTTTTACCATCAATTACACGTACATAAATAGGTGCCTGTTTGTTCTTAGATTTTGTATGTAGTGCAAATTTTATAGTCGCCATATTAATTGTATCTCCGGCAAAGTTTGCCGATATCTTGACGACAAATCTGCAATCTATTTCTTACTCATACAATCATATTCACAAATTAAAATTAAACCAACTGTATATAAATACTGATTATCAGTATTTTAAGCAAAAGAAACATTATTTAATTAGAATAGAATTGTATCGTTTAAGAGCGCCCGACTCCACAGATCAAAACACCATACGAAAATGTATGGTGTTTTTTTTTATTCATGAGCTTTTAACACTGGTTTGTAACTAAGCTGTATAAACATATGACAAGAAAAGCCCGATCACAAAATGATCGGGCTTTTTGCATGAAATTGTAAATTCTTAAATATTACTAATTAAGAACACTTTGAACTATGCTTGTGCCATCTGCTTTTATTCTTGCATTTTGATGGTTTTTTGTAGCACTTATAGTCGTGTTTATGCCACCATCCGTAGCTGGAACAATAAGTCTTCTTTTGACACCAAGATGAGTGTTTGTGCCACCAGTCCGTGATTTTACATTCTTTGTCATCGTCATCGTCATCATCGTGATCATCATTGTCGCCGCTTACCTCGCACAATTCTCCGCCGTTTGTACTAGTTCCTTCCACTACGGTTAGATTACCGTATGTGCTACCTGGACCTATAGCTTCATCACAGCTTGTATCAATTTTATCTTTACAAATGAAATTGAAATAGATTTTCAATTCCTTACCAAACGAACCATCATGTGCCTTACCATAAATCTTAATGACTTCACCTGGCTTGACGTAGTCATGAAATACATATTTATAATCCTGAGATTGTTTAATGGTAATTTTTGCGCCATGGCTACCCGTATATTTTAAAGAAAGGTAGTTCACCTTACCATCGCAGTCATTGCATTCTGGCTCTGGTTCTTCAGGAGCATCACATATAGGACCACCTAAAACGCTGTTTCCATCTACGACCTCAAAATCTCCAAAAGTGTCACCCACTAAAACTGCTTCATCACAATTTGTAACGACTTTAGCAACTTTACAGTGGTTCACATAGATGTAGACTTTATCTCCAAAGGATCCATCTTCTCTAGTTCCTGCAATAGTAATTTGCTCTTCTGGATCTACATGAGCGTCAAAGATGACGTGTCCATTGGATTGCTTGATCTGTACTCTAGCCGTTTTATCTCCGTTGTACTGGAATGCTAATCTATCAAGACCACCGCTACAATCAGAACAAGTCACTGGTGGATCCAAAACACCTATGTTACCTACTGCAAGTATGGTCTCCATATTCTCCATACTAAAATGGGGTCCTACATAGTACTCACGCTGGTTGACCAACTCATCAAAATCTGCCACATCACCATTATCCATGTGAGTAAAATAAGTTTGGGATATACCAGTAGTTCCATTAACAGGATTCAATGTTTTGGCACGAGCTCCTTCTTGACCAAATACACCTTCATGGATATGAACTGGATGCATCAATCCTGGCGAGGTGTTTTTGAGTTTGATGAAAGCTTCAATACCTTTTTTTCCAGCATCTCTAATCGTTATAAAACCTGATATTCCAGGAACATCTGCCTCCTTAAGCTTATAGGTGACCCGTATTCCTTCAATTTTAGAATTTTTGGCACTCTTCATACCAAGTTCTAAATTGGACTCCTGTACCTCAGGAGTATTGTCAAACTCATCCAATTCTTCTGGACTACAGGCAAGCACCATTGCCAATAATCCTAAAACAAAAATTTTATTAAAGTTTTTCATAGTATTAGTTTAGAGTAGAAAGTTAACGAGCTTTACTGAGCGTTTGACAAGAATTCTACATGAGGGAATTATATTCGACTTTTAGGAATCAACGGCGGCAACTACAAGTTATACCGATCAAACTGCTTATTTCTTAATTTCAGAAATCAAATATTGAAACATTAGTATACTTAAGATTGTCAGGTCTACTGATCTTTGTAATTATTGTTTGACGACAATTACCCTAAAAAATCGAATTCTTAAACAAAGGAATGGTTTCGTAGAATTCTGAAGGACTGAAAGCCAGTTGTTTGAGGCCGATTTCTTTAACTTAGAAATATTAGGGCTATTAGAAATTTGAATTTCAAAACTTACTATTGCTCTATATGCAACTAAAGTACAAAGTCTTAAAACTAGTTGATATCCTTATATTTACACGTAGTTGAGCTACATACTGCTAATATAATTTTGATGTTTTCTATCATCCCTATGAACTTCACAAAACATCTCAAGACTTCTTATACCGTTTTTACCATCACCATTACGGTAATGATCATATTGATCGCGATAACCCTTGCATACTTTATATCGCTGCAGCAAGAAGACGCAATTCTAATTAATAAGTCAGGACGCCAACGAATGTTGAGTCAACGCATTACAAAGCAAGCGTTGTACAATTTGCTAGGAAATACAGAAGATTCAACAGCATACAGCAACGATATGCTATATCAAAGCGTTCAGGAATTACAAGAGGCACAACAATTTTTATCCCAGAAAAATAAAACGAACGACCATCTCAAAAAGGTAGATTCAGTTCTTCAAATAACAAATCTTCAAATTGAAGAAATTAGCAAAGCTGTTGATAAGATCCTAAGCGCAGATTCAAAGTTTCAATTAGAGTCTCAAGTCGCATTAATCATTTCAATTGAAGGTAAGTTTCTTGACCATATGGAACAAATTACCCTTTGGTTACAGAAGGAATCAGAAAGAAAAAATGAACTCGCCATGCTCATCTGTTATGTTTTAACTGGTATCGCACTACTTATTATTATGGCTGAATTTTTTCTCGTACTTCTTCCAGCACAACGTCATCTGCGTGATAAGAATGAAAGCTTGTCTGCCGCCAATAAGCAATTATCCGATTATGCTCAGATAACCGCTCACAACTTGAGGGCGCCTATTGGCAATTTGATTTTTCTCTCCAATTTTTATAAAGATGCTGATAGTGAAGAAGAGAAATCCGAACTCTTCCAGAAATTTGATACCGTGATTCAGCATTTAGACGAAACGGTAAATGTTTTACTAACAGGAATAAAAACTAAAACCGAAGAACAAATACCAACTCAAAAACTAATCTTTGAAAAGGTTTTAGGTCAAACGAAGGACTTGTTAGTCGGCGAGATCTTGAACCAAAAAGCGATAATCACTGCTAACTTTTCAGATGCTCCATTCGTAATTTATAACAAGGTATATCTGGAAAGCATTATGCTCAACTTACTAAGCAACGCTTTGAAATACAGCGATACAAAGAGAGCTCCAGAAATACACTTGAGAACCGAGAATGAAAAGAACGCAATTAAACTGTACGTTCAAGATAACGGACTGGGAATCGATTTGGAACGTCAAGCCAAAAAAATCTTCGGTTTACATCAGACCTTCCACAGGAATAAAAATTCAAAAGGTATAGGCCTATTTATTGTTAAAAATCAAGTCGAATCTTTAGGCGGGTCGATCGAAGTGCATAGTATTCCAAATAAAGGATCTACTTTTATTGTAACTTTCAAAAAACAAACCGCATGAGTGCAAAACCTTTTATTCTAAGTTTAATTGATGACGACGAAATCTATCAATATGGTTTCAAGCGCACCGTAGAAAAATCGCGATTTGCCAAAAAAGTTTTAGTCTTCTCCGATGGAGAGCAAGCCATCAATTTTATGATTGATAATATTGCCAATGCACAAGAACTTCCAGATGTGATCTTTCTAGACATCAATATGCCCATCATGAATGGATTTGAGTTTATGGAAGAATATATTAAGCTCAAACCAAAGGTAGGTAAGAGAATTACGATCTATATGGTATCATCGTCTATCGACCCAACTGATGTAGAACGAGCTAAATCCATTAGCGAACTTACAGACTATATCATTAAACCTGTTGATGAAAGCATGTTGAGAGAAATCTTGCAAAAATTGGAAGAAGAATACGACTAGTCTTTTTTCAATTCCACGCGAGTTTTAGTAAGATATAAGCCATCTTCTAGATCAGCTATAAAGGCTACTAATTGTTCTCTTAGCTCACAATGTAAATCCCATGTAGTACTGGCATCTTTTCCAGAACAAAGTGCTCGCATCTCTATGGTGTCCTCACCGGCCTCCACAACTTGAATAACCGGCTCGTGCTCACCATCCCACAATTCGTGGTTGCGCAACAACGATTCATATTTCTCTCTGACTTTTTGGACATCAATTCTATAGTCTGCGTGTACAATTATCGGTCGTACTTGATGCGGATTTGTCATTGACCAATTTTCAAAAATATTGCTAATGACATACTTCAACGGGATGACGAGTCTGCGTTGGTCCCAGGTTCTTACGACCATATAAGTAAAGCGAATATCCTCTACATAACCCCAATCATCATTGATGATTACCGTATCGCCTATTTTTGCTGGACTGGTCAAGGCAATCTGTATACCGGCAATAATATTTCCCAGTGTACTTTGAGCTGCAATTCCCAGAACGACAGTCAACACACCAGCCGAAGCCAATAAAGAAATCCCGAGTTTCTCCAAAGAACGGAACTGGGAAATGATCACCGTGATACCTATTATAATCACCACAAAAGTCACGACGCGACGAGCAACACTTACATAAGTCAACATCTGTCTGGCCTGGCTGTTTTCCTCAGGATTGGTGTCTCCTATCCTATTTTCAGCAATGTAGATCATGAAGCTATCTATAAACTTCATGATGAGCCAGGTGATGGAAGATATGACCGTGATAAGCAGTAAAGAATAGAGCCAACTGGCAAACGGACCACTAAAACTAATGAGAGAATTAAGGGTGATGTAGAAGAATAGCACGGCAATGGCAAACCCAGAAGGTGTTGCCAGGTTTTTACCTACTACCTTTAACCACGCAAACCTACTCTTACGACACAATCTGCGAACGATATAAGAACCCAACTTTCCAATTAAAAAGGAAAGTCCAATCAAGATCAGCGTTCCTAAAATCTTCCATACAGGTAAACCTAAAACACCAAATCGTGCCCATTCAGGCATCATCAATTCAAGTTGACGTGGTCCATAAATACGATACAACTCTTCTATATTCTCTACCGTATCAGCACTGATGAGCCAGAATGCACCAAAGTCTTTATACTTAACTCTTTGCAGCCTTAAGCTCGCATCGCGACCTTCCAGGTCCAGTTCGCCAAAATGAACACTACGTCTAGGGCTGCCCGCTATGGCCTTATTAGTCGCGGTCTGTATATCGATTTGTCCGTCGGGACGGTCAGATATGGAACCCCATTCAATATTGACGCGCTGGTTCATCACAAAATATAGCTTCTCTGCGAGTACGGCCGCATCCTCAATCGTCAGGTTGCTAGGCATCCTATTCAGGTTCAATGCATAGGCAGCGTCCTCAAATCGCTCGTCACGACATGCTTGGACAAATTCTTCCAGGGTCGCCTGCGGCGTGCGGTAATTGAATTTTGTAGGAGGTAGACCAATGTTTTCATTGATTCTTGAAAGAATATAATAGGAGTCGTTATATTCCAGTATTGGATTGCTGGCATAACCAGCATTTTCATCAACGATGGATTCCTTACTTGGAAGTTGCGATTCTTGTTGGGTAGTATCCGCTGGTTTTTGAGAGTGGACAACACCTACATTAAAGAGTAAAAAACAATATAGAAATCGTAAAAAGTGCATGGCTAGATCGGTTTTATTTTTAAATATATTGATATGAATCCCATCGGGCGCTCCTTTTCCATTTATTTAAGAAGACTTATGTATCACTATGGCATTCATTTTGTAACTTTGTAGTCATGAAATCGCTGATTCACAAGTCTGTTTCCATTACAATGGCATTATTGCTATTGCTTACCACAACGTCGTTTAGTATTGCGACGCATTTTTGTGGTGATCACCTTGTGGACATCGCTTTTTACGATGATGCCCGCAGTTGCGAGATGCAGGACACCGATCCTGAAATGCACGATGCCATGAAGGATATGGGTTGCTGCAAGGACAAGCAGATCGTTTCTGACAGCGATCAGGACTTTCAGAAAACTACATTTGACTTCTCATTAGACCAGCTGGTCTTTATCACCTCTTTTGCATATTCTTATGCCGTTCTATTGGAACAGGATTTGGATACTGCACAAAACAGACTCATTAAGGAGTCGCCGCCATTACCGGGTCGCGACCTCTTTTTATTACACGATTCCTTTCTTATCTAGATTGTTTTTGTCTTTCATGGAATGATTGATTTCATTCTAACCTTAAGTCAAACTCAATTTTATACACAATGAAACAATTTTTAGTGGTGGCTTGTATGGTTTTCGCTTTCGCGAAAGCGTACTCTCAAGGACCACCTATAACTGCAGATAAGCCCATCATGCTAGGTGGCGGCAGTTTTACAACAAAAACATTAACCGAAATACGCAATACAGAGCGCGGTACGGCCATCTATGTACCGCTGATGCTTCACTATTTGCCTACTTCTAATAGCCTGGTAGCAGTTCATTTACCCTACATCAATTATGATCTAGATGATGCGAACGGTAGCTCGTTAGCAGACATTAAGCTTCTAGGTAAATACCAATTTTACCGCAAGGATGGAACGGGAAAGACCTTCCGTATGGTGGCAAAAACGCTGCAAACCTTACCTACTGGAGAAGAGCTGGATCTTATGGATCTTAGTACTGGTAAATATTCGGGCTACTATGGCGTGGTTGCTGGGCTGGAAACCCTTAAGTATGGTATCTCGTCAGAGATAGGTTACAACTCCATGCCTAATGGGACGATGGATGAATTTCGTACCAAGTTGGGCTTTGGGTTGCCATTACTCAAGCCACAGTATCCCAATAAACAAGTAAATCTTTATTTTGAATATACCAGCGCCTGGTTGCATGAACGTGACTGGTACCAGTTGCTTTATGCACAAGGTATCCAGTATGCGAGCAAGAACATCACTTTTGACCTTGCTTTGCAATTGCCATTGGTACAAGATATTCCAGATAATAGAGCCCTAAATTATTCCGTGTTTCTGGGCACACGATACACATTTTAATTTTAAAAGAATAACAACATGAAAAATATAGCAATCATACTGAGCATAGCTTTTAGCTTGTTCGCTTTCGCGAAAGCGGATGCACAAAAATCAAATCAAAGAGATCAATTTGAAGTACAAGTCGACGGTCTAGGCTGCCCATTTTGCGCCTACGGTCTTGAAAAAAAGTTCAAGGAATTCAAAGGCATCAAAGATGTCAAAATAGATATTGAAACTGGAGATTTCTCATTCAGCTATCCGGCAGATAAGGAATTGACTATGGACGCTGTCGTCTCTCAAGTGGAAAAAGCAGGTTACACACCTAAACTGGCCACTATCAATAGAGCCAATGGAAAAGTGGAAAGCAACGCTACCTCAAAAGATGCAGTCGCTTCAGCAAACTTGACCACAACTAAAATGTACGTCAACGGTAAATGTGGCATGTGTAAAGCACGTATCGAGAAAGCTGCATCCAGTCTTGCTGGCGTTTCCACCGCAGAATGGGATGAAAAGACCCATATGTTAACCATTGCTCACGACGCTTCAAAAACCAATAGGGAAGCCGTAGCTACCAGCATGGCTAAAGTAGGTCATGACACTAAAACCGCAAAGGCAAGCGATGCTACCTATGACGCATTACCTGCTTGTTGTCACTATAAAAGAGCCATATAATGAAGAATTTGATATATATCATCCCGATATTCTTCGGGATGATTTCTTGCAATGAACAAGTAGAGCAACCTAAAGAATGGCAGTTTGAAAAAACGATTGCACTAGACGGCATCAATCCTATAGGAATCACTGCAGATGGTAACGATATCTTCTTAAGTGATGGAGACCACAACCGTGTTCTTAAGGTAAATACCGATGGTGAGATCCTTTTTGAGATGGAAGGTTTTGATCGTCCCATGCACCTTGATTTTGGGAAAGCAGACCTGCAGATCACTGATAAGATGACCACTTCCATGCTTCAGGAGCGAGCATTGTTCGTACCAGAATATGGACGTGACTCCATTGCTGTGATGCGCGATAATAAAATGGATTATCTCGTCATTAACGATTCTCTGGACGCGCCTGCTGGAATAAGTGTTTATGAAAATGAAATTGCGATCGCAGATTTCTACACCAACAGGATTCTATACTACAATGGTAGCCAATGGATCAGTTTTGGGAAAGAAGGAAAAGCCATGGGCGATTTCTACTATCCAACTGATGTTCAAATCACGGCAGACAAGATCTTTGTAGCAGATGCCTACAACAATCGCGGGCAGGTTTTTGATAAAACTGGGAAAGTGTTGGCAGAGTTTGGACAGGACCAAAACTTCAATGCAGCCACAGGAATCTACGTGAGCGATTCAGAAATATTTCTAACTGATTTTGAAAATGATCGCGTCCTTGTGTTTGGGATGGATTATCAATTGAAGCAAGTATTGGAATCTGGTATTGACAAACCAACAGACTTGATGGTTATCGAGGATATCTTATACATCACGAATTATCGTAATGGTGAGATGATACGTTATACTTTAAAACCTATAATGGAGGAATAACATGAATAACTTCCTTGAAAACTGGGGTGAGGCCGCCTACACGTCGGTAGGGTTTTTCTGGATGGCGTTATGGGCTTTTGCATTGGGTTATATCATAAGCAGTATGATCCAAATTTTTGTAACCGAAAAGCGCATGCAAAAGACGATGGGCGGTGCAGAAGGTAAAGGCGTGCTCTTGGGAACTTTTTTTGGATTTATAAGCAGTTCCTGCAGCTTTGCTGCACTGGCATCTACTAAGTCCATTTTTAAAAAAGGTGCCAGCTTTATATCCAGCATGGCGTTTTTATTAGCATCGACTAATCTTGTGATCGAGCTGGGAATCATCATCTCCATATTTTTGGGATGGCAGTTTGTTGTAGGTGAGTATTTGGGTGGTATTCTTTTAATCCTGATAAGTTGGTTGCTTATCAGGATTATAAACCCTAAAAAACTTATTGATAAAGCCCGCAACAATCTAAAGGACGATCAAGACGAATCTGAAGAAGCTTCAAAAGATTGGAAAAAGCAGATCGTAAAAGAGGAAAGTTGGGCACGCGTTTCCAAAAAATACAAAATGGAATGGCAAATGGTCTGGAAAGATGTTACAGTAGGCTTTACGATTGCGGGAATCGTGGCGGCCTTTGTTCCAGATTCATTTTTCCAAACACTGTTCATCAATAGCGGTCCCGGCAATACTGATTTTAGTTTTTTTGAAATTTTGGAACACATCATCGTTGGACCAGTGGCTGCATTTTTGACCTTTATTGGATCCATGGGTAATATACCATTAGCAGCCTTGCTCTTTGGTAAAGGAGTCAGCTTTGCTGGAGTGATGGCCTTTATTTTTAGTGATCTGGTGGTTTTCCCAGTGTTGCGCATCAATGCGAGATATTACGGTTGGAAGATGTCATTATTCATATTATTTCTACTATTTACTGCTTTGATAGGTGCAGCGCTAACCCTTCATTATGGTTTTGACTTACTCAACATGCTACCAGATCCCAGTCAGGTCAAAATTCAAGACAGTACGTATTTTAAGATAGACTACACCTTTTACCTCAACCTTACTTTCTTGGTAATATCAGGCTATTTGGTTTATCTGGGCTTTTTCAAAAAGAAAGACGTAGATCACAACATGAGTGAAATGGCGCCTAAAAGCGCACTGTTGGAAAGCATTATGAAATTTGCCGCACTGGCTTGTTATTTATGGCTTACCGGTGGATTAATCACCAAATTTTTTATCCTTTAGAACATTATGAAACATTCCTATACTATCAAAGGCATGACCTGCAATGGCTGTCGTACCCATGTCGAGCAAGTTCTCAATAATGTAGAAGGTGTTATTAGTGCCACTGTAGATCTTGAAAGTGAGACTGCTCGTATTGAAATGAAGCGTCATATAAATCTAGACACCTTTCAAAAAGCACTTCCAGAAAAATATACCATACAGCAAAAACAGGAAACCAATGTTTTTGCCAACAGTTCTATTGAGACCAGTACCAATGAGCCATCAAAATTAAAGCAGCTGCAACCGCTCCTTATAATTTTGGGATATATCACTATTGCTACCGTATTACTCAATTATTCCAGAGATTCCTGGAGCACGGCAATGCTGGATTTTATGGGACTGTTTTTTATCGTATTTAGTTTTTTCAAAATCCTGGATCTAAAAGGTTTCCCTGCAAGCTTTAGTATGTACGATCCGCTGGCTAGAGTCCTTCCAGCATATGGATGGATCTATCCATTTATTGAAACCGCATTGGGTTTGATGTTCCTGATGCGTTTTGAGATCGATATCGCTTTGATCGCAACGCTCGTGGTGCTGGGAATAACGACTATAGGAGTATCTAAAACACTTTTGGATAAAAAGTCCATTCAGTGCGCTTGTCTGGGCACGGCGCTCAAACTTCCCATGACTGAGGCAACCTTTATTGAAAATGCCATTATGATTGTCATGGCTGTATTGATGCTCGTGATGTAGAAGGTTATTTCGCTTTCGCGAAAGCGAACTATCGTGCAGCCTACGCTTTCTTTTCAGATCTTTTGTAGATATATTCCATTAAAAAGCACATGGCTATGATACCAGCAATAATCAATACACCCGTCAAGTTACTTTGCGACTGCTGGACGATCAGGACAATAAATGCGATTGAACATAAAATTGTTCCTGCAAGGGTCAAACCACTACTGGCTTTTAACTTTGACCTCTTTTTATAGGCTGTGTAGTTCACGACTGTAAATAGTAGAAGAAACCCTGCGCTGCCAGAAGTGGAAATGCTTTCCAATTCCGCAAGGTTTGCGAGTAACAAGGTAGCGATACAAATGATCGCAAGGCCTATGGGATGATTCCAGAATTTTGCGGTGAATTCATGTGGTAATTCATCCTCTTTGGCAACTTTATAACTCACCCTAGAACCCCCATAAAGAGTTGCGTTAATTGCCGAGAACGTGGAAATAAGTGCAGCAATAGTCATAATGGTAAAACCAGCCTGGCCCAACGATGGACGTGCAACCTCTGACAATACATAATCCTTTGCCTGACTTATCTCTTCAAAGGATAATGAGCCTACCGCAATAACAGCAATAGCGATATAAAGCAATACCACAAATCCAACAGAATAGAAATAGGCCTTGGGTATATTTTTTCCTGGATCAGTCATGTTGGATACTGAATTAGCTATCAATTCAAATCCCTCGTAGGCCACAAAAATCACCATACCACCTGTAATAACTTGAAAAGCACCTTCCCATTTAGCCGGGTTTAACTGAGCAATATGATCGCTATCCAAAAGTCCATAAGCACCTATCCCTATAAAACCCAAAAGGATAAACACCTTGACAATCACAGCATAGCTTTCTATAGTACTTACCAGTTTAGCGCTAAAATAATTGATCGTTGTACCTAATAAAACAACGCCTGTTATGAATATATGAGAGTCGATATTTTGATCGCCTGTTATAGAAACCAAGTTAGGCGCATAAGAACCAAAAGCACTGGCGTACAATGCCAACATGATGATGTAACTAATCCAAAGAAGATTGTTCAATCCACCGCTAAAAGTGTTCTTACCAAACCCTTCATTGATAAATTTCACGGTGCCACCACTGTCTGGAAAAGCCATGGATAATTTTGAATAGCTGTATGCGGTGAATAACGCTATGATTCCTGCGATAAGAAAAGCTACTGGTGTTGCACCTTTTGAGAGTGAAATGGCCAGACCTAAAACGGCAAAAATTCCACCACCTACCATTCCTCCAACTCCTATTGAAATTGCTCCTCTTAAGGAGATCTTCTCATCGCTCATATTTCTCGATATTGGGACAATAAATGTATCTCAAATAGACCGCAAAAAAAAGTCCAGCTCAATGAGCTGGACTTTAATTAATATGTCAAAAAACTTAGTTTCCTGCCGCTGCTGCAGTACCGTCAGCATCAATTTTGATACCTAGACGTTTTGCCACATCTATAGAGATGTTGGCACCTGGCTCAGAGTAAACTACCTGAGATGCGTTGACAACTAATTTTAATCCTTTTTCTTTTGCTACCGCTTGAATGGCTTCATTCAACTTAGTAAGGATAGGCTTCATTAAGTCATTTTCCTTAGCACCTAATTGAAGTTCTGCAGCTTTAGATGCATTGGCAAACTCTTGTTGCAATGCCTGCGCCTGTTGTGCAAGACCTTGCTTCTGCTCTGGAGTTGTACCTGGCTTTTGTGCTTGGTATTGTAAATCTTGAAGTTTTTCAGCAGATTTTGCTTCTGCACTCTCTAACTCTGTACGCAATTTTGTGGTTAGGTCTCCTAATTCTTTACGAATAGGTTCTACTTCTGGCATGCTGGCTAGAATGGCTTCATACTGTACAAAACCTGTTTGTGCCATTGCAGTTCCTGCTACTAAAAATAATAATAAAAGTACTTTTTTCATTTTAAGGATTTTAAAGGCCGCAAGATAAGCAATCACTTATTTTGAGACTAATTTTCAAGGGTATTTCAAATACTAGACCACTTTTAAAGGCGATCGTTTAATTGTTGAATTATTTTTTTCTGCGGCGGTTGGCATTTTTGTCTCCGCGCGTCTTGGGCTTCTTATATTTTTTGGCAATTTCACGGCGATAACTACCGCCCAGGTTCTCTTTTTTATTCTTGTCTTTCTTCTCGTGAAAGGAATCGCCACGCTCCTCTTCCATGGTTTTGTGTGGATTGTGAATTTCTCTCAATACGGGACTTTCCTCTGGCGTCTTTTGCTTAGATACCTCAACATCCTCTGGAAAGGACAAAACCTCTATAGGTTGATTCATCAAGGTTTCAATGTCCTTTTTGTTTTGGGCTTCTTCCTCAGTAAAGAAAAGAATGGACTTTCCTTTTTGTTCTGCGCGACCGGTTCTACCTATACGGTGCATATAGTTCTCTGGAAACCTAGGGACGTCAAGATTGATAACGTGAGAGACTTTGGAAAGATCCAGTCCACGTGCCATGACATCTGTCGCTATCAAAATGCGACAGGTGCCAGAATCAAACAACTCAATACTGCGCAACCTGTAGTTTTGCGTTTTATTGGAATGTATGACGGCAATCTCTTTACCATAATGCGGCGCCATGACTTCTTGTAAACGATCCGCGCTTTTTTTATTGGGAACAAAGACCAACACTTTGGAGAAAACCGTATCATCAGAAAGTAGATGCATGAGTAGGTTTGCCTTAGTATAAAAATTAGGCACTGGATAACTGGATTGCTCGATGTTTTCCAAAGGCGTTCCTGAAACTGCTATGCTCACCTTTAAAGGGTTTGAGAAAAAGGATCTTATAAACTCCTCAATATCATCTGTCATGGTGGCAGAAAACATGATGTTTTGCCTTTTGGTAGGTAAATGGTCAAAAATATTATTGAGCTGGAACCTAAAACCCAGGTCCAGCATCACGTCCACCTCATCAATCACGACCTTCTTGCAAAATTTGAATTTAACGGACTGTGCGACGATCAAATCATATAACCTACCAGGCGTGGCGACCACGATATCGCAGCCATCGCCTAAGGCTTTTTTCTGTGTATTGATGTTGGTACCACCATAAACACCTATGACACGTACATTGATGTATTTGGCATAGGCCTCGATTTGCTCTACGACCTGTACCACAAGTTCGCGTGTAGGGACCAGAATCAAATATCGCGGGTCCAGACTCTCGCTGTATTTAAGCTCATGCAACAAGGGCAACATATATCCCAACGTCTTACCAGTACCCGTTTGCGCAATACCTATCACATCACGACCCGATAGAATCGCTGGAAAAGCCTCTTCTTGAATAGGCGTCATGGTGTCAAAGCCTAGATCGTCCAGACCGTTCTGTAGAGGTGTTTTTAGACCTAGTTCCTTGAAGTGTTTCATGACCGTAATTTTTTGCAAAGGTACTTCTTTCGCAACTCGAACCTGAACTTGAAGTATCCATGATGAGTTCGCTTTCGCGAAAGCGAACTCCTCCAAGATTTTTCCTTTCAAATTCAGACCCAAGTTCAAGTTCAACTTCATTTACCTTTGCAGCATGCATTTAAGAAACGTTCACAGGTACGGTTATGATTTTGTCAAACTAGCCGAAGCCCATCCAGCACTGGAATCCCATTTTACCAAAACACCTGACGGAGCCACCACCATTGATTTCAGCAAGCCGGACTCCATCCTGGAATTCAATACTGCGCTGCTCAAGCACCATTATAATGTGCGTTACTGGAAATTGCCGGCCGGCAGCCTCTATCCACCTATTCCTGGACGTGCAGATTACATCCACCACATTGCAGACCTGATAGGCAAAGGTCAGAAAACGGGTCTGGATATAGGCTGCGGCGCCAGTGCGATCTATCCCATTCTGGGCAATGCGATTTATGATTATAAAATGGTAGGCAGCGATGTAGATGAGCAAAGTATCGCTCATGCAAAAGATAACACCCTTAAAAATGCCGCGGTTGAAATACGACACCAACAGGATCGATCCAACATATTGCAGGGCATCATCAAGGATGGTGAAACTTTTGACTTTGTGATGTGCAATCCACCATTCTATGCCAGCGCCGAGGAAGCCGAAAAGGAAAATCTGAAAAAACAACGCAAACTAGGTACCGTGGAAGAAAGCCGCAATTTTGCCGGTATGTCGCACGAGCTGTGGTGCAACGGTGGCGAGGCACTTTTTGTAAAACGGCTGATTAAGGAATCTGCAGACTTTAAGGAACAGGTAGGATGGTTTACAGGTCTGCTTTCGCGAAAGCGTAACTTACCAAAACTTCAAAAACTAGCCACAAAACTCAATGCAGAAGTGAAGGTCATTCCCATGCAAACGGGAAACAAGGAAAGCCGCATACTCGCGTGGAAGTTTGGTAATTAAACCTTGATGGCTGCGACTTAAAGAAAAAACAATGTTCGGATTATTCAATAAGAAGTCAGAAGCTGAAAAATTACAGGAGCAGTACAAAAAATTGATGGCAGATTATCACCGCCTATCTTCTACAGATCGTGCTGCCAGTGACGCGGCCTATGCAAAGGCTGATGAGATTTCCAAAAAACTGGATTTACTGGACAAGAAATAGACCTTTAACTCACGCGGTCACCATTCTGGGCATGGCGTTCTGGTTGTAATAAAATCACTTTATTATTCTCATCAACGGAGCCTAATACCAGGCATTCGCTCATGAAATTGGCAATCTGTTTAGCTGGGAAATTCACCACGGCAATGATCTGTCTGCCTTTAAGATCATCTGGCTGGTAATGGTCTGTAATTTGTGCGCTTGTTTTAAGAATTCCCAGCTCTTCACCAAAGTCGATCTCTAACTTGTAGGCCGGTTTACGAGCTTCTGGAAACAACTGCGCGCCGACAATGGTGCCGACGCGCATATCAATTCTAGAAAATTCTTCCCAATTAAGGTTTTTCTTCATTCATTCTTAGCTTTTCAATCATCTCTGGAGAAATATATACATCTGCTCCATAAGCATCGACTAATAGTCCTTTATTGCCATCGTTGCATTCTATTGCATATAATATGGTATTGTCTGCAGGATCAGAGACGCCTTCAAAGCGGTAGAACTTGACCACTTCAAGCTCTTCTGCTTTCCACTTCTTTTTGAGGTCTTTTGATTTGAGGCCATCCTCGACAAGATCATAATCGATAGTATAGCCCATAGACTGTAAATCTTCTACAGCCATAGAAAGTGTGTCGTATCCGTTTTTAAACTTACTCATGTTGGTTATTTTATATAAAGCTATGAATTGAATGTCGTCCCTAGTGTACGGTTTTCAAAACTTTAATATAAGCTTAGGTTACATATCTTAGCGATATGCGACCTATCCAGTAATTAAAACTATCCTATGTCATTAACGCCATCTACCATGCTGCCCTTGGGAACTATTGCTCCATCATTTGAATTGCTGGATACCGTATCTGGTTATCGTTTGAGTTATGAAGATATCAAAGGTGAAAAAGGAACCGTCGTCATGTTTATTTGCAATCATTGTCCTTATGTGATTCACGTCAATGAAGAAATTGTAAGATTGGCTAATGATTATCGTGTGACTGGTTTTGGCTTTGTGGCCATATCCAGTAACGATGTGGTAAAATATCCACAGGATGGCCCAGAATTTATGGAACAGGTCGCCGATAAGAATGATTACCCATTTCCTTATTTGTACGATGCCACCCAAGAGGTTGCAAAAGCTTATGACGCAGCCTGCACACCAGATTTTTATGTGTTTGACAACGAAGACCAACTGGTCTACCGCGGCCAGCTGGACGATTCCCGACCTAAAAATGGCATCCCGTTAACAGGCAGGTCCATTCGTGAAGCACTGGATGCCTTGCTGGGAAACAAACAGGTTCCTGAAAACCAGAAGCCCAGTATGGGATGTGGGATTAAGTGGAAAATGCAACAATAATATCAATTATTAGTAAGAAAAAATTGAAAGGGTAATTGAACCACAGTCGTATGATCTAAATACCATTCACCATCATATCGCTTTAAATATAGCATAGGATGGCTTTTTTTAATTTCAGTTTGAAACTCACCATATTTGAGTAAACTTACCTTCAAAATAGCAGAGTTGTTGCCAGATGGAAATTGTATTGGGTAAAATATAAGATTTGGCAACTTACCATTTTCATCAATTTTAGTATTCACTTCTCGACTCATAACCAGCTCATCGTTCAGATAAAACTTAAAAATACCGTCAACCTCGCTGAAAAACTGTATGTTTAAATGGTTAGTATTCACACCTAGTTCCTCTGGACTATACGTCATTGCTTCATTGAATCCTGGAATTTCCACAGAATAAGTTTCGTGTACCATTTTTCCATTATAAGAAAAGGTATTCTCTTCGAAACTGGTAGTAAATCCAGGTATCTGACCCTTAACCTGAATGCTATAAACAGAAATTACTACTATTAAAACTCTAACAATCTTTTCCATCTCTTTATCCTAATTCAATTTTAAACACCTAATAATATTAATATGCATTTAGGTTTTAGAAAAACCTAATCACCAAGCTCTGAATGCTCTTTCAGAAAAAGTTCCAGAAAACCAAAACCTATTATGGATTGTGGGATTAAGTGGAAGTGAAATTTATAGATTTTAATTTAAAAGGCCCTAAAGATCATATTGTCAACGTTTAAACGAATTTCCGTATCCACCTGACAAATCTCATCTATAAATTCATTGATGAAAACGTTTCCATCACAGAAAAATAATGATACTTTTTTTTCATCAGAAGAACAATCTGAAGGCATCTCTCTTGGCGAGGATAAATTGTTATCCAATCGATTGTAATCAATCTCTACGGTAAAAATTGTATCGTTGAAAACCAACAGATTTATATATTCCTGATAATCGACAGCAGTTGCGTAACAGTTAAAAATACTTGTAGTTTTTCTTAAACTCAAAATATCACCATTATAAAACTCAACTTGATAACTGACATTGACTTCAGCAGAATCACAGGTTTCCAAATTAGTATCATCACTCGCATACTGATCTACCACTTCTTGTAATTCCCATCGCAGATTTACAGGAATTTCTATTTTGTACGATCCTTGAATTTGTTTAAAATAGGAAACTGCAATTTTTGGTCTATTTAAAATAGATTTAAATTCATTGGTCGTAGGCGGATTTCCTACAAACCAAAATAAAATTGATGTAACTAAAAGAGATAAAGCTATTTTCATTTTATTTTTTTACCGGCAATCAATTCTTCCACCTTCGTGACCTATAACACATTATCTTTCTTCAATAAGATTATTGTTTTCTACTTACTACAAACGAAAATTGAATACTTCAAAGTGTTCACCATTTTCCTCAACGACACAATTACGCTGTAATCTCTTCGGTGTTAGAATAGTAAGATAAACATTTTCTTAGTGAGATAATGTTGAAATAATGACCACCATGAAAGCAAATCCCACTATCGCGTTTTATAATATTATATAAATCTAAATATACTTGAATTGCATTAAATGATATATAACAAACTGGTCTACCGTGGCCAGCTGGACGATTCCCGACCTAAAAATGGTATACCGCTAACAGGTAGATCTTTACGTGAAGCACTGGACTCCTTGCTAGGAAATAAACAGGTTCCTGAAAACCAGAAGCCCAGTATGGGATGTGGGATTAAGTGGAAAGCAGAGTAGCTTACTGTGAGCATTGTCATGCTGAATTTATTTCAGCATCTGTCAGAAGTCTATGGTGAAACTAGCGATTTCTAGGATTCAATCATCAGAATGTAGTGGAGCTGAGTAAGCTTCATGCGATAACATCCATCAGATCCTGAAACGAGTTCAGGATGACAAGTAGGTTCTAACCTAGAACCTAAGAAAGATGAATCATCGCAAAAACCGCATAATTGACCATGTCTTGATAGTTGGCTTCCAAACCTTCTGAAACTATGGTTTTGCCGGCATTGTCTTCTATTTGTTTAACGCGCAATAATTTTTGTAGGATCAAATCGGTTAGAGAGCTCACGCGCATGTCGCGCCAGGCCTCGCCATAATCGTGGTTTTTGTCCATCATCAACTGCTTGGTGATCGCGACGTGTTTATCATAGAGTTCTGTGGCTTGTTCTAGGTTGAGATCTGGTTGTTCGACGACGCCTTTTTCCAGCTGGATCAATGCCATGATGGAATAATTGATGATGCCAATGAACTCGCTTTCCTGACCTTCATCCACTTTGGATTCGGCTAGAGTTTGTAGGCCGCGTATGCGTTGCGCCTTGATAAAAATCTGATCTGTAAGCGATGGCAGTCTCAAGATGCGCCAGGCACTGCCGTAGTCTGCCATTTTCTTAGTAAAAAGATCCCGACACGTGCTTATAACTTGATCATATTGCTGGCTGGTGGCGCTCATAAAGACTCTATAATTTGGTGTAAATTGAGCCCACAAAATACGATAACCTATCCTTATGTCCACGATAAATTGCGCCGGTAAATTGATTGATCTTTCAACACCTCACGTCATGGGCATCGTCAACATCACACCAGATTCCTTTTATGATGGTGGAGCGCTCAAATCTGACAAAGACATTTTGAAACAGGTAGAAACTATGCTGGCAGACGGTGCGACCTTCATCGATATAGGTGGTTATAGCAGCAAGCCTGATAGTGAGGATATTTCAGCCGAAGAAGAGATCCAACGTGTTATTTCGGTCATTGATCTGGTCAAAAAGCATTTTCCTAGCGCCGTGATTAGTTGTGACAGCTTTCGCGAAAGCGTCATAGCAAAAGCACTTCAACACGGTATTCACATCGTCAATGATATAAGCGCAGGACATCTGGATGCCAAGATGATGGAAACCGTAGGCAACGCAGGCGTGCCATACATCATGATGCACATGCGCGGCACATCGCAGACCATGAAATCCCTAACCGACTATGACGATCTAGTTCTAGAGATCAACCAGTATTTTGCCGAGCGCGTCCACGTTGCCAGAGCTTCCGGCATAAAAGACATCATTATAGATCCTGGTTTTGGCTTTGCTAAAACGACCCAACAAAACTTCCAGTTGCTTAAGAATCTAGATCTCTTATATTTTCACGGTCTTCCCATTCTTGCAGGTGTATCGCGCAAATCCATGATCTATAAAACCCTAGGAATTACTGCTAGCGAGGCGCTCAATGGCACCAGTGCCCTACACATGAAATGTCTGGATCAAGGCGCCAAAATTCTAAGAGTTCACGATGTCAAGGAAGCTATGGAAGTGATACAATTGCATCAATCCATTCAAAATAATTAATCCTATTTTTACGAGGTATGGAGTTACCAGAATTTAGAATCATCGACCTTGTGGATATCTTGCTTTTTGCAGCATTGATATTCTACTTGTATAGACTGGTAAAGGGAACCGCGGCGATCAACATCTTCATAGGGATCGTGATCATCTATTTGATCTATGAGGTCACGCTGTTCTTGAAAATGGAAATGTTGTCCAGAGCGTTGGGAGCTTTTACAGGTGCTGGCGTTTTTGCCTTGATCGTGGTGTTCCAGCAAGAATTGAGGCGTTTTTTACTAATGCTGGGCTCCACCCAATTCACTTCTAAAAGAAGGTTTCTAAGACAGCTGCGTTTTTTTAAGGAAGACATAGATTCCAACAGCGGCGTGGTCGATGAAATCGTGACTGCCTGCAAACGTATGAGCGCTACCAAAACTGGTGCCCTGATTGCCATCAAACGCGATGGCTCGCTGGATTTTCTTAAAAATTCTGGAGACACCATGGACATTGTTGTGAATGCACCCATCATCCAAAGCATTTTCTATAAAAACAGTACGTTACACGATGGAGCGATGATCATAGAAGGCAACAAGATTACCGCCACACGGGTCATTTTACCCGTTTCTGACAATAGAAAAATCCCGCAGCGATTTGGGTTGCGTCACCGTGCGGCTTTAGGGCTGACAGAGCGCAGTAACGCCATGGCGATTATCGTGAGTGAAGAAACCGGACAGGTTTCCCTGGTTATGGATGGAGCCTTTGAAAGTTATGAAGATATGGACGATCTAGCAGACAAGATCAAAACACATCTGGACTAATGGAACGAGAATGTAAGAATTGCGGTCACATGCTTTATGTGGGACACACACACTGCGCTAGCTGTGGTGCCAAATGGATCCAGAACAGAATCACCATGCGCAATGTCGCTTCTGATTTTAGCGATATGTACTTGGGTCTCGATACGAAGTTTGGACATACGTTTATAGATTTATTCAGAAAACCAGAAGCCGTTATCAACGGATACATCAACGGTCGACGTGTCTATTATATGGATGCCGTTAGGTATTTATTAGTCGCCTTATTCATCACTGGTATCTATGTATTTGTTATTAAACAGACTAATGTCATGGATCAATACATGGAAGAATCTGGGCTACTTGACTCAATGGCGTTTGCAAACATGGGTCCAGAAGAGATCGAGAGACAAACCGCTCTTAGTTCTACCATGATGGACTATCAAGGTGTTTTTCTCTTATTGACGATCCCAATACTAGCCATCGCTGGCCGTATCACCTTTTGGGGTAGAAAGTACTTTAATTTTACGGAGCATGTGGTATTCTACCTATATACCTACGGGCACATGGTAGTGGTTACAACTCCTATAAGTATTCTTTTGATATATGTTTCGCCTACAATCTTTTATTACTGGTCGTTTGTAGGGTTTTTATTTATGTTTCTTCACTCTGCGTATTGCTACAAGAGATCTTTTAATCTAGATACAGGAACTATGATCCTAAAATCATTAATAAGTATCATAGTAATGGTTGTGATGATCATCTTATTTATTATCATAGCTGCGGTTTTGTTTATTGCCTTTATTTTACTGGCTGAGAAATTAGGTTACGATGTTTCCTCTTTAGTTCCTGGACAGAGCACCTAAGCCACTTCTTGCTGTAGAAACTGTACCTCATAAAGGTTTTTGTAATAACCACCTTCTTTTTGGAGCAGTTCATGGTGCGTTCCCATTTCCACAATTTCTCCTGCATCCATAACGATGATCTTATCGGCTTTTTTAATCGTGGCAAGCCTATGGGCGATGACGATGGACGTGCGGTCTTTCGTAATGATATCAGTAGCGTCCTGGATCAATTGCTCACTGTAGGCATCCACAGAGCTGGTGGCCTCGTCAAGTACCAAAATACTAGGGTTAGACACGTAGGCTCGCAAAAAGGCAATCAATTGTCGCTGTCCAGAACTTAACATGACGCCACGTTCCTTCACATTGTAATGGTAGCCATTAGGCAGTGAATTAATGAATTCGTGCACGCCAATTTTTTTGGCGGCAGCTATTACATCCTCTTCGGTGATACTTTCGTCCTTTAAAGTGATGTTGTTTAGAATGGTGTCTGCAAACAAGAAAACGTCTTGAAGCACCACAGCAATTTGAGCCCGCAATGATTCTAGTTGGTACGCTTTCGCGGAAGCGGAATCCACCACAATCTCTCCTGCATCGATCTCGTAGAATCTGGAAAGCAAATTGATGATCGTAGATTTTCCTGCGCCGGTAGCACCTACTATGGCCACCGTTTGACCGGCATTTACTTTAAAACTAAGATTTTTTAGAACCAATTCATTCTCAACATAACCGAAATCAACATTCTTGAACTCAATGTCACCTTTAAGATTGGATGCGATCAACGTGCCGTTATCCTCAATCCTAGAATCGGTATCGAGTATCTTGAACACGCGGTTAGCCGCCACCATTCCCATTTGTAAGGTGTTGAATTTGTCTGCGATTTGTCGCAGTGGTCTAAAAAGCTTTTGGGAAAGGTCAATGAACATGACGATGGTACCTATTTCCACCAGTCTGAATTCTGACCCTATATTCATGATGACGCCTATGTACACGATGAGGCCTATCACGATGCTGGAAGACATCTCTGCAATAGGGAAAAAGATACTGTTGTACCACACGGTTTTGATCCAGGCCTTGCGGTGCTTGTCATTAATCTCTTTGAAGTGCTGGTACTCTACCTTCTCGCGATTGAAAATCTGGACGATTTTCATTCCTGTCACGCGCTCCTGTACAAAGGAATTTAAATTACTTACCTGATTACGCACCTCTTCAAAGGCGATTTTCATCGCTTTTTGGAACAACCTCGTAGCGTACAGAATAAACGGCATAACGATGAGCGCAATTAGTGTGAGTTGCCAGCTGGAAAACGCCATAAATCCTAGGACTACAATCATTTTGAGCAGATCAGAAATAATCACGAACAAGCCTTCTGAAAATATACTGGCAATGGTTTCTATATCACTTACCGCTCTGGTGACCAATTTACCAACGGCGCTGGTATCAAAATACTTCATTTTGAAGCCCATCATATGATCAAACAACTTGGTTCTCAAGTCGCGTATCACTTGCTGTCCCAACCAGTTGGCATAAAAGATAAAACTAAGTTGTAGTAGAACGTCTGCCATCAGGACACCTATCATCATATAAATGACGGTATCAAAACCTTCAAATTCTTGTGGTATGATGTGTTGATCAATGGATACCTTGATAAGGTAAGGCATCCCTAGAGCCACGACCGCGATGAGTATCGCGCTTACGGCTACAAAAATGGTGGTAAGCCTATAAGGCTTAGTATAGGATAAAAGTCGCTTAAAGAGCGACAGGTCAAATGCATTACCTGTAGTTGATGCCATAAATTATTTAAGCAAATGCGCGACACTGGATCGCAATTCTTCTTCTTTTTGTGTGCCTATCACGTATTCTTTAGAATCGGTTTTGAAATGGAGACCTTTAGATCCCTTGACATTGTAAACCGTTCCCATTCCTGTCCAAATTCTGATTCCCCAACCACCTACAAAACCATAGTCAATGACTTTTGCTGTTTGGACATCACTCCACTTCCATTCTCTATTCAAAAATGGAAAGTACCTGATGTGTATTTTCTCGTCGGTAATAGTCGTTGTGAGTTTCATGTAAAAAATGGAGCCCATCAACACGATTCCCAATAAACAACTTAGCGCCGTCGCTGCCATGACGATCATATCCGATGATTGTCCAATCGCCACAAAAGCGCTGACCGCAATTATCAATATGACACACACAATGAGCAGCTTTAACCACCACTGATCAAAACGTTGTTCTTCTTTAAATAAAATATTACTCATCGATCCAAATTTCTTGAGGATAGCGTACTCTGGTAAGATATAAACCTTGAGCTGGTGCACTGGCGCCAGCTTTGCCTCTATCTTTCGATTTGAGAATGCGATGCATATCTTCAACTTCCAATTTCCCGTAGCCTACTTCCAATAAAGTGCCTACCACTGCTCTGACCATATTTCTAAGAAAACGATTAGCGGTGATGTGAAAAATTAGTTCAAAACCATTCTGTTCAAAGCGCGCCTCACTAATGTCACAAAGATAGGTCTTTACGTCTGTGTTCGTTCTCGAGAAGCATTCAAAATCAGTATAGTCCAATAGAACATCTGCTGCTTTTTGCATTAGTGCTATATCAGGTATTCTATATAAGATATACCTTGATCTGTTCTTGAATGGGTCTGGTCTAAGATGGAAGCGGTATTCGTAAGATCGATGTGTTGCACTAAATCTCGCATGCGCCTTGTCGGTCACTTTTTTTATTTCAAAAACACTAATATCTTTAGGGAACCAGCGATTGAGACGATACGTCAATTGAATGGGATCCAATTCGCATTCCCAATCAAAATGCGCAAACATTTGGGTCGCATGAACTCCGGTATCGGTTCTTCCTGCTCCAGTGACGTAGGTTTTCGCTCGCAGCATTTTTAACAATCCATCTTCCAGCACTTCTTGCACAGAAATACTTTGCGGTTGTCGCTGCCAGCCATGATAGGCCGTGCCGTCATAGGCAAGCTCAATAAAATAGCGCTGTTTTTGCATGACTGCAAAGGTAGTTGTTCAGAATCTGAATTCGAACTCGAACTGAACCCGAACCCGAACTCGAACTCGAACTCGAACTCGAACTCGAACTTAAAATTGAAAAGCGTAAAATCGTTAAGTAGCTATAATCTTGAAATCATCAAAATGAAAACCAGTATCGAGCGGCAGGCGAGATATGGTTGCCTTGATGTGGTCTCCTATTTCATGATTTTAATCATTAAACGTGAACTTGAACTTGAACCTCAAAATCTGTGTTTTATAAATTTGCCATCCTAACTTCGCTTCATGAAAATTCTACTCCTTTCAGATACGCACAGTCATTACGACGATTTTATGGAAAAATATATCTTGCAGGCTGATGAAGTCTGGCATGCCGGAGATATTGGCAATCTAGAAGTGACTGATAAGATAGCGGCTCTCAAACCTTTAAGAGCCGTATATGGAAATATTGATGACGATAAGGCAAGAACCCAATTCCCTTTGCATAATCGATTTGAATGCGAAGGAATGGATGTGTGGATCACCCACATAGGCGGCTATCCTGGACGGTACAATCCCAACATCAGACAGGAAATCTATAGCAATCCACCAGACGTGTTTATTTGCGGGCACAGCCACATTCTCAAGGTAATCAATGATAAAAAGATCGATTGCCTACATATGAATCCAGGCGCTATAGGTATTCATGGCTTCCATAAAAAACGAACCATGCTCAGGTTTGAAATTAATGCTGGGAAGATTTCTAATTTGGAGGTTATTGAAAAGGATCGGTAACTAGAAAAGTTTACAACATAAAAAAGCCGGAATTGAGCTTCCAGCTTTTTAACCTCAAACTATCAAGAAAAATCCCCCAAAATTTCTTGAACCAATTTGATTCTTCAAACCTAATTCAATTACTTAGAGGTTTTATTTCCAATACATAACTGCCGCCTATTTTAGGATAACTGCTATCGCTCTAATTCGAGCTTTACCAGAGTTCCATGTTGTGAATAGCTTATCTGTAGAGCCTTTTCTGCATCATAACCCAAAAAAGATAATCGTTCCCGAACCAGTTGCGTGCCCTTGGAAACGTGATGCTTGTTTTTATGGAAACTGACGTCACCTATTCCGTTATCCGTGATCGTGCATTGATAGCACTGCGAGTCGATAACGGCAAATTCTATTCTTATTTGCGGTGATTCTATGCGCGAGGGAAAGGCGTGAATAAACGCATTTTCAACAAAAGGTTGCAAGATCATTGTTGGTATATGCGTTTGTGTCAACGACAGCTCTGGATCTACAATGAATATAACCTCAATACGGTCTGAGAATCTAGCATTTTCAAGATCTATATATCTCTTTAAATACGCGATCTCATCCTCTAACGTGATCAATGGTCGTTCTGTGTTGTGCAAATTGGACCTGATCAAATCTGAAAATGTGCCCAGGTATTTCATAGCCCGATCATTCTCATTATTACTTATAAAATATTGAACAGAATTGAGTGAATTAAAAATAAAATGTGGGTTCATTTGGGATAGCAACGCCTCCATTTTAACTTCTTCAATTCTCTTAGTGACAGACTCCTTTTCTAGAGCTGTTTGATAAGCACGTTTTCGCTTAAAGCGAAAATAAACTATCAAAAACATCATGGATACCAAAAAGATCAATGCTAGGAACAGATTGCTTTTGTAAAATGGTTTGGCAATATGAAACTCTAGGATCTTCTGATCCATTTTGTAACCTGTTGAAGCATCATCGATCTGGACAAATAATTGATAATCGCCAGAATCCAAAAAAGGCAACGTAAGTTTATTCTCTGGTAGTTCTATCCACGAATCGCTCTCATCTAATCGGTAACTGTATCTCAGTTTTCCCGGGAACGGATGGTTGTTGGTACTCAATTGAATCTCTAGCGAATTCTGATCATGATCCAAATTGATTTTACCGTTGACCATTTCAGCTGCGTTAATCTCTGTACCATTAATCATCAAAGATTGCAGACCTATGTGGTCTACCCTACTTTTTTGATTAAGAACTGCATCCAGCTGTATAGAATAGCTACCGTGATCACTAGCTAGATGCAATATGCCATCATTTACAAAACCATTGTAGATTTTAGAATCAACTCCTTGCTCCTGATTCATAAATATCTCGCGATCACCATTGTGAAAAACTATTCCTTGTGATGTGCCCAGAATGATGAAATCCTTATAGGAAGAAAGAAAGGTGATGGTTTTACCATGTGATGGATCACGATGGATCTGACTTGCTTTAAATGTTGAATCGTCATTAATAACAAATACATCACCGTCTTCATTGGTGACCGCCTTCCTACCGTCATTTAGTTCAGTAATGAACCTTAATCGTTTCTCGTTCCAAATATTGTTTTCTGCTAATGAGATAAACTGTCCATCTTCATAGACATATAAACCATTAAAAATAGAGGTGAGATAGGTTTTATTTCCATCTTGAAAGCTGCCAACCACAAACCTAGGGTTATCCATAGATTTGGACTCATCATAGTACGTGTATCTCATGGTAGAAACACTATCATAAACCCGCGTGCCGTGATAAAAATTAGGCTCTATCAATTGGCCATCTGCTGTAAAATTGAATTCCAAAGCGTGAACAGGCATATAGTTGATGAGTGCTCCAGATCCATCAAATTGATACATACCGATAGAAGTGTTTACCCAAATAGTACCACGGTTTTCTTTGACGCTATAGAAAACAATGTCCGTTGGACATGTATCGTACTTTAATTCATAAAAGTAATTCTCGTATTTAGGAAGATCATTAGGATTGCTATCAACATATTCTACTTGCCATTTTTTGAATTGGTTAGCGTCAATAGAAATGTTCTCTATTTGCAACGCATCATTGTATAGGGTAATCATATCACCGTCCAGCTGCGCAAAATCGACTACCCTATCGTGATTTGATTTTTCAAATGAGACTGATTGATCCAGTCTGATTTCGTAATAACCATTATCCAAAGTACCTAGATATAACAAACCAAACTCACGTTGCACCGCAAGCGATGTTACTTGAGTACTTTCAACATCAAAGAACTCATTTCGCAACTCAAATCCACCTGGCACTAACTCATAAATCCCACCATCCTTAGAATAGATTCCCCAACCGGCTGCAAAAAGTCTATCCTCCAATGGCTCATAATCCCAGAAAATAGAATTGCCTCGCGGTTCCATTTTTCTCAATGAAGTTATATCTGTAAAACCTGCTGTGGAAACAGTTTTATAATACTGCTTGCCACTTAAATACATAGAATCCTTGAATTGAGAAGCGCCATAGAGATACTTTTCCGCCCAAACGCGATTTAATGAGATTTTATCCTCATCGAGTGCCACCTTGTGAATCCCATCATCATAGGTGATCACATAAACCTCATTTTTGAGCTCTAAAAATCCTTGAACGTTGAAAGGATCGTCAGGAATGGAATTAGGATCGTAGGTTATGATACGGTCAGGACGAGTCATGTCTATCACCGCAAGTCCATCGCTGGTTCCTATGTACAACCATTCATCATGAATAAATAGCTGGGTAACCTCTTGATCTGGTAATTGATCATTATGAGCGTAGGGAATAATTTTATTGTCCTTAAAAGTAGATAACCCTTTACCATAGCTGCCTATCCAGATATTCCCATAAACATCTTGATTAATTGCCCAGATATTGTTTTGGGTAAGGCCATCTTCCTTGAAATAGGAATCCACCTGATCGTTATATTTCCTGACCAGACCGTTATCAGTTCCTATCCATAATGCGCCATCCTTGGCAATAAACAGAGTGCGCACCGTATTGTTAGGCAGTATGTCGCGATCAGAAAAGTGAGTAGATGGATATTGTTGCGTAAAACCAACTAAAGAAACCAGCAGGCAACAGAGTAGATTATGCCATTTCACTAATTCGGTTTTTGAAATAAGCCAGTTTACGTTCTGATACTTTCACTAACGTACCATCGCGCAACTTCACCTCTTTATCTGCATTTATAAAAGAACGCACTTCGTTTAGATTGATGATGTATGAATTGTGCACGCGGCAAAAATCCTTTTCTGGCAGACACTCTTCAATAGCCTTCATGGAACTCGTTACGAGTTTTTTAGTCTTGTTTTGAAAATAGAACTGGCAATAATTTCCAGCTGCCTCCACATATAAAATATCCTTGAGCACCACCACTTCAAATCCTGTAGGCGTATTGAATACGATCCTTTCCTTACTTCGCTTATTGTCCAGATAATCTGTAAAGACATCAAATTTCTCTAAAATAGCTTGTTTGTGCTCACGTGTTTTTTGAAATCTAGTGATGGCTTGGCCTACCTTTTCTGGATCTAGCGGCTTAAGTAAATAATGTAATGCGCTGCATTCAAAGGCTCTGATAGCATAGCGATCATAGGCCGTCACAAAAATGACCTCAAAATTTATCTCGTCAAAATACTGCATGAGCTGGAAGCCATCTTCTTCTGGCATTTGTATATCCAGAAAAACGAGATCCACTTTATTATTCTTGATGGCCTGGACTCCTTCTTGGACAGAGCTACAGCTTTCCACCAGGTGCAATTTTGCACCCAGCTCTTTTTCTAGAAGGTTGGCAAGAAACATTCTTGCGTTTACCTCATCATCGATAATTACCACATTAATCATGTTTTAAATGTAGGAAAAAGAAATGGCAGATGATGAGCTGGTAGGAAGTAATGCAGATTAAAAGTGAATTCGCTTTCGCGAAAGCGAACTCAATAAAAGCCCCATAAACAAAAAACCTGCAGGGTGGCGCCCTGCAGGTTTTCACACTAATAGTACTAAGATTCTTGTGTTTATCGTAGTCGATCCACAGATTTTACGAGTTGTTCATCCTTTCTTATAGCCCTATTTGCAAGGACCAGTAAAACGATAGATAGGATAGGAATGAACATCCCAATGCCTTTCTCTGCAACCGCCGTCGCTCCAGACATCGTTAGGGCTCGATATACGAAAACTCCTAGCAAAATGAAATTCAACATTATGTTCAAACGGTTGATCACCGTTTGTAGCTTTCTATTCTTATACAGAAAAATAGCAAAGATCGAAATTACGGCACTTGCCACAAAGGCACCAAAATAAGAATTTTCATCCATCGCCACAACTTCATTTCCCTCACCATCGATCCATAGGCTTACCAGAAATATCAAACCACCACTACAAGCAGCGGCAAGGATCAACCATATGGTCTGTATTCTTTGTATCATGGTGTAAAGCCTAAATTTTCTTTAAAGCTGGACAAAAATACAGTTTACAGGCAAAAAACAAGGGTTGGTAAACTTTTTTTAGCGTATCATTGTAGGACATTACAGTTAACCACCTCTTATTAGGTTAACTAGGGACTGAAAATTTTTCTGATAGATTCCAGTCTCATTTATCCCTCAAGAAAATTTACATACACTTTTCCATAATTACATGTTTCAAATAGCTGATTTAAAATCAAAGAAACTTCCTGAACTACAGGAAATTGCTCAAGGATTGAACGTTCCAAAATTTCGCGCCATGCGCAAACTGGACCTAGTCTACAAAATCCTTGACCTACAAGCCGCTAATCCAGATGTGGTGAAAAAATTAGATGCTGACGATAATTCAACGCCAGAATCTCCTAAGCAAGACGCACCTAAGGAACGTAAACCTAGATCAGCGCCCAAAAAGCGTGAACCTAAAGAGCGTAAGGCAAAAAATCAAAATGACTCAAACGACAAGTCGTCTGATCAAAACGATGCCGATTCCAAAAACGATAAGGCCAATAACAAGCCCAATCCACGTCAGGTAAAGAGCAAGGATTCCACCAACAAACCGAATCCTAGACAAAACAAACCACGCGACAACAAGGATTCTGACAACAGAAACGACAAGAACGGTAATGACAACCGTAACGATAACCGTCGTGACAACAAGAATGATAAGGACGGCAACGATAACCGCAATGACAATCGTCGCAACGATCATAATGACAAGGATGGCAACGACAACCGCAATCCACGTCAAAAGAACCAACGCAACAACAACCAAAACAACGTGCCTAAAGGCAATAAGGATAACCGTAATCGCTACCGTGATCCAGAATTTGAATTTGATGGAATCATTGAGAGCGAAGGTGTTCTAGACATGATGCCAGATGGTTATGGTTTCTTGCGCAGTAGTGACTACAATTACCTAGCATCTCCAGATGATATCTATGTATCTCAATCGCAAGTACGATTGTTTGGGTTGAAGACTGGTGATACGGTACTAGGAATGGTGCGTCCACCTAAAGAAGGTGAAAAGTATTTCCCACTCATCAAGATCTCACAAATCAACGGCCTGGACCCAAGTGTGGTTCGTGATCGTGTTTCTTTTGAGCACTTGACACCATTGTTCCCAGATGAGAAATTCAACCTGGCAGAGCGACGCGCAAGCGTCTCCACAAGAGTGATGGATCTGTTTGCACCCATAGGTAAAGGACAGCGTGGTATGATCGTGGCACAACCTAAAACCGGTAAAACGATGCTATTGAAAGACATCGCTAATGCTATCGCTGCCAACCATCCAGAAGTGTATCAATTAATCCTTTTGATTGATGAACGTCCAGAAGAAGTAACTGACATGCAACGTCACGTTGACGGTGAGGTGATCGCCTCTACTTTTGATAAGGAAGCTCACGATCACGTACGTGTGGCTAACATCGTTCTTGAAAAGGCAAAACGCATGGTAGAATGTGGACATGATGTCGTGATCCTATTGGACTCCATCACTCGTCTTGCAAGAGCTTACAACACGGTACAACCAGCGAGTGGTAAAGTCCTATCTGGTGGTGTGGATGCCAATGCATTGCATAAGCCTAAGAGATTCTTTGGCGCGGCTCGTAACATAGAAGGTGGTGGATCACTATCGATCATCGCTACAGCATTAACAGAGACTGGCTCTAAAATGGACGAGGTAATCTTTGAAGAATTTAAGGGAACCGGTAATATGGAGCTGCAACTGGATCGCAACATTTCCAACCGTCGTATTTTCCCAGCCATTGACCTTACTTCTTCGTCAACACGTCGTGACGACCTATTACTGGACAAAGACACAGTACAGCGCATGTGGATCATGAGAAAATACCTGGCCGATATGAATCCTGTAGAAGCTATGGAATTCATGTCTCAACGTATCAAGCAAACTCGTAACAATGAGGAGTTTCTTGCGACCATGAACGACTAGATTCAAATAATATCCTACCTAGAGCCTCACTTAATTGTGGGGCTTTTTCGTGTTCGCTTTCGCGAAAGCGAATTTCTCGTAAACCTCATCCATGAACCTACTGGAATGACCATTGGACAACATCAATGACATCTAATAAAGATTATTTTAAAAACTTCTGAAAATTTCGAGATCAGATGATAATCTGGCAGCCGTTTGTGCGTTGTTCCAGTAACTACCCTATAAAACCCTAAAGTAACTAACATGAAAAACCTCATCTACACTGGCTTGTTCATAACCGCCATAGGCGTCGCGCAGGAGCAAACCATGGATCAGAATCCTATAGACAATCAGTTTGAAAAACTGATTTCTGAATCCAACGACTTCAACAACTATAAAGTTGTTAAGGAAAGTGATCTAAAAAACTTAAGAGCAAATACCTCTACCTACATCCTAGAGCTTAATGAAAGAATTGAGCAGCTAGAAGAAAGCGTTGCTCTTGAAAAGCAAGCCCAAATTCCCTTGCAAGAGCAACTAACAGCCGCAAATACCAACGTCGAGCAATTGAATGCCGAAAAAGATGCCATCTCCATACTGGGAATAGCGATGAATAAAGATGTGTACAACATCATGGTATGGTCTATCGTCGGTTTGCTAGCCATTGCGCTTGTATCGATCATCTTACAATACCGCAAGAGCAACGCGGTAACCCAACAAGCTAAAGCAGAGCTTGCCACTAGCGAGGCAGAACTTGAAGAGTTGCGCCGCAAGTCTATTGAAGAAAAGCAACTTCTAGGAAGACAATTACAGGATGAACGCAACAAGCTGTCCCGCTTGAGAACAGCTAATTAAACTCTCAATGTTTAAATACAAAAAGTTCCAAGCTATTTTTATGGCTTGGAACTTTTTTATGAATTGAACTATGATAAAATAAAAAAACTTCCCTTGGTGAGAAGCTTTTAAAATACTTTTTGAACTTACAATCTAGATAGAAGCAACGTGCTTTGCTAATTTAGATTTTAGGTTACTTGCCTTATTCCAGTGAATAACGTTTTTCTTAGCTAACTTATCGATCATGGAAGTTACCTCTACAAACAATTTCTCTGCTGCAGATTTATCTTCAGTCTCTTTCAATTTCTTGATAGCGTTACGTGTAGTCTTGTGCTGGTACTTGTTACGTACTCTTGCAGCCTCATTTCTACGAATTCTCTTTAAAGCACTTTTGTGATTTGCCATATCTTTTTAAACTAGGTTTCTTAAGAAACCGATTATGTTATTGTAGCCCGTAGGGGAATCGAACCCCTCTTACATGGATGAAAACCATGCGTCCTAGCCGATAGACGAACGGGCCATTAATTTTGCTCGTTAAGCGGATGCAAAAATAAACACTTTTTTTAATCCTGCAAACGTCTTGCAAATTTTTCTTGAATTAATATGCTTTTGCAAAAAGAACTCTTTGTTCAGAAGGGTTTCCTGTCAACACACACTTACCTGCATCTTTTCTTCCTTCGATGGGAATGCAACGTATAGTGGCCTTGGTATATTCCTTAATTCTTTCTTCGGTTTCTGCGGTTCCATCCCAATGTGCCGATATAAAACCGCCCTTATTCTTGAGCACCTTCTTAAATTCTGGAAAGGTATCCACTTCGGTGATGTGTTCTTCGCGATAAGAAAGTGCTTTTTCAAATAAGGCGTTTTGAATCTCGTCGAGAAGATCCTTCACGTATTGCTCAATTCCTTCCAACGCGACAGATTCCTTTGTCAACGTATCTCTTCTTGCGAGTTCAACGGTTCCATTTGCTAAATCTCTTGCACCTATTGCGATGCGCAAAGGCACACCTTGCAATTCATGTTGGGCAAATTTAGCTCCAGGTCGGAAGGTATCTCTATCGTCATATTTCACCGTTACTCCTAAGGCTCGCAAACCTTTCATAATATCTTGAACTGTACTGGAAAGCTCTTCAAGTTGTTCTGCTCCTTTATAAATAGGAACAATGACTACTTGATTGGGCGCTAGATTTGGAGGCAGGACCAATCCTTGGTCGTCGCTATGTGTCATGATAAGCGCTCCCATTAATCTTGTGGAAACACCCCATGAAGTAGCCCAAACATATTCTTGTGTACCTTCACTATTGGCAAACTTCACATCAAAAGCCTTGGCAAAATTTTGACCTAGAAAATGACTAGTTCCAGCTTGTAGGGCTTTACCATCCTGCATCAGCGCTTCAATACAATAAGTTTCATCTGCTCCCGCAAAACGTTCGCTTTCTGTTTTAGTTCCTTTGATAACAGGTATGGCCATGAAGTTCTCAGCAAACTCTGCGTAGACATTGTTCATCAATTCAGCTTCAGCTAGTGCTTCCTTTTTGGTAGCGTGAGCGGTATGCCCTTCTTGCCAAAGGAATTCTGCCGTCCTAAGGAACAACCTCGTTCTCATCTCCCATCGCACCACATTAGCCCACTGATTGATCAACAAAGGCAAATCCCTGTAAGACTGTATCCATCCTTTATAAGTACTCCAGATGATCGCCTCACTTGTAGGCCTCACCACTAGTTCTTCCTCCAGTTTCGCTTCTGGATCCACACGTAGCTTTCCTGGATTATCAGGGTCATTTTGCAATCGATAATGAGTCACCACAGCACACTCTTTAGCAAAACCTTCTGCGTTTTTCTCTTCCGCCTCAAAGAGGCTTTTTGGTACAAAAAGTGGAAAGTAAGCGTTTTGATGTCCCGTTTCCTTAAACATGCGATCCAGTTCTGCTTGCATCTTTTCCCAGATAGCATACCCATAAGGCTTAATCACCATACAACCACGAACAGCGCTGTTTTGGGCTAAGTCGGCCTTGACCACCAGTTCATTATACCACTTTGAATAGTCTTCTGATCTACTTGTTAGGTTTTTACTCATATATGGGATTTGGCACAAAACTTGTACCTTAATTAGGGTTCTGTTAAAAGCTTTCAGCTGCTCGCAAAACTACTTATTTTTATTAAATGCTTTTAAAAATTCACACCATGAAAACAAATACTACTTTCAAAAATGCCGCATCCAAAGTCATCGGCTTGGGTCTAGTTATTGCTTTTTTGACCTCGTGTGGCTCTTACACTGATTCTTCATATAATGATGGTATTTATGGTGGGACAGTCATTAATCAAGAGGAAGAAGTTCTAAGCGAGACTTACGAACAGAACTCCTCTAACTATTATCAACAATTATTTGCATTAGAAGCGGCACAATATTCTGGCGGATCAGAAGATGAAATATTCACCGACGTAGAAAATTACACTGACGATGGATATGACCAAGAAAATGGCGATTACGTTCTAGACTATGCAGCTCAACCGGCATGGGGAACAAACCCATCTGAAACAATTATAAATTTCTATAATAATCCTGGATTTGGTTATGGTTTTGGATCTCCATTCGGATTTGGATATGGATTCAATAATTTCGGTTACGGAGGCTATTACGGATTCAATAGGTTTAGATTTAATCAGTTTGGATATGCTAATGTTCCTTTCTGGGCATTGCCTTTCGGAGTAAGCACTTTTGGATATGCTATTGGTGGTCCGCCATTCGGTTATTATGATCCTTTCTTCGGCGGTTATGCATTTAATCCCTATTACGGAGGATTTTACGGAAATAACTATTATCGTGGAAACCGAAATAATTATGCATACAACAATAGATTTCGCAGTAGTAATAGTAGAAACGTAGCGAGACCTGCCTCTAGAATAAGTGATTCAAGATCAGTTATTTCTCGCAGATCATCTGTACCTACTAATACCACTAGAAGAAGTACCACTACTCGTAGCAGTATACCTACTACCACGAGACGATCGACTTCTACTTCAAGATCAAGTTTTCCTACTAGATCTGCTTCGCCAACTAGAAGTACTTCATCTACTCGTAGTAGTACAACGAGATCATCTCGTCCAACAACGACGACACGTTCATCATCTCCTAGGCCTAGCTCTTCTAGTTCAAGATCTACAGGATCTTCCAGCAGATCATCTGGAAGTCGCTCCTCAGGAAGCAGGTCATCAGGTGGAAGAGGATAATTTAATTAAAACTATGAAAAATTACATATTAACATTAAGCGCGCTATTTGCAGGTGCGCTTTTTTGTGCAGCACAAACAGTAAACGATGGTCTAATTTATGGCCAAAATGATAACCTCTATGGAACTGCGAGGTACCGCGCCTTGAGTGGCGCCTTTGGCGCATTAGGTGGTGACTTGACTGCTGTCGGACAAAACCCTGCAGGTTCAGCTATTTTTGCTAATCATTATGCAAGTTTTACTTTGGGATACAATAAAAAGAACAACAGTGGAATCTATTTTGGGAATGATACCAATTCAAGTGAAAGCGATATCAACTTCAATCAATTTGGTGGTGTATTGGTCTTTAATAGCGTGCAGGATAACCTGTTGAACAAATTTGCCATAGGCCTTAATCACGACACCACTAGACAATATGATGACTACACGTTTTTGAGAGGCGTTGGAAACACATCCATTTCTCAGTATTTTTTAAATAATGCAAACGGTTTTACCGTAGATAATTTCCAAGTTAGAAATGGCGAAACGATTTCTGATTTGTACCAATTCTTAGGAGAACAAGTAGGATTTGATGCTCAACAAGGATTCCTAGGTTATGAAGCGTTTGTTATTGATGCCGTTGATGATGCTAATCCTAATAACACCCAATATGTATCGAATACAGGCACAGGTGCATTCACGCAGGCATACCAAGTAGAGACTGCAGGCTCGCAATGGAAAACATCGGTGAATATCGCGGGACAGTTTGCTGAAAAATGGAGTTTTGGACTTAATCTTAATGGTCATTTTATCGATTATGCAAGATTCACCTCGTTTCAAGAAGCAAACAGTAATACTGATGCCACCACTACCGATGTTCGTTTTGACAACCGACTGGATGTGGAAGGAGCAGGATTTTCTTTTCAATTGGGAGCTATAGGCAACCTAACGGAATCTTTACGAATAGGTGCCACCTATGAATCTCCTACATGGTATAGTATCGATGAAACCTTGACCCAAGATATCTCTACAACGAGAATCGAAAATGGAAGTTTTGTAGACGCAATAGTTCGTCCCAACGTCATTAACATCTACCCATCTTACGAGTTGAGAACGCCAGGTAGTTTGACTGGAAGTATTGCTTACATATTCGGTACTTCTGGGTTGATAAGCTTTGACTACTCCACAAGAGATTATTCTCACCTTCAATTTGAAACTGGCATCGATGACAACTTTACCAACAACAATCTTTTCATCAATGAGAATCTACAGCGTGCAAATACCATTAGAATCGGTGGTGAATATCGTATCGAGCGATTGACGCTGCGTGGTGGTTATCGCACGGTAGAATCACCTTATGAAGACAAATCCATCATGGATGACCTCAACGGTTTCAGTTTGGGATTGGGTTACAATTGGGGAAATACTACTCTTGATGTTTCTTACGATTATTCAGAAAGAAACTACAGCCAGCAATTGTTTGATACTGGCCTAACGACAAGAGGAGACATCAACAACGACACCAGCAATGTCATGGTAAGTTTAGGCTTTAATTTTTAGATCTAGGCTGGAGATGATTTCGCTTTCGCGAAAGCGAACTCCAAAACATACTTATTACAACTGAAGGCATCTATCCATTAGATGCCTTTATCTTTTTAGAGAAAAGTGCCCGTTTGCAGCGCCTGTAGTGCCTTCATATTCATATTCCAACTTGAACCAATAGTCAGAACTGGGCAATAGCTCACCTAGATAGGTTCCATCCCAACCGGCACCAGTAGGATCCAGTTGCTTGAGAAATTTACCATACCTATCATAGATGTAAATGTTCAATACCGGCAATCTATCGCCAGCGGCTACGTTCCAGGTGTCATTGAAACCATCAAAATTAGGCGTGAAAAATTTAGGATAGCCGTAAACAAATATTTGTGTTGTCACGCTACCGCAGCCATTACGCTCTGCAATGGTTACAAAATGAACACCTGGCGATACATTCTCAAATATATTGCTGTCCTTGTACAATCCACCATCCAGTTGGAACCAGTAATCGTCAGGTCCTACAGCATCAATAACGATTTGTTGATTCAATTCAAAAGGCTCACTGGTAATGTCAATCGTAAAGGTATCTGGTGCGCCCGCTAGCCTCACCACGGTCATAGCCATAGTGGAACATCCTGTAACCGCATTAAATGCCGTAACTTCATATGTTCCTTGCTGCTCTGTGATAAGTACAGAATTAGTTTCCATAGGCAATAATTGTCCATCAAAACGCCACTCAAAGTCAAAATCTGCATCGCTTAATCCAGTATCAAGTACGGCAGGTCCATTCACTAATTGCCCTTGAGGATCACGACACAATACGACCTCATCTTCCAACTGTGGCAAGGGCAATTGACCGAATCTCAATTCTAGAGTCGTCGTCGTGTAACAGCCACTACTGTTTTCCAGTCTAGCAAACAAAGTGACATCGCCACTAAAAGAGAAATTCTTATCAATCGCAGATCGATCTGCATCTGCATCTGCTTGTGTCTGATAATAAGTGACTGTGGTATTGGTTTGACCATTTTGAATTTGCGCATCGCTATTGGCCAGATTATAGACAGCAGTCCCGTCACCAGAATCGCAAAGTTCAACAGCCGCAGGCATGGCAGCTACTGGTGGCGTTATCGTTTCAATATCAAAACTGGAAGTAGTAAAGCAACCTGTGGACGTAAATTCTGTTCTATAAAAAATGGTTTCCAAACCACTGCTGGAATAGGATTCTGCGTCTAGAGAATTGCTGTCTGATAAGGCATCTGCTTGTGAATTAAAAAATGTGACCTCAACACCAGATTGTCCGTTACGTATTTGATCCAGGCGATCGTTTAATCTAAAAATAGCTGTCCCGTCATTATCTGTATCGCAAGTTTCAAGATTGGGTACCGCAGCGACAGCTGGAACCGGATTGATGATGATCTCAAAATCTGTTGTGGAAAAACAATCGGTAAGATTGTTTTCAACCCTTACATAAACAATGTCTGTTGGTACATTACTGGTATATGAAGAAGCAATGGAATTGTTTGCCGCGGTTGCGTCTGCTTGTGATAAGTAATATGTAATATCAAAATCTGCGCTGTTCAATCCATTTAGGATGGATGTGTTGTTTGAAGTTAAGTCAAAAACCTCACTACCATCGCCAGAAGGATCATCACAGCTCACTAATGGATTGGGCCTTTGCAATACTGGCAACGGATCTACCACTAGATCAAAGTCTGTGGTTTCAAAACAAGAAGTATTGAAACGACTGTCAATACGAGCGACAATATTTTGCGGGTTTGTGGTGTTTTGAAAACTGGTTTTGTCAATAGGATTTTGTCTCGACGCAGCGTCATTACTAGACAGATAGTAAGTCACTTCATAGTCTGCAGCGCTTTGACCCAATAAAATTTCTGAATCTCTGGTTTGCAATTGAAATACCGCTCGACCATCGTTAGATGCATCATCGCAAACCCTATAAGTAGCTATCGGGTTTGCAACAGGATTACCACCAACCGTCAAGGTAAAGTCACCTGTAGCAAAACAACCATTATCAATGTTATTTTCTACTCTTACATAAACGATCTGCGTTGGAGAGTTTTCATTGCTATAGTTAGCAGTGTTTACAATAGGATTGGCTCCGCTTTGGGCATCAGCTTGTGTTCTGTGATAAGTGACGGTTACCTCAGCAGTAGATTGAGTTCCAAGAATAGTTGGCGTTTGTGCAGAAAGGTCAAAAGTTTCTACGCCATCATTTGACGCATCATCACAAACTGAAAGATTGCCAGGGAACGTATAAATCGCTTGATTGATAGAAACCTGAAAGTCACGAACTACAGAACAACCATTAGAACCATTAGTGATGGACGTATAAATAGTTTCTGCAGTATTTTGTGCGGCAAACTGCGAAGGATTCGCAATAGGGTTGGTCAGGTTTTCGGCATCAGTTAACTGTCTGTAGTAGGCCACTTGGAAATTGTTGCTGTTTTGACCAGCGAGCATTACGGCTGTGTTTTGGGTAAGATCTACTGTATTTACTGATCCGACAGTATCGCAAATCATTAAATCTTCGGGATCGTTAGGGTTTGGAGTTGGATTTACTTGAATACAAACTTCTTCGGTATAAATGCAGCCGAAGCTATCTTCAAATTCATACGTATAGCATTTTGTACCAGATACATCTGGTTGCACAGTGATTTCGTTACCATTGGTAGCGATGATGGTAGGATCTGCCTGCCATTCTTCTCTCACCTTATTAGGCTCAAAAGAAAGGTTTGCTGGTAATAGCGTTGGGTCAAAATTCAAACCCCATTCAAAAATATAACCGTTATCCAAACTTATATTATCGGTAACCCTCAAACACCACTGACCATTTAAATTACTCCCTATGAAATTTGAAAAAGGATCTGTAGGTAAATAACTTCCAGCTGGCAGGGAACTTCCCGGTGAAATATTAGCTACAGCATTTTGAAACGTATTGGTTGCCGGTGCACTTTCTCTAATGACATATTCAAATCCAGTCCCAGGTGGATTAACGGCTGGATTATTAGGTTGGCCACCAGAATCTGTAAAGTTGGGATTACCAAATCTCTTATTACTTCCTGATTGTCCAGATCCCAATATTTCAACCGAAGAACCGTTAGGAGCGGTAATGATAATATCTAGGTCACTTGCCCAAGAATGTTCCAAGTCGATAAATAGTGAAACCAGATTTGATGCATCTGTAAAAGTAGCACCTGGGCTAAAGCCTTGTACATCAATGCAGGTCTCATAACTAACACCATCACCATCTGGCAAAAAAGTTGTACCTGAAACCGGTGGCGCTGGCGTGACTACAAACTCTACCGTCTCTACCATTCCAGTCAAGGTCGTTGTCTCACCTAGGCATATTTCTTGATCCTGAGTAGTTGTACCTGTAAAATCCGGATCATTCGACACCTGTATGACCAGGTCAATCAAATCCCTATCGGTACAGCCGGTATTATCAGTGACAATGAATCTAGCCTGATAGGAACCTGCTTCATTAAACGTTTCAGATTGCGATTGTCCTGGATTTAAACCACGTCCATTATCAAAATCCCATTCATAAGTAGCGCCAGTGCCATCGTTGCTAAAAGTAGCCTGACCATTGAACTGAACGGTATCGCCCTGACATATGCGCAATATTCCATCGGCATCTCTGGGCGGCGTGGTAGTTATGGATGGTGTTATGGTTTGACATGGGTCTACACAAGATCGTGTCGCTTCCCAGCCAGCTCGGTTGTCACTACCGTTACTCACAAAAGTAAAAGTCAAACAGCCCGTAGGATTGCCTGGACTTGCGCTTACCACCGCAGATGGAATAGAGCTGGTAGAGAATGTAGTTAGCAAAGGGGCGGCGGTAGAGTCACCATCATAAACCCTTAATAAATCATTAGGACCCAGTTGCAATGAATTGAAATCAAAGGTCATCCTATCTGTTTGAATCACTGGACAAAAAGTTATCTGACCACTTTCATTGGAACTATAAGAATTGGAAATACCACCACTATCTGTAAATATATCTGGATCACAACCTACAAATCTAACGTTACCACTAGTACCGTCAGGCATCTCTATGATATCTTGACCTGAAACCAGACCAGTGAATAAAAGCAGAAAAAGTAGTAAAAAAGACTTCATAGAGTTTTTATCGTAGTGAAAACCGTTAGCGTAAATATCGACAATAAGATGCTCCTTAAAAAACGTTGGAATCGTTGATTTAGTCTCTTTAGATTTACAAGTGGTCTTCTCTTTGTAATTTGTAAATTTGCAGTCTAATTTTTACCGCAGGAATACTGCAAGATTTGTATGAAAGTAGAAGATTTTTTAGATAATATGGAAGACCAGGATCACTTATCCTCTAACGAGCAAACTCCTTTAAGAGAGGACGCTTTCCAATTATCTGATGCAGAAAAGATAGAATCCATCAAGAAAAATGTTCATGAGATCCTGGTCACGCTAGGAATGGACATGACAGACGATAGTCTCAAGGGCACACCCAACCGCGTGGCAAAAATGTTTGTCAACGAGATATTTGGAGGGTTACGACCTCAAATGAAACCCAGCGCCTCTACTTTTGAAAATAAGTATAAGTACAACGAGATGCTGGTTGAAAAAAACATCGTCCTTTACTCTACCTGTGAACACCACCTATTGCCTATCGTGGGCCGCGCCCATGTTGCCTATATATCCAACGGTAATGTCGTGGGCCTTTCCAAAATGAACCGCATTGTAGATTACTATGCAAAACGCCCACAAGTACAGGAACGTTTGAACATCCAGATCGTACGTGAGTTGCAACAGGTGTTGAATACAGAAGATGTAGCCTGCGTGATCGATGCAAAGCATTTGTGCGTGAACAGTCGCGGTATACGCGATATCGACAGCAGCACGGTGACAGGCGAGTTTGGCGGTAAGTTCAAGGACCCACAAGTAAAAAGCGAGTTTCTCGATTATATTAAACTTGAAACCAAATTTTAAACAAACCACATGGATTTTTGAGAAGTTCGCTTTCGCGAAAGCGATATACTTCAACATCATCCACACATCATAAGATCATGGCACTTTACAACCAGCAAAAACTGCGACTTTACAACTCCATCGCCAGTGAAAAACAGGAGTTTGTACCTATTCACGAGGGCCGCGTGGGAATGTACGTTTGTGGACCTACCGTTTACAGCAATGTGCATTTAGGGAACTGTCGTACGTTTATCAGTTTTGACATGATCTACAGGTACCTATCCCATCTGGGCTACAAGGTGCGATACGTACGTAACATTACAGATGCCGGCCACTTGACAGATGATGCCGATCAAGGCGAGGACAAAATTTCCAAAAAAGCGCGACTTGAAAAACTAGAACCCATGGAAGTCGTACAGCAATACACGCTAGACTTTCATAACGTGATGAAGCGTTTCAACAGTTTGCCGCCTAGCATTGAGCCTACCGCTACTGGGCACATTGTAGAGCAAATTGAAATCATTAAGACGATCATTGAAAAGGGCTATGCTTATGAGCGTAATGGCTCCATCTATTTTGACGTACTTAAATTCAATGAAGATCATCAATATGGAAAACTGAGCGGTCGCAATCTGGAAGACATGATTGCCAATACCCGTGAGCTGGCGGCTCAAAGTGAGAAAGAGAATCCGCAGGATTTTGCATTGTGGAAAAAAGCCTCGCCGCAACATATCATGAGATGGCCCAGTCCATGGGGCGATGGGTTTCCTGGATGGCACCTGGAATGTACGGTGATGAGTTCAAAATATTTAGGCGAGACCTTTGACCTGCATGGTGGTGGTATGGACTTAAAGTTTCCACACCATGAATGTGAAATTGCCCAAGGTGAAGCAGCGCATGGACATAGTCCTGTGAATTACTGGATGCATGCCAATATGCTTACCCTTGAAGGTAAAAAGATGTCCAAGTCGACAGGCAATTCCATTTTACCAGAAGAGCTTTTTACGGGAGACAATAATTTTATGGAGAAGGCTTTCTCTCCAGCAGTCGTTCGTTTCTTTATGATGCAGGCGCATTATAGATCTGTTTTGGACTTTAGTAACGATGCGATCCTTGCAGCAGAAAAAGGTCTACACAGATTGCAGGAAGCGATAAGCTTACTGGATCACCTAAAAGTATCTTCATCCTCCAGCATTGACATCCCAGCATGGGTTCAAAAATGCTATGATGCGATGAATGATGATTTCAATACACCTATTCTGATTGCAGAATTATTTGAAGGTGCAAAAATGATTCATTCCATCAATGAAAGTAATGAGAGCATCACCCAGTCAGATCTGGAACTTTTCCAAGAGACGATTCATGCCTTTCTCTATGATGTCTTAGGTGTCAAGTCGGCCAGTGAAAATGAAGATGTTACCAGCGGTAAACATATGGATGCGGCCATGAAGCTTATCATTGATTTACGTGCCACGGCTAGAGCAAGAAAAGATTTTGAAACCAGTGACAAGATAAGAGATGAATTGGCCGCGGCTGGGATCCAATTAAAAGATGGCGCTGAAGGCACCACATTTACCACTAAATAAATGAAGGCAAAAGGCGCTGCAAAACCCCTTATCTGGTTAGTCAAATTTTACCAGACTGGAATATCGCCTTTCTTGCCAGCTACCTGCAGATATCAACCTACTTGTTCCCATTATACCGTTGAAGCCCTGAAGAAATATGGCCTTTTTAAAGGCACCTGGCTGGGAATCAAAAGGATTGCAAGTTGTCATCCTTGGGGCGGCAAAGGTTATGATCCTGTACCTTAACGACTCCATTCTTGACCATAGCGTAAGCGAATTAATAATAGTATTTTAGACCTTTTTTAAACCATATACATGTTACCACTTAAAGTCATTTGGAATCCGTTAGAAGGTATAGACCTAGGGTTTTTTACCATTCATTTTTACAGCCTTTCTTATGTGGTTGCCTTTGTTTTGGGATGGTACATCATCAAGCCCATTTTTACAAAGGATGGTATCAGCCATGATAAATTGGATCCTTTATTTATGTACACGGTCATAGGCTGTCTTGCAGGTGCACGTATAGGTCACTATTTATTCTATGAAACAGAAGTGCTGTTCACAGACCCATTACACGTCTTTCTCCCTTTCAAACTGAGCCCATTTGAGTGGACCGGTTTCGCCGGAATGGCCAGTCATGGTGCTGCAATAGGTATTATGATTGCTATGTATTTCTACAGTCGCAAGCATTTGAAGAAGCATATGTTCTGGATCCTGGATCGTATTGTGATTCCTACCGCCATAGGTGGAGCCTTTGTACGTATGGGTAATTTGCTCAATAGTGAGATTGTAGGTAAGGTAACTGATGTGGATTGGGCATTTAAATTTGTAAGAGACACTTCAGATCCTGCGGTGCGCGATGCGCTCTATGCAACAGGAATTAAGGATACCGATAAGGCGATTGAGGCTGTGGTCAACGATCCGCAATATTCTGCGTTGCTAGATTCTATACCATGGCGTCACCCATCGCAGATATATGAAGCGTTGTGCTATGTAGCGCTTTTTGTTTTACTTTATTTTGTCTACTGGAAAACGGACAAAAAACAGAAAGTAGGCTACTTGCTAGGATTGTTTTTTGTGGGCTTATTTGTAGCGAGATTCTTTATTGAGTTTGTGAAGATCAAGCAGGTAGAAGGTGGCGAGAACTTTATCTTTGGCTTAAATACAGGACAAATGTTGAGTATCCCATTTATTCTATTAGGTTTACTACTCATGTTTAGACCTGAGAGCTGGATCAAGCGTGAGGTTTAACATACGTCAAGTATAACTTTATTTAAAAAAGCCTCTACATTGCTAGAGGCTTTTTTACGTCCGGATTCTTCTGTGTTTGATCATGGCTCTAGCCTATCATCCTAATACTCCTACACAACTATTTAAACCATCGCTTGCTGCCGATCCTTATCCTTCGTTCTTTGGATGAATGGAGCTTTAAGCCCTTGGTATATCTTCTAACTAAGATAAACTAGAAACCAACTGTTACTCTGGCTCAATTGAGTTCGCTTTCGCGAAAGCGAAACCCATCAAAACCTATGATCAATGCATAAAAAAAGCCCGAACATGATGTTCGGGCTTTGTGTATTTGAACTTAACTATTAAGCTTCCTTCTCTGGAATTGCTTTTCTAGGTCTGTCTTTAGTCTTTCTCAATGAGTCATACATGATAGGAGTCGCGATAAATACCGATGAGTACGTACCTACAACCACACCAATTATCAAGGCAAACATGAAGCCTCTAATAGATTCACCACCAAAGATGAAGATCGCTAATAATACAATCAACGTGGTCAAGGAAGTATTCAAAGTTCTAGAGATCGTACTGCTTATCGCACCATTCACGGTACGACCGAAGTCCCAATTGGTCTTTTCTGCAATGAACTCTCTAATTCTATCAAACACAACCACCGTGTCATTAAGTGAGTAACCTATTACCGTCAGGATCGCAGCGATAAATGCCTGGTCAATCTCCATGTTAAATGGCATGATCTTATAAGTCACCGAGAATACACCCAGTACGATAATCACATCATGGAATACTGCCGCTACCGCACCTAATGAGAATTGCCATCTACGGAAACGTATCAAGATGTAAAGGAACACTACGATTAACGATCCAAAGATCGCATAAAGGGATCCTGTCAAGATATCATCTGCAATGGTAGGTCCTACTTGGAAGTTAGACATGATACCATAATCCTTGTCCACTTCACTTACATCTGCAAATTCCTCTTGGGTCAAGTCTGCTGGGAAGAATTGCTTCAAGGAGTTGAATAGCTTCTCCTCGATCTCTGCGCTTACTTCACTGTCATCACCATCGATTTTGTACTTGGTACTGATCGCTAGCTGATTCTCTGCTCCATAAGTTTTAGCCTCAGCACTTCCAAATACTTCTGGGCTGCTCAAGATGCTGGTGACCTCAGTCGCATTCATATCCTGCTCAAAACGTATGGTGTACTTACGACCACCTGTAAAGTCGATACCAAAGTTCAATTGCAAGGTTGCAAGAGAAATGATACTCGCGATGATCAAGAATCCAGAAAGCGTATAAGCTGCTTTTCTTTTCTTGAGGAAGTCGATATTGATATTGGTAAACCAAGTTTTAGTAAAGCTAGTAGTAAATGCTAGTGACTTACCGTTTTTACCATAACCGTCAATAAATAATCTGGTGATAAAGATCGCTGTAAACAATGATGTAAGGATACCTATCATCAAAGTGGTTGCAAAACCTTGGATAGGTCCAGTACCAAAGATGTATAGAATCGCGGCCGTCAAGAAGGTCGTGATGTTGGCATCTAAAATAGAACTCAAGGCATTATTGAAACCATCTTTGATGGAGTCTGCCTGTGATTTCCCTTTTGCCAGCTCTTCTCGTATTCTTTCAAAGATCAGTACGTTAGCATCTACCGATATACCTATGGTCAATACGATACCTGCAATACCAGGCAAGGTCAATACCGCACCAAAGGATGCCAATGCACCAAAGATGAAAAGAATGTTGACCAACAATGCGATATCTGCATACAATCCAGCTCTACCATAATAGAAGAACATCCATACCAATACCAACAACAAGGCAATCGCAAATGACCATAAACCAGCATTGATCGCTTCTTGACCTAATGATGGGCCTATGATTTCTTTCTGGATAATTTCGGCTCTTGCAGGAAGTTTACCAGCTTTAAGAACGGTAGCAAGATCTTCTGCCTCTGCAACACTAAAGTCTCCAGATATCTGGCTGTTACCACCAGCAATAGGACCATCGTTGATTCCCGGAGCACTATAAACTGTGTTGTCAAGAACAACCGCAACTTGTGTTTGGTTTTGGAAGGCTTCAGTGGTCATTTCTTCCCATATTTTTGCACCTTCACTATTCATGGACATACTAACGATTACTTTACCGTTGATGTCATAATCTTGCTTTGCATTGGTAATAACGCCACCAGAAAGTGGAGCCTCACCTTGCGCATTGGAACGTATCGCATAAAGGTCGATCAGTTCATAACCCAACTCGTCATTCAACTCAGGTCGTCCCCAAGCAAATTTCACATAGCGTTGTGCTGGATTTAACTTTGCTCTTGCCTGTTGATCATCAAGGTAATCTTGGATCAACTCTTGATCTGCAGCTCTAAAAGTAGCGATAATAGGACCAGCGGTGTTTCCTGGAGCAAGTACTCTGGAAAGGATTGGGTTGGCATCATATTGTGCCTCATCAAGTTCATCGATAGGGTCTTCGCTATCAATCTCATTATCATTCAAAAGAGACTCTAGAGAATTGTCTTGTTCTTCTTGTACAGCAACTGTGTCAGCTACTTGCTCAACAGCAGTTGAGTCTGCAACAACATTACCTTTTTCACTGGCAATCTTATCTGCCCAGTAAGCGTCTGCCGCTACTAAATAAGGAGCAATGTCTCCAGCTTTATACACATGCCAGAATTCCAACAATGCGGTACCTACTAACAATTGCTCAACACGCTTGATGTCTCTTTCACCAGGCATCTCGATCAGGATACGTCCCGTGTTTCCTAGCTGCTGGATGTTAGGCTGAGTCGTACCAAATTTATCGATACGCTTTCTCAATACATCAAAAGCACTCACCATGTATGACTGTAGCTCTTCTCTCAAGATAGGCTCAACGTCACCATTTGACATATCAAAGTCAATACGGCCTTCCATTTCCTGATTGGCAAAAATATCTGGAGAAGCTAGCTGTGCGCCATCTATAGCGTTGAACTCTTCAATGAAGTAGTCATAATAGCTTTGCTGTCCATCCTTGATGCGCTCATCTGCACGATCCAGTGCCGTACGGAAGTCACCATCAGTAGAACCATCTGCCATACCTATTAATAGGTCGCGAACAGAGATTTGAAGGATCACATTGATACCACCTTTAAGGTCCAGACCTTTTTTAAGCTCATTATCCTTTGCACCTGCATACGTGGTGTAGCCACCCCAAACGTCCTTACTCGCTACAGAATCTAGATATCTCTTTCTAGCTTCCTCGATAAGCGATGAAGAATTAGGCGCATCTGCATCCACGATTCTCTCAGCATAAGCCTCTGCATCATTCTCAACTTTGTTGGTAATAAAAGTGTACGTAAGTTGATAGATACTCACAATTGCAAAAATGATCGCAAAGAATCTGATCAGTCCTTTATTTTGCATTCTTTAAATCTTTAATTGTTGTTAAAATTTGAACGAGCAAATATAGGCTTTCGAGCATCTTCTAGCAATTAAAATTTAAATCGCAACCCCACTGGAAAACAACGCTTTAAAATTTATTTGTAGGCTTGTGTGGTCATCGCTTTCGCGAAAGCGAACATTCCACAATCCCAGCTAGTAACAACTTTCATATTACCGTCGCTCAAATCTGGGCATAAAAAAACCGCCCAAAATGAGCGGTTTCAGTTATTTAAAGAAAGGTTTTTACAACAAAGCGTTGGTAGCCTTCACACCTTCGGCACTCTTGTGCAGGTGTTCTTTTTCTTCGTCTGATAGGTCGATCTCCACGATCTTCTCAATACCATTAGCGCCCAATACGACTGGGACACCTATACAAAGATCAGACAAACCGTACTCGCCATCTAGCAACGTACTACATGGGAAAATCTTCTTCTGGTCACAGGCAATAGCTTGTACCAGTCCAGAAACTGCCGCACCTGGTGCGTACCATGCGCTGGTTCCCAATAATTTAGTCAATGTAGCTCCACCTACTTTGGTGTCTTCCATAACTTGATTCAAGCGGTCTTCACTTAAGAACTCACTTGCCGGGACACTGTTGCGTGTTGCAAGTCTGGTCAATGGCACCATACCAGTATCACTGTGACCACCTATGACCATTCCATCAACGTCAGAAATAGGAGCTTCAAGAGCCTCGGCTAGTCTGTATTTGAAACGAGCGCTATCCAATGCACCACCCATTCCTATGATGCGGTTTTTAGGTAATCCCGTAGATTGATGTGCTAGATAAGTCATGGTATCCATCGGGTTGGAAACTACTATCAAAATCACGTCTGGTGATTCCTTTACAATACTCTCTGAAACCGATTTTACGATCCCAGCATTGATTCCTATCAACTCTTCACGGGTCATACCAGGCTTGCGCGGTATTCCTGAAGTGATGACGGCAATATGGCTACCTGCAGTCTTGGAATAATCGTTGGTCACACCAGTAATCTTAGTGTCAAAACCATTAAGTGATGCGGTTTGCATCAGGTCCATCGCTTTACCTTCGGCAAAACCTTCTTTGATATCCAGCAAAACAACTTCGCTAGCAAAATTCTTGATGGCGATATATTCTGCACAACTCGCGCCTACTGCGCCTGCTCCTACTACGGTAACTTTCATAAAATGTGTTTATTGATGATTAATTATCTCGCTTTCGCGAAAGCGAATTTCTTTCAAGCCCTAAAGATATTGAAATCGTATTTATTAATAATTAAATCTATCTCAAAGGTTGCCGGGATCTTACCCATAAATTTTTGAGGGAACTGCTAAAACTTAAAGGCAATAGCACTGTTGACCGTATCAAACGCGCCCAGTGTGTAGCTCGCATCGATCTGGAAAAAACCCAGTGTAAGCTTAGTCCCGACCGTGCCCAGCATGGAGCTCACGTCAGTTTTTACCGTTATGGGATCTTCAAAAGTTTGGGATACCGGGAAAATACTGCCTGAATTGCGAACGGTGTACGTTCCCAGCAAATCAGTCTGTGTGGTGCCTGCGTTGTAATTGAGACCACCGTAAAAATTAAGGACTTTGAAATCTGTTCCTGCAATTAATGATAATGTAAAGCTACCCGATTTTGTTTCCAGTCGCTGGTCCACGCCATCGACCACGGCACCATCCTCAAAATCATACAGCGCATCCAAGATGCTGTAACCTGCCAAAACAGAAATCTCAACCGGCAGCACATCATTTTTGTCCAAAACTTCTGTCAACTGCCACTGTAGGGCACCACCATAAATAGCGATTTCTGCCTCGTCAATCTGTATTTTAGGTACAAATCTGGCCTTCAATTCCAGTCCAGCGCCTAATCCATATCCAGCCTGTAAAAAAGCCGATGGTACCACGTCCACTCCAGCATTACCTAGTCCTTGCGGTAATTCAATAACCGACCGGCTGGTTTCAATGCCAGTGGTGCGATCTGTAGAAATAACGACCAGTGACTGCGATGGATCATTCTCTCCTAAAGCAGTAGCAATCAATCGTGGCGTACTGCTGCCATCACCAAAAGTAACACGAATATTTGCAGGTGGACTGTTAGTATTGTCGTACGAGTTTTGAATGAGCCCTTCATACACAACTGGATCTAAGAGGAAAGATTTTTCATCATCGCTAGAGAAAGTAGCCTGCGCTCTTAAAGTGACATTGAATTTTCCCTTGGGCAAGGCTCGAGCGTCATCATACCATCCAGCAGATAGATTATAGGAAAAGGCTTTGGCAGCTGGTTCTGCATAAGAGTTGGTAAATGAGGTCGCTGCATCCAGTCCAGCAGCAAGAACTTCAGAAAGACCATCCTGTGCGGTTGAAAACGTTGATGTCAACAAGATCGTTAGGGCAACAATATATTTTTTCATAGTGGTGGTTTTAGGGTTATCTCATAAACGAAAAAATCCCAACTCTAGTTTAGAGTCAGGATTTTTACTTTTTAAATAAGCTGGATGTTATGCGTCGATGTTGGCATAAATAGCGTTCTTTTCAATAAACTCACGTCGTGGCGGCACTTCATCACCCATAAGCATGGAGAAAACTCGATCTGCTTCTGGCAAGTTTTCAATGGTGATTTGTCTAAGGGTTCTGAATTCAGGATTCATGGTCGTATCCCATAATTGATCTGCATTCATTTCTCCTAGACCTTTGTAACGCTGTATGGCAGCAGATCCACCAAATTCTTCATTGATTTCATCACGTTCCTTATTGGACCATGCGTATCGTTTTTTGTTTCCTTTTTTAAGAAGATACAATGGAGGCGTGGCGATATAGACGTATCCTTTCTCTACCAACTCTCTCATATATCTAAAGAAGAAGGTCAAGATCAATGTTGCAATGTGCGAACCATCAATATCTGCATCACACATGATGACTACCTTATGATAACGTAGTTTGTCCAGGTTCAATGCTTTGGAATCTTCTTCAGTTCCAATGGTAACACCTAATGCTGTATAAATATTACGGATCTCTTCATTTTCAAAGACCTTGTGTTGCATCGCTTTTTCCACGTTCAAGATCTTACCACGCAATGGCATGATCGCTTGGAAATTACGGTCGCGACCCATTTTTGCCGTTCCACCTGCGGAGTCACCCTCAACCAAGAATACTTCACAGATTTCTGGATCAGTTTCTGAGCAGTCAGAAAGCTTTCCTGGCAATCCACCACCGCTCATGACCGTCTTGCGCTGTACCATTTCACGTGCCTTGCGAGCTGCGTGTCTAGCGGTTGCGGCAAGAATCACCTTTTGGACAATAGTCTTGGCATCGGCTGGGTTTTCTTCCAAATAGTCTTCCAACATAGTGGAAACCGCTTGAGAAACCGCACTAGTTACCTCACGGTTACCCAATTTCGTTTTGGTCTGACCTTCAAATTGAGGCTCTTGAACCTTCACAGAAATAATCGCCGTCAAACCTTCTCTAAAGTCGTCTCCCGAAATATCAAACTTCAGCTTGTCCAATAGACCTGAGGCGTCAGCATATTTCTTGAGCGTTGTTGTCAATCCACGACGGAAACCGCTTAGGTGCGTACCACCTTCATGGGTATTAATGTTGTTTACATAAGAATGTAGGTTTTCAGAATAACTGTCGTTGTAGATCATGGCTACCTCAACTGGAATGTCATTCTTTTCACCTTCCATAGAGATCACGTCTGCAATAATAGGCTGGCGTGTATCGTCTAGGAAGCGGATAAATTCCTTCAATCCTTCTTCAGACTGGAACACCTCTTCAATGATATTTCCATTCTCATCCTTAACTCTTCTATCAATCAGAACGATGCGAATTCCTTTATTTAAGAAGGATAGCTCACGCAATCTGTTTGCAAGAGTGATGTAGTTATACTCCGTCGTTTGTTGGAAGATGCTGCGATCTGGCAAGAATGTAATTACCGTACCTCTTTTATCTGTAGTTCCTACCTCTCTAACAGGATACATCGCCTTACCGCGCTCATATTCCTGTTCGTAAATTTTTCCATCGCGATAAACCGTTGCTTTCAAGTGATCAGAAAGTGCGTTCACACAACTTACACCTACACCGTGCAACCCACCAGAAACTTTGTAAGAGTCTTTGTCAAACTTACCACCAGCACCAATTTTAGTCATTACCACTTGTAGTGCAGACACTCCTTCTTTCTTGTGGATATCTACTGGGATACCACGACCATCATCAGTCACCGTGATGCTGTTATTCTCATTTATAATCACCTCGATATTATCACAGTGACCGGCTAGCGCCTCATCAATAGAGTTATCGACTACTTCATAAACCAAGTGGTGCAAACCACGTGTTCCCACATCGCCTATATACATGGATGGACGCATGCGCACGTGCTCCATTCCTTCAAGCGCCTGAATCTGATCGGCACCGTAATTTTTCTTGTTATCCTCGCTCATAAATCCTAGTAAATTTTGCTATAATGCGTAATAAACAAATATAGTGAACCATTAGTGTTTATAGGTTGTTTGGCGCTATTGGACCGGTTAAGTTATTAACAAATTATTAATAACGGACGGCAATATTATTGATGAATTTTGGTTGTAATAAAAACGACCTCATTATGAAATATTTCATTCCGCTTTTCAGCCTATTGTTTCTTAGTCAATTATCAACTGCTCAGGACCTCGCCTTTTCCGGCTTGGACAAAAGTCCGCTGGATGTAGTGATGTATCGAGGTGATGATCAGGCAGCGATTGCCCGCATTATTTACAGCAGGCCAGCAAAGCGCGATAGAGTCGTTTTTGGCGAATTGGTTCCCTACGGTAAGGTATGGAGAACTGGAGCCAATGAAGCTACTGAAATTACTTTTTACAAGGACGTGACCATCAATGATAAACTCGTTGAGGCAGGCACCTACAGTATTTTCACAATTCCTGGAGAAGAGAACTGGAAGTTTATCTTGAACAGTCAGACCACCCAATGGGGAACGAGATATGACAATCAATATGATATTTTCACGACCGACATGAAGGTATCGCCAGCTCCAGAAACCATTGAGAATTTCTCCATCAGGATTATTGATGAGATTGACGGCGGCACCATCTTTATGGGTTGGGACGATCGCATCGCCAGTCTACACTTTGACGTGGCCGCTAACTAGGGAATATTTAAATATTTGTGCGTTTGTAGAGACACGCGCCATTCTGGGTTTTCCATGACAAATTCCGTGATTAACGGGATCATTTTTTCCCGCACGGACCATTCCGGCTGCAGGAATAATTGACAGGAAGAAGATACTTTTTCAGATTCCGCTTTTGCGAAAGCGAAATCATTCTTGTTATACACAATTACCTTAAGCTCGTTTGCTTCTTTATAGATTTCTGGAACGGGCATTTTCACCTTTTTGGGAGATAGGCAAATCCAGTCCCAGGTTCCCGTCAATGGATATGCACCACTGGTCTCGATATGCACGGTCATGCCGCGATCCTTAAGCGCAGTGGTCAACGGTTGCATGTTCCACGTGAGCGGCTCGCCGCCAGTGATCACGATGGTCTTGCTCCATTTATCTGCATTTTCCACAATGTGCTCGATGGCTGTAGGTGGATGCGTTTCGGCATTCCAGCTTTCCTTGACATCGCACCAGTGGCAACCAACGTCACAGCCACCTATTCTTATAAAATATGCTGCCGTACCTGTATGGAATCCTTCACCTTGAATGGTGTAGAATTCTTCCATAAGTGGCAACATTACACCAGCATCTACCTTATTTTCAATCGTGTCTTTCATGCGGCTGCAAAAATAATTCATTATCATGTACTGGAAAAAGTTTAAGCGCCTTAAACACGCTGATTTTAACTTCAATAACCATGAGCTGTTTGGATTTTTAAACGCCATTTAAACTGGTCTTTCCAACCACTTGTTTTTCTTTTACTTTTGTTCTAAAGCTTTACCTATGTCCAGAAAAGAAGATTTTGTAAAAAGCATTGAAGAAGGTTATAGTCCCAAAGGTGATAGCATCATCATGGGAGCCGCGATGCTGGATGGAAATGCCATTACAGGAGCACATGTAAAAATCCCTTTAAAAACCATGAACCGCCATGGTTTGATCGCTGGTGCAACTGGAACCGGTAAAACCAAGACTTTACAAATCATTGCAGAGCAATTATCGCAGCAAGGCGTGCCATCTTTATTGATGGATATTAAAGGAGACCTTTCTGGTATTGCCGCGGCTAGCGATGGCCACCCAAAGATTGACGAACGCCATGCGACCATAGGATTGGACTTTAAAAAGAGGGCCAGCCCAACAGAAATCATGACGATTTCTGAACAGGATGGTGTGCGCATGAGAGCCACGGTAAGCGAGTTCGGCCCGGTATTGCTATCCAGAATTCTGGATGTGACAGAAACACAAGCCGGAATCATAAGTGTTGTATTTAAATATTGTGATGATAACAAATTGCCATTACTGGATCTTAGAGATCTAAAAAAGGTGCTTCAATTTGCAACGGGTGCCGGTAAAGACGAATTCCAGGCAGAATATGGACGCATATCAACCTCATCTACTGGCGCGATCATGCGTAAACTGGTCGAACTGGAACAACAGGGCGCCGAATTGTTTTTTGGCGAGCGCAGTTTTGAAGTGAAAGATCTGGTGCGCAAGGATAAAAATGGAGACGGCTATGTCAACGTCATACGTCTCACAGACATTCAGGACCGACCTAAATTATTCTCGACGTTTATGTTGAGCCTACTTGCCGAAATCTACAGCACGTTCCCAGAGCAAGGTGACAGCGACCGTCCAGAATTGGTGCTATTTATTGATGAAGCTCACTTGATTTTTGACAATGCCAGCAAGGCATTACTGGATCAGATTGAAAGCATCGTAAAACTGATTCGCTCAAAAGGTATCGGTCTATATTTTGTAACTCAAAACCCTACCGATATACCAGAAGGTGTCTTGAGCCAGTTGGGTCTCAAGGTGCAGCATGCATTGCGTGCCTTTACGGCCAAAGATCGCAAAGCCATCAAACTCACGGCACAAAACTACCCCATAACAGAATATTATGACACTGCAGAAGTGTTGACCTCTCTAGGAATAGGTGAAGCATTGATATCTGCACTGGATGAGAAAGGTCGACCTAGCCCGCTAGCGGCAACACTGCTACGTGCACCAGAAAGTCGTATGGACGTTTTGACAAATCGTGAGTTGGACGATCTCATTGCAGACTCTGAATTGACGGACAAATACAATGAGTCCATCAACCGCGAGAGCGCCGAGGAAATGCTTCAGGAAAAAATGGATCAAGCCCACGAAGATGAAATCAAGGAAAAGGCTCAAAAAGAACGTGCCAGAACTTCCAGTTCAAGCTCTTCCAGCAGAAGAAGTACTCGACAAAACCCCATTATCAAAGTGCTCACCAGCGCTACCTTCATTCGTGGCGTGATGGGAATTCTAGGTAAGGCGTTGAAGTAATGATGGTAAAATATTCCGCTTTCGCGAAAGCGAAACTCTCCAAATCTTTTGCCTTAAACAAACCATTTTATAATTGGCTAGTCCCAACAGTCAACGTAATTTTACAACCTTAAATTTTTATATGAAAAAGTTACTTTTTATACTAGTTACCATTACCGTTCTCGCCAGTTGTGCGGAAGAACAAGATCCATTTGAATGGAACAAGGACCGCATAGGAATGTTGACCAAAGATGCCATGGTGTATCAAATCGACAGCCTTTTTGCCATGGACAGCATTGTAAATCCCGTTCAAGACGATGAATATGCCAATGGTCCCAACGTTATTGAGATCTATGAAAAAGGTGGCAAGCACTTGTTATCATTAACGCCTTATGAATCTGACAGTACCTCTACTATTGAAAACATTAGAGTAAGAGACAATCGATATGTCACTGCAGAAGGTATAAGCATCGACAGCGATTTTAAAACCATAAGCGACACCTACAAAGTGAGCAGTATTGACAACATGATCAACAGCGCCGTGATCTGGGTAGACGAACAAAATTTTTATTTCACAATCGACAAGGAAGAATTACCTGCGGAAGTTACTTATGACGTAAGCGCAACGATTGAGAAAACGATGATTCCTGATACTGCAAAACCAGAGTACGTTTTCATAAGTTGGTAACCTCATATTATGCTTAAAAGTTTTTTAAACAAAGCCGTACCTAAACTGTACGGCTTTTATTTTAACCTTATCTCGGTGTTCTCTCAAGAGAAAGCTGGGCAAAAGGCGCTACACGTATTTAGCCATCCACGAGCAGGAAAAATACAGCCGTTCCAAAACGAATTTTTAAACACGGCAAGAAAACAAAAACTGATTACAGAAGAAGGTTTTGTACAACTTTACCATTGGAAAGGTCAAGGAAAAACCATCTTACTGATCCATGGATGGGAATCCAACTCTTGGCGATGGAAGTACTTGATTGATCCATTGCGTGAACTGGATTATAATATCATTTCCACAGATGCGCCGGCCCATGGTGCGTCCAGTGGCACAGACTTTACAGCTGTGAAATATTCCAGAGAAATTAAAAAGGTCATAGAGCTATACCAGCCAGAGATCATCATCGCCCATAGTGTTGGTGCCATGGCGACAATTTATCAAGAGTCTCAACATCCTCATGATTTTATAGAAAAAATTGTTTTGTTGGGTGGTCCAGATCGTTTTGACAAGATCATGAATGGATATCAAAAATTGACTGGGTTCAACGACAAGGTCTACCAAGCCATTGATGACTTATTGCTCAAAACGTACGGTTTCCATATTTCTGAGTTTAATTCTGCAGATTTTGTGCAAGATATTAATGCACAAGTGCTTCTTATTCACAGTAAGCAAGACGCGATTGTAGGTTATGAAAGCATGCCATCTATTGCCTCTAGATTGAAAAATGCATCCACTTACACTTCCAAAACTGGTGGCCATAGCCTTCATACACCAGAAGTCGTTGATCAAATCTTAGCCTTTTTATAGGAAAAATAGCTCAAGGTTCACAGTATCTTTAAAATAAAAAGATGGGCAGACCTAGCATCAAAAACGAAGACCAGTACGAAGCCTTAAGAGATAAAGGATACTCTCAAGAAAAAGCGGCACGTATCGCCAACACACCTGATAGCGGAGAAAAAGGTGGTGAAGCCAAGAAATACGAGGATCGAACCAAAGAAGATCTATACCAACAAGCCAAGAAAGTAGGTATCGATGGGCGTTCCAAAATGAATAAGCAAGAACTTATAGAAGCCCTACGAAACAACTAGGATGAATAAAAAAATACCAGCCAGCATCATAAGACAGATTTTTGTAGTGTTAGCACTCCTAATGGCAGCAGTGTTAATCATCTATGAGATGTTACCTTATTTAGGTGGTGTACTTGCCGCTGTAACTCTTTATGTCTTACTCGTTCCTGCGCAACGATACTTTGAAAAAAAAGGATGGAAACCGTGGATAGCAGCAACCTTATTGCTCGTAGTGAGTATTATAGTCATCCTATTACCTATTGCAGGATTGGCTCTGATGTTTACCTCGCAGATCAAAGATGCGCTCGCAAACAGTGATCAAATTACAGAACAAATCAAGTCTCAAATCGTACAGATAGAAGAATATGTTGGTTTTGATGTGATTCCAGCCATAGAGGGAGATCAGGTAAAGAGTACGCTTTCTTACGTGTTTAGCAACTTTGCGAGCTCCAGTTTGACCATATTTATTGCGGTAGGTGTTATGTTCTTCATCTTATACTATATGCTAGTTGAAAGGAAAACCTGGCAAAACGCTACCTTAAGATACCTGCCACTCAAGAAGAAAAACATAGAAGCTATAGGCAAAGAAAGTATTGATCTGGTAAAATCCAACGCTATTGCCATACCACTGGTAGCTATTATGCAAGGTGCTGTAGCTTTGATTGGATATTATATATTTGGAGTAGAGAATCCATTCTTCTGGTTTGGGGTGACGGTAATAGGTAGTATGATCCCTTTTGTTGGGACTGCCTTAGGTATAGGTCCAGTAGTCATATTGCTATTGGCTCAAGGAAATACAGAAGCTGCGATAGGTGTTCTAATTTATGGCGCTGTGGTAGTAGGCTCCACAGACAATCTATTTAGACTGATCGTTCAAAAAAAGCTAGCTGATATTCATCCTTTGATCACCTTGATCGGTGTGGTGATAGGTGTTCCATTATTTGGATTTATAGGACTTATTTTTGGTCCTTTATTGATCAGCTTGTTTTTACTTTTGATTAAAATCTACAAGAAAGAATATGGTGATCGGGATGAAACCATTTAAGATCATTACAACAGCTGCCAACCTATATTTTCTTATTTTTATGCCAAACAAAAATTGAATGAGTAAAGCGATAAAACTCCAGGATAAAATAGATGAAAAATTCATTGAGCAACGCAAGTTGTTCATTTGGGGAATGGTAGATGACCGTACCGCAAGACACTGTGTTGACAGACTATTGTATCTGGATTCCTTAAGTAATGAAGAAATCACTTTTGTAATCAACAGTCCAGGCGGTTATGTTACTGCTGGTTTTTCCATCTATGACACCATGCAACAAATAAGCAGTCCAGTAAGTACTGTTTGTAGCGGTCTTGCAGCCTCTATGGGAAGTATTCTACTTTCTGGTGGTGCCAAAGGAAAAAGATTCATACAAAAACATGGCCGTGTGATGATTCACCAACCTAGTGGTGGCGCTCGCGGTACTGGTGCAGATCTTGAAATCACCGCTACTGAGATCCTCAAAACCAAGGAACTTAGCGCACAAATCCTAGCAGATAATTGTGGACAAAGCTTTGAAAAGGTGATGAAGGACTTTAACCGCGATTATTGGATGGGCGCAGACGAGGCCGTTGAGTACGGTATCGTGGATGGCATCCTCTAATATTGAGAATACATTAACCTAAGCCGTTTCTAACAAGGACGGCTTTTTTTATACATTTAGAACATGAGTCTAACACCATTTCACCTAGCGATTCCCGTGCGGGAAATCACAACCACTAGAGCATTTTACCGTGACACCTTGGGCATGAAAGAAGGCCGCAGTAGTGACCATTGGGTGGACTTTGACTTCTTTGGCCATCAACTCGTCATTCACGTGAGCGACAATATTGCACCAGAGGTTTCCAATGCTGTAGATGGAAAGTCTGTACCAGTTCCGCATTTTGGTGTGGTACTGGAATGGGATAATTTCCACGCTTTCGCGAAAGAGTTACAAAACAAAAACATCACATTTATAATCGAACCCTACATACGATTTGAAGGATTACCTGGCGAGCAGGCCACGATGTTCTTCAAGGATCCTAGCGGAAATGCGCTGGAATTCAAATCGTTCAAGGATTTCAACCAAATTTTTGCAACATGAATCTGAAAGATTTTTTTACGCCAGACCAAGACTATGTGCTGGAAAAAACCAATGAAACTACCACAGAAGATGTGGATGAGGTGATCAAAAGAGAAGGAAAACTATCCTTTCTTATGTCGACGGTCAAAATGCTTAAAAAGTATTACAAACTCGTCGATGTCATGATGATGATGATCAAGGATTACCGCAAAGGTGTCTACACCGCAGTACCATGGTTTACCATTGCTGCCATAGGTGGTTCCTTGCTATATGTAATTAGTCCCTTTGACCTTATTCCAGATTTTATTCCTGGATTGGGTTATCTAGATGATATCACCGTATTGACCATTGTTGTGGGCTGGATTGATTCAGACCTACATCGCTATCTGGACTGGAAAATATCCCAAGATCACATCACTCGAGAAGAAATTGAAAAGATAGAAGAGGCTCAATAAACCTTTTCACCATTGATATAAGTCCCAACTACTTTTAGGTTGGGCACATTTTGAATCGGCATGTTCATGAGGTCTTCTTTAAGAATCATGAAATCTGCCGATTTTCCTTTTTCCAGACTTCCCTTTTCCTCTTCTTCAAAATTGGAATAAGCTGCCCAGATGGTCATACCTCGCAAAGCATCTTCTCGAGAGATCGCATCCTGCGGATTAAAACCACCTTCAGGATAACCAGTGGTATCCTGTCTTGCAACCGCGGCATAAAACGTCAAAAATGGATTGACTTGTTCTACGGGATAATCAGTTCCCAATGCAAGCATTCCTGACTGATCCAGCAGTTTTTGATAGGCATAGGCACCTTTGATGCGCTCTGCTCCTACTCGATCCTCAGCCCAATACATATCGCTCGTCGCATGAGTAGGTTGTACCGATGGTAAAATCCTATCGCGATCAAAATATTCAAAATCTGCTGGACTAATGATTTGGGCGTGTTCCACACGCCATCTTCTGTCTGGCATATCATTGAGTAATTCACGGTACGTCTTAAGAACAACAACATTGGCACTGTCGCCTATGGCATGCGTGTTCATTTGATAGTCTGTCGCGGCAATACGCTCTGCTGTTTTTTTGAAATCTTCCACACTACTAAGGAGTGCTCCAAAATGGTTTTCGCGATCAGAATATTCTTCTTTCATAGCAGCACCGCGAGATCCTAAAGCTCCATCTGCGTAGAACTTGATGGATCTTACATTCAGCCGATCGGTTTTTATAGTGCCTTTATCCAGATAGTAATCTAGGTTTTCTGGTGTGTTGCTTACCATGGCATAAATCTTCATTTTTAGAGCTCCGGCCTGTTGTAGGCTATCGATCAATTCAATGGTGTTGCGATTCAAACCAGCATCATCTACCGTTGTCAGTCCATAGCTAAAGTTGATTTCCTGAGCATCCATCAACGCTTCAATATCGGCTTCACGGCTTGCGGCAGGAAATGTTTTTTCTATCAATTCCATGGGATTGTCCACCAATATTCCAGTCAGCTGACCATCAATTTGCTCAATATCACCACCTGAAAAAGCCGTTTGCTCATCAATACCCGCGAGGTCAAGAGCCGCCTGATTTACAATCATTGCATGTCCATCAATACGTGTAAGAGCAACAGGTGTGTTGGGGAAAAGTTCGGTCAATTCTGCTTTTGTTGGATATTCTTTTACATCCCAATCGTTTTGATCCCAACCGCGACCTATGATGTAGGATTTATTGTTCTTCTCTTGGAAGGCTTTTACTTTATCCAGTACTTCTTGGTAGCTAGTAGTGCCTTTCAAATCTACCTGTTGTAATTGTTCTCCGAACCTATAAAAGTGGCAATGCGCATCAATCAATCCTGGATATACATACTGACCTTCTAGATCTATAATGTTATCTGACTTCAAATTAAGTGCATCGATTTCGTCTTGGCTTCCAACAGCAAAGACTTTTCCGTCTTTTACTGCCATAGTCGTTGCCACGCTAAATGCATTATCGACGGTGTAGATGTTACCATTAGTATAAATGGCATCGACATAATTATCTGCATTTTCATTTTTGCAGGATGCCAGGACTAAAACTATTGCGAGGAAGAAGATATTTTTCATGGGTTAAAAATAAGACACAAAGTTTTGTGATATCTCATAAAACCAAAAGAAGCTACCTTATTGGATAGCTTCTTTTTATTCTCATTAATAGTTGGGAAATTTCCGCTTTCGCACCTGGCTGCAGGCACACAGGAAAGCGAACATATTTTTAAAAATCAAATTTATAAACTGCTCCACCTAAAACCTGTAGGTCCTGCACTGGATAGTCTAAGTAATATTGATAATTGCCGCCAGTCAAGTTGTTTCCTCTCAAAAAGACCGTCAATCTAGGGTTAATCTTGTAATTGGCATCTACATTTAGGTCCACAAAACTGTCCAGAGATTCTACACCCAAACCAGTTCTATATACATCGCGTTCTCCTACAAAATAAACGGTCGTGCCTATATCCAACTTATCAGTGATTTGATAGGTTCCTACCACATCTGCGGTGAATTCTGGAAGTTGTGAGGCAGTGTTCTCAATATCTGCAGCATTTGTGACATCATAATTCATACTGCGACCGTTGAGTGTCATATTGAACTTAGAACTCACGTCTACACTCAAAGATCCACCAAAAAAGGTCGTGGCAACATCTGCATACTCAGTGAAAAACACGTTACCCAATTCATCCTTGGGAGCTTGTGCAGCGATCACGCGACCTACATCTTTAGTATAGAGGTAGCGGTCATTTTCTTTTTTGTAACCACCATAGAATTTATAGCCTACGTTGTTGGTGATTTTTCCTTTCAAACCTAGTTGTGCGTCGATCACGCGGTCAGTAGGTTTGATATCAATAGCTGGTGCGAGAAAAACGTTCTCATCTGCAAATTGCTGCAAGCTATTCATGTCCAGACCACCATAAATCTGGGTGTAAGCAATGATCTGATCATCCAGTAATTTGTAGGTCGCAAGAATATCTGGATAGATGTTGAATTGACCGTCGCTGTTTTCAAGATCTGATAAATAATTCACGGTCGCGCCCAACTCTACTTTATAAAGATCACCATATAAATTGATGCTAGGATTGACCCCTGAACTTACATAAGAGTAATCTGTTTGCGCTGGTAAGCGGCCTTGATCATCAAAACCACCCGATAAATAATCTATCGAAACTCCCAATTCTACTTCGGTTCCCTCGATGTCAAACGCAAGCTGTGGCTCAATCATCGCGCGTATCTCACTACCATCCATATTACTGGTGATCCCAGTCACTTTAGCCTGTAAACTCTTAAAAACCGAATCAAAGAAATCAAGATTACCACCCAAACCATAAGAAAGATAATTCACGCCTACATCCTTGTCGTCCAGATCTTGATTGATCAATTGCTGTGTAAAGAAAGGATTCACACCATATAGATTTGCACCTTGATATCTCGCGCCAGCCGTGATACCATAGCTAGCAGATCTAGATCGATGACCAAATGAAAGGTCCAATGCCGTATCTAGGTAAGAATCATCAAGAAGCACCTCATCAATACCACCTAGAGAGGAATTGTGATTTAGGAATATCCCAAAATCACTGTCTTTATCCACTTCAATATTCCCTGCAAATTCTGCCACGATGTTGCCGTAGTTACCAAATCCCAAACGAGCATAGTTATCGTAATAGGTAGGTCGTTGTCTAGGCTTCAATCTTGACAGCTTTCCTTTTGCTGGTGTAAAGGTTGATGCCACAGGAACAGAAAATATGCTGTAGGTAACTGCTTTCTTCTGGATTTTTGTGGTGTCGTTCAATTGTGGTGTACTCTTGACTTTAAAAGCATCTGCCACAGATGGATCATAAGCCTTGACAACCGTGATCGTACCACCATTGAGCTTGTCCTCTTCAGTTGTTTGAGCGCTTGCGATGTTGGCAATCAGGGCAACAGCCACTGCTGTCGTTATATATTTCAAGTTCTGGAACATATTAATTATTTGATGGAGCTATGGAAGAATTAGTTTTGGCTTGTATCGCTTTGATACGGTTCAGTTCGGTTTTTGCGTTGGCAACTACCTCTGGATATTGAGAGAAATTATCGATCACGCCTTGCAGTAGGGTCACCGCATTCAACGTCTGGTTGGTCGCATCATAGCTTTTTGCCATCACGACCAGACCTTTGGCACTCCATAATTTGTAGCTACCGTAGTTTTTGGATAAGCCTTGAACGGTATTGATCGCCTGCTCATGCTTGCCTTCCTGATTCTCAAAATAGGCTTTGTAATAGGTAGCCTCTGCAGCTATGGCGCCACTCGCGCTTTTCAACACCTGGGCATATCCACTTTTTGCCGCGCTCATGTTACCGTTTTTGAAAGCAGATCGTGCAATGATCACCTCTGCGTCACTGCGCACGGTACTGTCGGTACCGCTGTCACGCAACACCTTGTTGGCATAACTTTCAGCCTTGTCATATTGTTCGGTTTCATAGTAGGCTTTCATCAGGTTGGATTGTGCATAGGCCTTGTTTTGTGGGAAATCTGCCGTGGCTTCCAGTTTGATTAATACGGGTATCGCTTTCGCGAAAGCGGACTTTCTATCCACACCATCGCTCACCGCATCATTGAGGAACAACTCACTCAATCGCGCCAGTGCCTGCTCGGAATACTCGCTGCGCTCGCGGTTTGCCACATACTCATAATGCGGTATGCTGGCTTTTTTATTGCCTTCAGAAAAATAGGCTTGAGCCAGGTTGAAATGCGCCTGCAATGCATATTTCCCGTTGGGGAATTGCTCCAAATATTTGTTGAGCTCACGTATCGCACTGCTCATATTTCCCTGTAAAAACGGACGCTCTGCACTCTCATAAGCCGTGTCGTCCAGCTCACTGTCGCTCACGTCAATGAAATCGAGACCGCGCACCCAGTTGGCATATTCCGCAGTTTTGCCCTGATCGATGTACACCAATCTGGCACTGCTCACGGCCTCTACAGCTTGTGGCGTACCGGTATATTTAGAGGCCACTTGTTTGAATACGCTCAATGCCTCGTCCAGCCTGTTATCATTGTAGAACTGAAGGCCTTTACGCATCATGGCTGGCGCCGTGTAACGGCTATTAGGAAACTCTGAAATCAATCGATCGTAGGTCTTGATACCGTTATTGACCTGACCGTTGTTGATGTAGGTATTCCCCAATTCATACATCACATCGTCGCGATACTGCGAGGTTTTGTAATTGCTCAGGAATTTATTGAGTTCTTCAATCTTGCTCTCCACGCGCTGGATAAAACCGTAAGACATTCCTTTCTGGAAGCTGGCATAATCTGCGCTAGAACCGCCAGCTTTAATGGCTTCATTGTAAGACTCGATAGCCGGCCAGTATTTTTTGGAAACAAAATTTGCATCACCTATGCGCATGTAGGCATCATTCTTTCTTACAGGATCATCGGCACTGGCAACAAATCGTTGCATGGCATTGATGCTGGCATCATAATCCTGTAATTTAAAATAGGTGTAACCCATGTCATAATCCAACAGATCATCCTCTTCTATACGGGCATTACTGCTTTTGACACGGTCAAACTCTGCAATCGCGCCTTTGAAATCATTTAGTTGATACAAACTTTCGGCTCTCCAAAATCTTGCCTTTTTCTTGAGGTCGTTTTCTTCTAAATACTTGATCGCCTTATCTAAACTGGTTTGGGCTTCTTTATAATCGCCAGCCGTGAATTGGTTGAGACCGTGATATAACGCTACTTTACCATATACATTTTCATTACCTCTTATGCGACCATCTTCCAGAAGTTCCAGTGCCTCAGCATAATTCTTTGAGGTAAAGTACGAGTCGATGAGATAGGTGTTCATCTCGTCCTTATTGTCAGCATCTGGATAAGCTTCCATGTAATTAAGGATCACCTGTGGCACGCTTTCATAAGGATTGCCGTTCTCATAACTAAGCTTTGCATAGTTGTACATGGCATCCTTGGTAATTTCTTCGTCAAGTGCAATCTCACTTGCTTTTTTGAAGGCGTTGAGTGCGTCCTCGCTACGGTTGAGTTTGATATAGCTTTGACCTAAATGGTAGTAGGCGTTCTGTGCCGTTTTGTTCTCGCCATCAATAATTTTATTGAATGTGGCAACTGCATTTTCAAAATCGTTGAGTTTGTAATAGGTATAACCCAACTGATAGTAGTCATTGTTGTTCCACTTACCGCGAGTACCTTCATAGGCTTGCAGGTACGGCAGAGCTTCCGCATACTTTTCCTGATTGAAAAGTGATTGTCCTATAATACGGTTGAGTTGGGATTGTTCCTGACGGTTGGAACTGGACATTTGCTTTTGTGCCAAAGCAATAGCCTCATCAAAACGTCCCAATTTATAATTTAAATCTGCTTGATAATAGGACAGCTTATCGTCTGTCTCTGGCGCTTGTTCTACCTCGCTAAAGAGTTCATCTGCTGTTTCCAGATCGTCGCCTTCGTAGGCAATGTAACCCAGGTAATATTTGGCCTGCGATCCATAGGTTGGATCGTCACTAACTCTGTTTAAAAATGGCTTTGCTTCATCAAACTTCTTGCTTTGTACCAAGGTGTACCCGTTGTTGAAGTAGAATTTTGTTTTTTGCTCACGAGAAAGGTTTCTCTCATCTACCTTTTCATACCATTGCGCAGACTTGCGGTAATCACCGTTTTCAAAATAGTAATCTGCCACGTCTATAAAAGCGCTATTGCGTTTTGTGGAAGTTGGATATTGTTCTACAAAACTCTCCACCATTTCATCTGCATTGCGCTGGTTCAATCTCACGGCACAATTAGCCGCATAATAGGCCGCATTGCTTTTGATCGTCTCGTCTGCAGACTGGTCAATGACCTGCTCAAAAAGACGTTGCGCCGCAACATATTGATCCTCTTGATAAAGGTCTACTGCCGTGTTATAGTTGCGCAACTGGTCAGTAAAAATTTTGGATTGCTGGGCAAATCCAGCGGTAAAGAATCCCATTGCTAGGGTTGCGAGTGCAAATTTCCTCATGTGAGTTATCGTTAGTCTAAGTTGGTAAAATTAAAATCCTACACAATGTTAACGCCGCTTTTACGATTTAATTATGCGCGAGGTTATCCACAGCTTTGTGTATTTTTACCCATCAAATGAATACTATGTCAAACCACGTGCTTTCACTATCAGAGGTCGATATCTTCCAACGGGACAACTTGATCCTTAAAGATGTGAACCTCAAAATTGATAAAGGTGAGTTTGTCTACCTCATCGGAAAAACCGGTAGCGGTAAAAGTTCCCTAATGAAGACCCTGTACGGTGACATACCGCTTAAAAAGGGAAAAGGTAGCATTGTGGATTTTGATTTATCTCGCTTACGCGAAAGCGAAATTCCCTACCTGCGTCGCAAACTAGGCGTCGTCTTTCAAGACTTCAAATTGCTTACGGACAGAACGATTCAAGACAATTTAAAGTTTGTTTTGAAAGCCACCGGCTGGAAAAACAAAACCGAAATGCAGGACCGTATCGATGCAGTTCTTGATAAGGTAGGCATGAAGACCAAAGGCTTTAAATTCCCGCACGAGCTTTCTGGTGGTGAGCAACAGCGTGTAGCGATTGCAAGAGCTCTATTGAACGACCCAGAACTCATCATAGCAGATGAGCCCACTGGAAACCTGGACCCACAAACCAGTGTGGAAATCATGGAAGTGCTCCAGACAATCAACAAGAATGGCAATACCATTCTTATGGCGACACATGATTATGCCTTGATCCTAAAGTACCCTTCCAAAACACTCAAGTGTGACGATGGTGAGGTGTTTGAGGTGGTTCAAAAAACGGTTTGATCGATTACTGAAAAATGATCCAATCGCCTCCATTTTTCAGTATAATTATCCCAACCTACAATGTCAAATCAACTATAGAAGTTGCTATAAAAAGCATTCTAGATCAATCATTTAAGGATTTTGAAATACTGATCCTAGATGGTAAATCTACTGACGGTACTATTGAAATTGTCAAGGAATTTCAATCCAAAGACGCTAGAATTCGCATTCATTCAGAACATGATACAGGCGTTTATGACGCCATGAATAAAGGAATTGCCATCAGTAAAGGTTTATTTCTATACTTCATGGGAGCTGATGATTATTTTGTGGACCCAGAAGTCTTCGCAGATGTAAGAAGAACTCTAGATCAATCAAACATATCTATTCTTTATGGTAACGTCAACAGTCCTGTTCTAGGACACCAGTATGATGGCATTTTTAGCGACGCTAAAATCTTTCATAAAAACATCGCTCATCAAGCTATATTTTACAAAAAGACCGTATTTGAAAAAGTTGGAAACTATCCTTTACAATTCAAAGTACATGCCGACTGGGCATTGAATCTCAAGTGGTTTTTTGATCCAACGGTCTCACATCATTATTTTGATAGGTCGATAGCCTTCTTTGCGCCAGGTGGCTTGAGCTCGAGAAAAGTTGACAATTCTTTTAGAGTAGAGATGATAACAATGTATTATCTTTTGGCAAGATCTCGTCACAGTATTATCGGTACTCTCTCGTTAATATTAAGAGGTTTATTCTCTAGACTTACCAGATAAATTTATGAACATACTCATTGTAATTCCACTATATAATAAAGCTGATACGATTAAAAGAGCAGTAGAGTCTGCATTAGGTCAAACGGTGGCATGCGACATTCTGGTCGTCGATGATGGCTCGACAGATGCAAGTCTAGCCCATCTATCAGAAATTAAGAATGATAGAATTACTGTAATTCAGCAATCAAATCATGGCGTGAGTCATGCTCGCAATATTGGGATCAAAAATGCTAAAGAAAATGAGTATGATTTTGTAGCCTTTCTCGATGCTGACGATTACTGGATGCCGGATCATTTGACCGAGATTTCTTCTTGCATCGCCGCTTTTCCCAGCGCTCAAATTATAGCAAACAACTATAAGCTCAAGTTTAGCCCCAAGAAATTTTCAAAAACAAAGTTTTCCAACTGGACTGCCGACGAACCCAAGCTTCTAGAATCCTTTTTTGATTATAATGGACTCAACTCGATACTCAGCTCCTCTAGTTTTGCGATGTCTGTTCAAAATGAAGATCCTTTATTTTACGACGAGAGCCTCACGCATACTGAGGATACAGACTTTATGATTAGAGCTGGGCTTGAAAAGAAGATTGTATTTAACCCAACAACCACCGTAATCATAGATAAAACAGCAAAAAACAGATCTGGAAACGTACCGCTACAGCAAAGAACTATTACCGATTACGATCAATACGAGGAAAAATATCCTGAAGTTCCTGGTTTGAAAAAGTTTCTGGACATCAATCGCTTTTCTATTGCTATAGGTTACCGACTTCAAAACGATATCAAAAATGCTGCGTTGTATCAACACAAAATAGACACCAACAATCTCACGGGAAAACAGCAAAATTTGTTGACCATGAGCAGCAGGCAGTTGAAAGCGCTCAAACGCACACAACGTATTTTAGGAAATCTAGGGTTTAGACTAAGAACTGGTCGCTAGTTCAAATTCCTCCAATTCCCTGATATAATCTGATTCATCAAAATCGTGCGATGCGATGGATAAGCAAACGGCACCGCTGGAAAAATCTTCTAATTCTCTCCATAGCATGGTGGGAATAAGCAAACCTTTATCTGGTTTATTCAGTAATATACTTTTCCATTTGTTGCCATCGTAAAGCTTGACGGTAAAACTACCGCTCAACGGTATCAATACAGATTGACAGACCTTATGCGCATGTCCGCCGCGATGGCTATTGCTGGGTACATCAAAAAGATAATAGATGCGCTTGATCTCAAAAGGTATGGTATCACCTTCCACCACCGCTAGATTTCCGCGTGGGTCTGTGATTTTAGGTATATCGATGATTTGATAGTTCATATCTCAAATATACTATAGATCTAGATGGAGATTGCGGTGTCCCTCAAAACCGGTAGCATAATCTTCTACTCCATGATCAAAAAGCCAGTATGCCTCAATAAGTTTGCTCCAGTTTTTGACATAACCCTTACGCCATAAAAAAAAGACGTATTTAAAATTGAGAAAGATGGCTTTAATTTGATTGCTATGCGCGGCGACTGCGCCACGGGCATAAATGGTTTTCTTACTGGTTGGATCTATTCCGCTACTTACTTCATCATGTTGCACGATAAATTCAGGGATAAATCGTGCCTGCTCTCCAGCATGAAGCAAATCTGTAAACAAAACCTGCTCTTCACCTAGTGGAAATTGTGCTCCTAAACCGAATCGTTGATTGAAATGCACACCTGACGTTTGTAGTCGCTCCACGTTAAGAACGATTTCAATGGATGCTGGTCCATGCGAGAGATGTGTTTTGCGGTATTCAAATTCTTCTGCGGCATATGACCTTTTGGGATTACCATCAGGTAATTGCATTTTGAAAGTCAAGGCAGCGGCATTGGGATGTTTATAGATCGCTTGAAGGATATGAGTCATTGCAGTCGGTAATACTTGCACATCATCGTCCAGTATCCAGACGTATTTGCGTGAGGCATTTTCTAATGCAATGTTTCTACTTCTGGATAATCCATAATTCGCGTCATTAATTACTCTGATGAAATCGATGTTGCTCGACAGTTGCCGTGTTTTACTTTGATTCACGATAAGTATAGGTTGCCTGATCTGATTCACCGGCAGCGAAAAGATCCGCTCCAAAAAAGATAGATCCTCACGATCCATAGTCGCGATGAGAATTTCAATATCGTCTGTGGTGTAACTCGCCAAGGCCTTATCTTTAACCCAAAGGTACTTTTTATGCGCATCTTGCTGGTAGGCGAGTACAGTAATTTCCACAACTCACTCAAATATGGGCTGGAATTTTTAGGCCATGAGGTCACCATCATAGGCGATGGCGATGGTTTCAAGCGGTTTCCCGTAGATATTAATATCGGGAACGATTTCTTGGAACGCTCTTGGCTCACGCGCAAGCTCAAGGTTGGATTATGGAAAATCACAGGCTACAACCTAGCAGATTATTTGAAGTTATCTCGCTTTCGCGAAAGCGAACCTCTTCTCAAACATTACGATATCGTACAGTTCATCAATTCCAATCCATTTAATTGTGGTGCACGTACAGAGCGTAAAATGTTGGAATCGATTATCGCTCACAACAAAAGGTTTTTTCTTGCCGCCTGCGGTGACGATCACGAATATGTAAAATACCTCACAGAAGCGCACCAAGGCTACAGCATTCTTGACGCCGTCAAGCACGGCAACCAACAACAAGAAGATTTTCAATACACCTATAAATACCTGGAACCTGCCTATCGAGACAACTATTACCGCCTAGTTGATGTGGCTACACATGTGATACCTAGCAATGTGGATTATGCCATGGCGCTAACTCATAACCCCAAGGCTACTGCTATCGTACCAGCGGCGATCAACTGCGGTGCATTACACCTGGATCAAAATGCAGACCTAAGCGTGATCAAAATCTTTATGGGAATCAATAGGTCCAACTACTGGAAAAAAGGAATCAATTATTTTGAAGAAGCTCTAGAAATTATAGAGAAAAAATACGGCTCTAAGGTAGAAGTCATGACAGCAGAAAATCTGCCATATACCGAGTATGTAAAGATTTACAAGAAGGCGCATATCTTACTGGATCAAGTGCTTTGCTATGATCAAGGTTACAATGCTCTGGAGGCGATGTTGCAGGGAAAAGTAGTTTTTAGCGGTGCTGGAGAAGTTTATCTAAGCGCGCATCAACTTACCAGTGTACCAGTGATAGACGCACAACCAGATGTAGATTATCTAGTAGGAAAATTATCTGAACTCATTGACCATCCTATTTCCATTCTTGAAATAGGTCGTGCTGCTCGCAATCATGTATTACAACATCATGAAAGCGTCATGATTGCAGAGCGCTATTTGCAATACTATCAGGAATAAGCAAAGGCTGCATCCTTGTGCCTTTTGCTTTTATTTATTCTTCCACTGGATGTCGATACCATGAAAATCCTCGGCCGCTTTTTCCTTAGCCTGGCTGGGAATCATGAATTCAAATTCCATAATAACTTCAAGATCATCGTCAAAATAGAACAGCATGGTTTCTTCTCCATCATAATCGCATATGGTCAACGCATGAACGTCATGCTCTACAAAATATTCATCCTTGACTTTTTGGGGTTCTAGAAACTCAAAGTAATGCAGGACTTTTGCGCCTTTGAAATAGTCGAAATCCTCTAGATATAATTGATCTGCCATGTTGCAAAAATACGTTTTAAGCGTTTAATAAAGATAAAGCCAGTCGAGTGTGACTGGCTTGTGATACTTTATAGGTCATTGTTTCGCTTTCGCGAAAGCGAAACAAATCATCATTAAAATTTTAAATGGATCTATCTGGATCAAATCCTTCCAACAGTTGAGCCACTCGTTGCACGAACTGACCGCCCAAGGCGCCATTTACAACACGATGGTCATAACTGTGCGATAAGAACATCTTCATACGTATCCCGATAAAATCACCTGATGGTGTCTCTACTACTGCAGGTACTTTCCTAATGGCACCCAACGCGAGGATCGCGACCTGTGGCTGATTGATAATAGGAGTTCCCATAATCGATCCAAAGGTTCCCACGTTGGTAACCGTATAAGTACCTCCTTGAGTATCGTCTGGTTTCAATTTCCCATCACGAGCTCTTGTTGCGAGATCGTTTACGGCTTTGGCCATTCCAACAAGATTCAGCTGGTCTGCATTCTTGATGACTGGTACGATCAAATTGCCGTCTGGCAATGCCGCAGCCATACCTAGATTGATGTTTTTGCGCTTGATGATCTTATCTCCATCCAGAGAAATGTTGATCATTGGGAATTCCTTGATGGCCTGCGCCACGGCTTCCATAAAAATAGGTGTAAACGTAAGGTTCTCACCTTCGCGCTTTTGGAACGCTTCTTTATGTTTCTTTCTCCAGTTCCAGATGTTTGTGACATCACACTCAATGAAACTTTGCACATGGGCGCTAGTTTGCACAGACGCTACCATGTGATGAGAAATCATTTTACCCATGCGGCTCATCTCGATGATCTCGTCTTCACCATTGACGGATATAGGCGCAGCCTTAGGAGCTTGTTTAGGTGCTGCACTGTGACTTGCTGGTGCGGCTGGACTTTTAGGAGCAGTAGAAGTTTGCTTGATTTTACCACTTTTTCTATCATCAACAAATTTGAGAATGTCATTTTTCGTCACTCGTCCATCTTTACCGGTGCCGGCAATGGATTCAAGCTCTTCCATGGAAATATTTTCTTCTTTCGCAATGTTTTTTACAAGTGGTGAGTAGAAGGATTCACTTGAAGAGTAATCATTCTTACCAGCGGTTTCCATTCCTTTATCGACTTGGGCTTTGGCAGTTTTTGTGGCCTCTTGAGCGTATCCTGCTGGAGCGCCATTTTCTACTGTAACCTCGTCTATCTCGCTACTTTCATCGCTAGCCTCTGATTCTTCTCCATCTGTTTCAATGATGGCGATAGTTTGTCCTACTTGAACCACGTCATCGACTTCAAAAAGAATTTCAACCAGTTTACCATCCACTTCACTGGGAACTTCACTGTCCACTTTATCTGTGGCGATTTCCAGAACAGGTTCGTCCATTTCAATGGCATCTCCTACATTCTTGAGCCATGAGGTAATGGTAGCTTCTGCTACGGATTCTCCCATTTTGGGCAATTTCAATTCAAATCGAGCCATATCTTGAAAACTTGGTTGCTTTAATATTTTGCAAAAGTACTAATAATACCCAACTGATTATGAATATCGCATTGTGATAGGAAATATTTAAGATATCAATCGTAATACCTCAAAAATCTTCCTTAATCCTTAAAGTATTCTCACCTCACCACGTTCTGTACTGGTATCACTGCCCGCATAAGCGGTTCTATTCCAAGTCAAGAATCGATATTGACCTTGATTATTTGAGGTTGAGGCTAATGTTTCTACCAGCTTGTCTAGTTCTAATGAGCCTAAATCGAAGACATATTTAGAGTTGCTTGTGCCTTCTTGAATAAATTCTTTGAAGGAAATGGATCGTGAGGCCCAATCTGGTTGATACGCAGCATCATTGGTAACACAAACAGTAGGTAATTTCTTTGCGATAAATTCTACATCTGTATCATGACTTTTAAAGAATCTGGTCATATACCGCAAAAGGCCGGTCAACCATTTTCCCTTAGGATAGTGTTTTTCATAGTAAAGATGCATGGCTCCATAAAATCGCTCAAAATACTTAGCATCCTTTATCGTGCTTTCTCCTTTGAAATGTATAGCCGTCTGTGATCCCAAATAATAATTTTGAAGCCCATCTTTAATCGCGGTAAAACTTAGGTCGATATCTTCTCCATACATAAAATAGCGCTCATCCAGACCTCCCAAACGATTGTAAACTTCTCGTTTCCCCATCAGGAAAGCGCCTACAAGCACTTCAGTCGGGCCGTCTTGATTCTGTTCCAGTCGCTGATCGTAGTAGCTCCCAGAAAAACCTAGGATCTTTTTTAAAATTCCACTTCGGGTAGGAACGCGACGCTTACTTTCTGGTAAATAGGTTCCTTTTCCATCAATAAGTTGGATTCCTAGAAAGCCTATTTGAGAGTTCGCTTTCGTACCTCGGATACGCTCGGTATGAACTTCTTCATCGCTTTGCTCAAGGAAAGCGGTTTCCCCATCAACCTCCAGCGCCTTACTTTGAAAGAAGTTCAGGCAATTTGCAAATACCTTTTCACCAACAATCGCATCTGGGTTGACGAGACATATGTGCGTGCCTCTTGCTTGTTCTACTGCGACATTGTTCCCTTTAGCAAATCCATAATTATCATCCAACCGAATCACCTTTACCTGAGGAAATGCCTTGAGAAGTCGCTCTACACTATCATCTGTAGAGTCATTGTCTGCAACAATGACCTCTGCATGGAGATTTTCTGTCGCTCGCAGGACACTAGCAACGCATAGTTCCAGAAAAACCCGTGCATTGTAATTCAATATGATGACAGAAAGGTCCATTCTAATTTTTCAATGAATTCTCATATGGAACTCTATGCAGGATACTGCGTCCCAACGTGACCTCGTCTGCAAATTCCAACTCATCTCCTACCGCAATACCACGAGCAATCGTTGACGTATTGATCTGTAAACCGTCCAGTTGTTTAAATATGTAGAAGTTTGTGGTATCGCCTTCTATCGTAGGACTTAGGGCAAAAATAATTTCTTTCACGCCATCTTCTTTAACGCGTCTTACCAATGAGCCAACTTTCAAATCCTGCGGCCCAACACCATCCATCGGGCTGATTTTACCACCCAAAACATGATACAATCCACGATACTGGCTGGTGTTTTCAATCGCCATCACGTCACGAATATCTTCTACCACACAAACAATGGTCTCGTCACGGCTGTTGCTGGCGCAAATCTCACAAAGATCTGTATCACTTACATTGTGGCATTTTTTACAAAACTGTAGATCATGGCGCATCTTAAGTAAGGCATCTGACAACAAGTCTGTATTTTGCTCTGGTTGTCGCATAAGATGTAATACTAGTCTTAATGCGGTACGCTTGCCTATTCCAGGTAACTGAGAAACCTGATTTACGGCTTCTTCCAGGATTTTTGAGGAGAAATTCATGTCCTACAAATATACACACTCGCGCAAGTTTCTAATAGAAGGCGATTACCAATAGACGCTAGAATAATATTAATTTAGCCACAAAACCAAAACATTGACTTCTACCCAAATTTTAATCACTATCGCCGTTTATTTTGCGGTTCTCGTTGGGATTTCATTTATCGTGGGCCGCAAGAGCGACAGCGCCACTTTTTTTAGAGGTAATCGTAGCTCGCCCTGGTACATCGTAGCATTTGGAATGATAGGTGCCTCATTGAGCGGCGTGACCTTTATCTCTGTACCTGGTGCCGTTGAAGCTGGCGCGATGAATTATTTTCAGGTCGTCCTCGGGTATATCGTGGGCTATGCAGTGATTGGCCTGATTTTAATGCCATTGTACTATCGCATGAATCTCACCTCCATATACAGTTACCTAGGTGATCGTTATGGAAGTGCCGCGCAATACACAGGCAGTAGCTTTTTCCTCTTGTCGCGCATTGTAGGTGCCAGCTTTAGATTGTATCTAGTGGCTGGTGTTTTGCAAACTTTCGTATTTGACCAGATGGACATAGCATTCTGGCAGACCGTGACCTTTACCGTTTTATTGATTTGGCTATACACTTTTAAATCAGGAATCAAGACCATTGTCTGGACAGATACGTTGCAAACCCTTTTTATGCTCATTGCTTTGGGAGCCGCGATATATTTTATATCTGATAGTTTGGATTTGGGCGGTTTTAGTGGTGTCGTGAATTTTGTCAATGACAGCGACCTGTCTCAAATCTTCTTTTGGGACGATTGGAAAAGCGATCAGTATTTTGTCAAGCAATTCCTTGCAGGTGCGTTTATAGCTATCGTGATGACTGGGCTGGACCAAGACATGATGCAAAAAAACCTAACCTGTCGCAGCCTTAAGGATGCTCAAAAGAACATTTTCTGGTTCACACTTGTTTTGACAGCAGTCAACTTTGTTTTTCTGGCACTAGGCGTGCTGCTTACCGCTTTCGCGAAAGCGGAATCCATAACAGCCACAAAGGACGATTTATTTCCTGCGATTGCCATTAACGGTGGCCTGGGAATAGGTATGGGATTGGTATTTCTACTGGGACTGATCGCCGCGGCTTATTCCAGTGCAGACAGCGCACTGACCTCGCTCACCACATCATTTTCGGTAGATATCGTAAAAATCGAAAGTAGATTCACAGAGCAGCGCCAGCAATTGCTGCGCAAATTGTTTCACATCGGGTTTTCTGTCATTTTGATATTGGTGATCGTGAGTTTTGAATATGTCATCAAGGACGCGAGTGTGATCAACAAATTGTTTGTGTTTGCAGGATATACCTATGGACCGCTGTTGGGATTATTTGGGTTTGGGATATTGACCAAAAGAAATGTTTACCACAAAATCATTCCGTTTATTGCGATTGCATCGCCATTTCTCACCTACCTTATCAGTTATCTATCATCCACGTATGGTGGCTTTGAGTTTGGTTTCTTTGTGTTGCTGTTGAATGGTGCCGTAACCTTTATAGGCTTGATGGTGGCTAGTTTGTTTCGTTCTCACACTAACGCTGAGCCACTTGCTGCTCATTCTTAAGGTATGAGGTATGAGGTATGAGGTATGAGGTATGAGGTATGAGGTAAATTTCAAAAATTATAATTACCCATGAAATTTCACACGACAAGATAAAAGCCGATTGCTAAAATAAATTCACTCGTATCCAGCCTTTATGCTAGATTTCCCGTCTTAGTATAGGTAGCTTGCCACACTCGAGCAAATTTAGAATTGGTAATTTTTTTCTTTTCCATCACTTCTTCTTCAATTTAGAATCAGCAAAATCTAGAAGGATTTCAAAACCCCAAAACAGATAAAGAGGCACACAAAGGATCAGCGGTAAGTAAAGGAAATTCAAAGTCCAACCGTTGACAAATTCAACACCTAGAGATAAGTTGCCAAAATAGGCTAGCCCTGCAGCCACTAAAGCAATTACAGTAAAGTAGAGTGTCTTGCGTTGCTCTCTGTTTTTATTTTGCTTTTTGATTTTAATTCTAATATTGCTTGGTACTCAACATCACCAGCGTACAAGCGACCTCAACTTCAATGTCGTTGTTCTCTAGCATCTGGTAAAACTCTGGATTTTCGGTGCCAGGATTAAAAATGACACGGCTGGGTTTCAAGCTTAAAATATAATCGTAGTAAGGCACCTGACGCTGCGGATTCAAATAAAGGGTTACTGTATCGATGTCTGTAAAAGGCACCAGCTCTGTATGGATTTTGACGTCATCTACAATTCCAGACCGTAAGCCTATAGCTACCGTATCATTATTGAATTTTCTCAACCGGTAAATGGCAACATTTGAATAACGTTGTTCCTTAAGCGATGCTCCCAACACCAGTGTTTTCTTTGACATAATTTTAATGATCTTACTGTAACAATTGCGTTTATGACTCGTCTATTATGTGAAGGTAGTGATTATCCTTTATTGATTTATTTGATAAGTAAGTAGGCATGCGTCTGATTAACCTTACCTCATGTTAATAACCAAATAACTCATAATTAATGGTTAGTGTTATTATTTGGTTACTAGAAATCCCGAGCTTGCAGGCTCGGGATTTTGTTTTTTAAACGTAATGCTCGTGGAGTATTTTACCACTTTATAACGGCACTACCCCAAGTAAATCCACTACCAAAGGCGGCCAATACAACCGTATCACCTTCTTTAATTTTACCTTCTTCCCAGGCTTCAGTAAGCGCGATAGGAATAGATGCTGCCGTGGTATTACCGTATTTCTGGATGTTGTTATATACCTGGTCGTCGCTCAATTCGAATTTCTTCTGGATAAATTGAGAGATGCGCAAATTCGCCTGGTGCGGTATCAGCATATCAATGTCGCTCACTTGAAGGTTGTTTGTTTTTAAACCTTCCATGATCACTTCACTAAAACGTACCACGGCATTTTTAAAAACAAACTGTCCGTTCATGTATGGATAATATGGAATATCCTCTTGCGGATCGTCTTCAATAATTTGAGGCACCCAGTATTCTGTTGATGGGCCTTTTAGTGAAAGTTCCAACGCATGCTTTCCTTCACTATGAAGGTGCGTGGATAGAATACCATGGCCTCCTTTGTCTGATCTGGTCAAGATCGCTGCTCCAGCACCATCACCAAAAATTACACTCACACTTCTACCACGTGTGGTAAAGTCCAGACCACCACTATGGTTCTCTGATCCTATTACTAGAACATTCTTGTACATTCCAGTCTTGATGAATTGATCTGCAACAGATAGCCCGTAGATAAAACCACTACACTGGTTACGCACGTCCAGCGCTGGACACGTGTGGATATCCAACAATTCTTGTACTTGAACACCACAACCAGGAAAGTAATAATCTGGAGAAAGTGTGGCAAAAACAATCAGGTCTACATCATCCTTAGAAATACCAGCTCTTTCCAGGGCAATTTTGGCCGCTTTCACGCCCATGGTTGCCGTACTGTTGTCGTCACCTTTCTGGATATAGCGACGTTCCTTGATACCGGTGCGCTCTTGAATCCACGCGTCGTTGGTATCCATTATGCTCGCTAGATCATCGTTAGTGACGACATTTTCTGGAACATACTTGCCCATTCCGGCAATTCTTGAAGTGTACATATTGTATTTTTGAATGTCTGGCAAGATACGCCTAGACCCATCATTGCCCTAGAAAACCACTTTATTTTAGTATGCATGCATAACAAGTCCAGCTCACTTATTGAACTCGAGATTCCAGATGCTCAAGTGTTCTATGATGAAGGATTTTTCGCTTTCGCGAAAGCGAAACAACTGTTCCACAACTTGCAAGAACAAACGCCATGGCGACAAAATAAGATTACCGTTTTTGGCAAGACCTATGACGAGCCACGACTCACGCAACTCTATGGTGACGATCAAATGGAATATAGTTATAGCGGCATTACCTTCAAAGCGCTGGAATGGTCGCCATTACTGCAATCAATCAAAGAAGATGTTGAAGCTGCAACCGGTCATAAATTCAATATTTGCCTGGTCAACCTATACAGAACCGGTGCAGATTCCAACGGCTGGCATGCCGATAATGAACCAGAACTGGGCAAGAATCCGGTGATCGCATCTGTAAGTTTAGGACAGGAACGCTTCTTTCACCTGCGCCACAATGAGAATAAAGAATGGAGGTACAAATTCCCGCTCAAAAATGGTAGCCTGCTACTCATGGCCAGTGCGACCCAACACACTTACAAACACCAGATTGCGAAAACCAAACGCGAAATCCAACCACGTATTAACCTGACCTTTAGAAAAGTCGTAGATCCTAGTGTTTAAATTTGTAGTGTAATCCAACGGCAGCTGCCACGACTACAACATTATGGCCAGAGCAAAAGAACTTATAGCAGACCTAGACGAACGTTCCATCGACCGTATCATTGAGATGGCGTGGGAAGACCGCACACCTTTTAGCGCGATAGAATTCCAATTTGGCGTCACTGAAGCAGAAGTGATTAAGATCATGCGCGACCAGATGAAGCCCAGTAGCTTTAGAATGTGGCGCGCCAGAGTTCAGGACAGACCTACTAAACATGTAGCACTGCGCGATCCAGAAATGGACCGATTTAAATGTAGCCGCCAGCGCCATATTACACATAATAAGATTTCTAAGAGGTAGGTAGTTTTCTATAGCTTGTCCTCTTTTATCTTTCTATTCACATTACATTTATACATTGGCATAGGCATTGCTTTAAGTGATGCATCGTCATCTGTTTTTTAAATACTTACCAATGAATAAATTAATTCTACTGTTGTTATTTCCATTTTTTGCCTTGGCGCAAAATGCCTTTAAAATGGACAAGCAGGAAACGACCACCGATCCATCTGTCGTTGACATCAATGAATTCATAAAAGGTACACTCTGGACTCCTGAAGGTGCAGATCAAGTTCCATTAGTCATCCTATTTACGGGTAGTGGTCCCAATGATCGCAACGGGAACAGCATGATGACCCGCAATGATTCTCACAAGCAATTGGCTAAAGTCCTATTAGAAAATGGAATCGCTACTTATCGCTATGACAAGCGTAGCTTTACACTAGTTAAAGAAAGAAAACCTACAGACGACATCAGCTTTGACGATTTTGTAACTGACGCTCAAACAGTCGTGACTCATTTTGCTAATGACGAGAGATTTTCTAAGATCATTCTGGCCGGCCACAGTCAAGGATCTCTAATAGCCTTACTATCCATAGATAAAAATGTAGATGGCTTTATATCGCTTGCTGGTGCGGCAGATCCTATTGATCAAATCATAGTCCAGCAAATTGCGGCCCAAGCGCCTGGACTGGACAAAGAAGCAGCAGCTGTTTTTGCTCAGATGAAAACCCAAGACAGCGTGGTCACTAAAGTCAATCCGTACCTCATGTCTGTAGTTGGTCCTGGCATACAACCTTTTATGAAATCCTGGATGGCCTATCATCCTACTGAGCTCATCAAAGATCTTACCGTACCAACCTTGATCCTAAATGGAACTAGAGATCGTCAAGTTAGCATCGATCAAGCTGAAAAACTTCATAATGCTTTACCAAATTCTAAACTGGTTATTATTGAAGGAATGGACCATCTTTTTAAAAAGGTAGGTGACGATGATATTGAGGCCGCCAAGAGCTATACAGATCCCAGTTTCCCATTGCACCCAGAACTGGTTGAGGAGATCTTAGCTTTTGTCAAGCAATAATGTTTTAAAGAGTTCGCTTTCCTGTCTGCCGACAGGCAGGCGCGAAAGCGTGCCCCATTACAATTTCTACCTACTTATAGCTGGCTAAAATCGTATTTTTCCGGTTTAAGCAGATTTTTATGAATTTTCAGGAAGCATTAGTGGACACATCACCCATCATTACACAAGACACGATCGTGTTTGGATTATTGATGGCGGCGCTGGGTTTTGTATTCTACACCTCATCAAAAACAACCGGATTTTGGCAAAAGTTCTACAAGGTAGTTCCTGCCCTATTGATGTGTTATTTGATACCGTCCATATTGAGTTCTACTGGTTTGATTGCCTCAGAATGGAAAACCATTGAGGACGGCCAGCTGGCTGAAAACAGTTCCTCATTGTATTTCATGGCTTCTCGTTATCTGTTGCCCGCAGCACTGGTGTTGATGACCCTAAGTATTGACCTAAAAGCGGTTTTCAATTTAGGTCCCAAAGCGTTGATCATGTTTCTGACAGGAACTGTTGGGATCATCATAGGTGGTCCTATCGCCATATTGATCGTATCTACCTTTAGCCCAGAAACAGTTGGCGGTGCTGGACCAGATGCCGTCTGGCGTGGATTGAGCACCATTGCTGGTAGCTGGATAGGTGGTGGCGCTAATCAAGCTGCGATGCTGGAAGTCTATCAATTCAACGATGATCTTTATGGCGGCATGGTGCTCGTTGATATTGTAGTCGCTAACATCTGGATGGCGGTTCTTTTATTAGGAATAGGCTATGCTGCAAAATTTGATAAATGGACTGGCGCTGACGTGAAATCCATTGAAACACTCAAGAAAAAAATCACGGACTATTCGTTAAGCGTCAAACGCGAGGCAACTCTAACCGACATAATGGTGATGTTGGGTCTAAGTTTCGGAGCTGTGAGTTTGGCACATTTTGGAGGCAATTATTTATCGGCCTGGATGGAAGGCATCGGTTCCATAAGTAAGAATATTTATTTAAGCTTTTTAACGAGCCAATTCTTTTGGTTGATTTCCATTGCGACGATCATCGGTATCATTTTATCCTATACACCCGTAAAGAAATATGAAGGTACGGGCGCATCCAGAATAGGTAGCATTTTTATCTACATATTGGTTGCCACCATCGGTGTCAAAATGGATCTAAGGCAGATTTTGGAAAACCCTTGGTTGATCTTGGTAGGCTTGATATGGATTTCCATCCATGCGGGATTGCTCATACTTGTCGCAAAACTGACCAAATCACCGTACTTCTTTATGGCCGTAGGTAGCCAGGCCAATGTTGGTGGCGCTGCGAGCGCACCGGTCGTCGCTGCAGAATTTCATCCATCGCTCACCACCGTAGGTGTATTGCTGGCGGTTTTTGGTTATGTGGTGGGAACCGTTGGCGCCATACTTTGTACTATTTTAATGCAAATAGCCGCACCTGCATAAATTTTAAAAGTTTGCTGCATATTTGCAGCCCTAATTGAAAAGCATGAGATCTACCCTAATTCTATTTGTTTCCATTTTGATGTTGAGCTCATGTGAGCCAGAAACCCAAAATAACTTTGCCGTTCAAGGAACCATTAAAGGTTTGAAGGTAGGCACCATAGCACTGCAAAAGGTTCAAGATTCTACATTAATTACCTTAGACAGCGTTGTTCTAGATGGCCAAAGCGATTATAGGCTTACCTACAATCTTGAAGAACCAGAGCTTTTATACTTATATCTTGATGTAAAGGACGGTTCCAAATACGACGACCGCATCGCCTTTTTTGCAGAGGACACCATCATGACTATCAATTCCAATCTCAAGAACTATGAAAAGGATGCTGTCATTTCAGGATCCAAAAATCAGGAATTGCTGGAAGCCTTTAAGGCAAACACCTCAAAACTGGATCTGGTCTATACAGATTTGATGAGACGTAGCATGGAGTTGAGCAAAGTAGAAGATCCTGCAACCGCAGACATTGAGGCATTGAACACAGAATACGACAAGTATCTTAGAAAACGTATTTTATATGCGCTTAACTATGCCAGCGTTCACAAGGAAAATGAAGTGGCACCCTTTATTTTATTGCAAGAAGGCTTTGATGCCAACCCTAAATTGCTGGACAGCATCTATATGATGATGCCAAAAAAAATTCAGACAAGTCTTTATGGAAAAGACCTGTCTGAAATGATTCAGAAAGCAAAGCTTAATTAGAGTTTATTCACTCGTTCAATAAGCTTTTTACCTTCAGTTTCTAAGTCTGCACGTACTTGCTTCAAATGTGCAGCTCTGTTTTCTACTTTCTTGTCATTGACTCTCGCGATCAATTCGTCAAATGTCTCGATGCTGTCGTCAACGATCTTTTCAGCTTCAGCTTCATTCTTTTCAGGATTTACTGCCTGTGAAATAAGCGCCGCTTCAATAATATCTCCTAGAACATAATTGATGTCCTGCTTGAGGTCTCTTATACTTGCCATGGGTTTTCAAATTTGATGCAAAAATACGCAATTATTGCGCTATACAGACACTACCAATAATTTGCCCTCGCCATGTGGAACAACGCTAATGTCTTCTACAGCAGCAGGTATCAAATAAGTTTGTGCAAATTCAAATCCATAGGTTTTTCCAGCATGAACCAGCTCGCAGGACGCACCTACATTCATAAGAATCGTGAAGCTGGAACCTGTCGACAGCTCAATGAGACACGCTTCTTTAAATCGAAGGATATCCGTTTTAAAATATATTGTTTTGACTAACTGTTGACGGTCGTATTGATCCTCGTCATAGTGCAATTGATAGTCGCTGGCCTTACTATAATCTGCAGCGGCGATCGCTTCTTGAACATGCAACTCGCGCTGGTTACCATGGGCGTCTTCACGACCATAATCGTGGACGCGGTAAGTGATGTCGCTGCTTTGCTGTATTTCGGCTAGCGTGATTCCTGCGCCTATGGCATGTACAAAACCTGGTTTGATTACAAAAGACTCGCCTGGTGTGACGTGATGCTTGTTCAATAAATTGGGCAGTTGGTTGGATGTTATCGCTTTCGCGAAAGCGAACTCATCACTAGCTTCTTTAAAACCCAACGTAAGTTGTGCCTCTGGACTGGCATCCATGATGTACCACATCTCTGTCTTGCCAAAGCTGTCGTGTTTATTTTGTGCCAGTTGATCATCTGGATGCAGCTGGATGGATAGGTCCTGCGCGGTATCGATGTATTTGATCAATAAAGGAAACCTAGAGCCGAATCTTTCAAAAACAGGTTTACCTAAAAGTTCGCTTCCATGACGCCCAAGTAATTCTTTGATTGAAGTGCCGGCAAGTACTCCATTCTTAACGATGGAAATAGTATTGTCTACATCGCTTATTTCCCAGCTTTCGCCTAGGTTTGAAATAGCAGGATCAATGGATTTGAGCTCATTAAGCTTACTGCCGCCCCATATTTTTTCCTTATAGATGGGCTCAAATATAAGCGGGTACCATTCCATCATTCACCTTTGTAAACCACAAAATTGCGTGGTGTCTCATACAATTTTACTTCTAGATCGTACTTAGGATCCAACTGCTCTTTTATTTTGTTGTAGATAACGTACGCGATATTTTCTGCCGTAGGATTCAAATTTTTGAACTCTGCAACTTGCTCGTTGAGATTTTTGTGATCTAGAGCATCCTCTACGTGTTCCTTAATGATGTCCTTGAGAATTTTTAAATCTATCAAAAAACCAGTTTCAGGATCTACAGTTCCGCTCACACCAACTTCAAGATCGTAGTTATGACCGTGATAATGTGGGTTGCTGCATTTACCAAAAACCTCTAGGTTTTTCTGATCATCCCAATCCTTGCGGTATAAGCGGTGCGCGGCATTGAAATGTGCTTTTCTATAGGCGGTAATTCTCATGAGATGTGATTATAATATTGATCAAAGATGATCTTGAACCACTCGGTATAGATCTCAGGTTGTTGCTCCATATCAGCCTTAATGTCACTAGCAGTCATCCATTTCCAGTCAGCCACTTCATGTGGGTTTAGATTGGGTTCATCATTAAATGTACCTACCATGACATGATCAAGTTCATGTTCTGTCAATCCATTATCAAAGGGTGCAATGTAGATAAAATGGAAAAGCTCCTTGAGCTCTGTAGTAAAGCCCATTTCTTCCATCAAGCGACGTTTACCAGCAGCAATGTTTGATTCTCCTTCACGCTGGTGACTACAACATGTGTTGGTCCACAATCCTGGTGAGTGATACTTTTCATGTGCTCGCTGCTGGAGCATGATTTCGTTGTGGTCATTCACGACAAAAACAGAAAATGCCCTATGCAATAAAGCCTTTTCATGCGCCTCTATCTTTTCCATGAGCCCTATTTGCTCATCCTTTTCATTAACGAGTATAACTTTTTCTTCCAATGTTTTTCTTTCAGTCTCAAAAATACGAAAGGATCAACTACCAATATGTATCACTTTCCTACCATGTTGTCGAAATTTTGATTGCTCTTTACAAGATCGTGCTTTAAACGTATTTTTGCAGACGATTAAATTATCTATGAAATTCAAAGATCAAATTGCCCGAAGAAGGACCTTCGGTATCATATCTCACCCAGATGCGGGAAAGACCACGCTTACTGAAAAGCTACTTCTATACGGTGGCGCCATTCAAGAAGCTGGAGCCGTAAAGTCCAACAAAATTAAAAAAGGTGCTGCCAGTGACTTTATGGAGATTGAGAGACAGCGTGGGATTTCTGTTGCTACATCGGTCCTTGCCTTTGAATACGACAACAAAAAAATCAATATTCTAGACACGCCAGGTCACAAAGACTTTGCTGAAGATACCTTTAGAACCTTGACAGCTGTGGATAGTGTAATTGTCGTTATCGATGTGGCAAAAGGTGTTGAGGAACAAACAGAAAAACTAGTGGAAGTTTGTCGCATGCGCAACATTCCCATTATTGTTTTTATCAATAAAATGGATCGTGAAGGTAAGGATGCGTTTGATCTCATGGATGAGATTGAGCAAAAGCTTCATTTGAGAGTAACACCTTTGAGTTTCCCGATAGGGATGGGTTATGACTTGAAAGGGATTTACAACATTGGTAAGAAAAATGTCAACCTATTCACGGGAGATTCTGTCAAACAACGCAAAAACCTTATTTCCATCAATGATCTTACAGATCCTAAACTGGATGAACTCGTAGGCAGTAGAGCCGCCGAAACCTTGCGGGAAGAAATTGAACTTGTAGAAGGAATCTATCCTGACTACGATCGTCAGGAATATCTTGATGGTAAATTACAACCTATCTTTTTTGGAAGTGCGTTGCATAATTTTGGCGTGAAAGAATTGCTTGATGGGTTTATAGATATTGCGCCTTCACCAAGGCCTAAAAAAGCAGAAGAAAGAATCGTACAGCCAGACGAGAAAGAGTTCAGCGGATTTGTTTTTAAGATTCATGCTAACATGGATCCTAGACACAGAGACCGACTTGCCTTTGTAAAAGTTGTAAGTGGAGTTTTTGAACGTAATACTGCCTACAAACATGTACGGCTCGATAAAAATTTGAAGTTCTCCAGCCCTAACGCCTTTTTTGCTGAAAAAAAGGAAATTGTTGATGAGTCCTTTCCTGGTGATATCGTTGGTTTGCACGACACCGGTAATTTTAAAATAGGTGACACGCTCACGGCTGGCGAGGATCTGCATTATAAAGGAATCCCATCCTTTTCTCCTGAACATTTTAGATACATCAACAATGCAGACCCTATGAAGTCCAAACAACTGGCCAAAGGTGTGGACCAGCTTATGGATGAAGGCGTTGCCCAATTGTTTACTCTAGAACTGAATGGTCGCAAAGTTATAGGAACCGTAGGTGCACTACAGTTTGAGGTCATTCAGTACCGTTTGGAACATGAATATGGCGCCACGTGTTCCTATGAGAATTTGAATGTCCACAAGGCGTGTTGGGTGGACACTGCAGATAAAAACTCAGCTGAATTCAAGGATTTCAAGAGAGTGAAGGCTAAGTTCTTAGCTCATGACAAACGTGGTCAACTCGTGTTTTTTGCAGATTCTGCTTTCTCGTTGCAAATGACGCAACAAAAATACCCAAGCATTAAATTCCACTTTGTATCAGAGTTCGATAGTATTGCAGAATAGTAACTTGTAGAATAAGTAAAAAAGGCTCCAAATGGAAGCCTTTTCTATTTAATAAACATCTTGAAGATCACTATTCACATTCTGTATAGTTTTCCAATCCAGAAACTATGAATTCAGATCTACGGTTTAATTGGTGCTCGGCTGGAGTACATTTAACACCATTAGAACATCTGTTTACCAGCTGTCGTTCTCCAAAACCTTTGGCTGTGATTCTGTTGGCATCAATTCCTTTTTCTATTAACCAGCTTCTGGTGCTTTGAGCTCTACGCTCTGATAAGGCATCATTGTAGGCATCGTTTGCACGGCTATCTGTGTGTGAACGAATCTCGATTTTGGTTTGTGGATACAATTCTAGGAAAGCTTGAATTTTTGCAAGCTCTGCCGCAGCATCACTTCTAATGTTTGATTTGTCAAAGTCAAAATAGATTTGTTCGATATCAAGAATCTTAGCAAGATCATCACACTCCAGTACTGGAATCTTAGAATTAGAAAGCTCTAACGGTATGTCTATAAAGTCACTTGTCGCTGGAGTTGTAAATAGCTCTTCATCTGGAGTGTAGTCTTCCTTAGCACCTCTAACAAAGTATTGTTTATCACATTCCAGTTTAAATACATATTTACCATTAGCTCTTGTGGTAATTTGGTCTATTTGATTGTTATTGGAATCCATGATACTTACCACGGCTCCTTCTATAGGTTCATCCGTTTGAGCATCTGTTACCGTACCTGTTAGCAAAATCTCGCACATGTTACGCAGCTGCTCTGTTTGCTTGAAGCGGTAAATATCATCATCTCCCATTCCACCTGGACGATTTGAACTAAAATAACCTAAGTTGGTATCGTCATCTACGATAAAGCTAAAATCGTCATATGGTGTATTGATAGGCTTACCTATATTAATGACTTCGCTCATTGTACCGTCTGCGTTGATGGTACTTGCAAAAACATCTAGTCCTCCAAGACCTTGATGACCTGTACTCGCAAAATACAAGACATTGTTCTTGCTTACAAAAGGAAAGGTTTCTCTACCATTAGTATTGATACCTTCAACGTTTCTAGGTTCGCTTAAGGATCCGTCTAAAGCTACATCTGCGACCCAAATATCAGATCTTGTAAATTCTTCATCTGGATCATAACCTATACTTCCTGGCATATCACTAACAAAGAATAATTTCTTCCCATCAGGCGTTAATGCTGGATGTGCTGTACTATATTCATCACTGTTGAAGCTAACCTCGACTGGTGTTGTCCAGTTATTTCCTTTGCGGGTAGATTTGAAAATCTTAAGCTTAGTTAGACCGTCTACATCTTGTCTTAGTCTTCCTTTTTCAGAATTGTTCCTGGTAAAATATACGGTCTCACCATCAGTTGTAAATCCTGGAGTACTCTCGTGCCACTTTGTGTTTAATGTAGAGCTTAAACTACGGGCGTTATCCAACTTTCCATCACTATCAGCATCTGCAGTGTAGAGTTGAAGAAATGCTTGCTCATTCCATTCATGTACTCTTTTAATGAAAGATCCAGTATCTCTTGCGGTTGCAAAAGCTACTTGGTTTTGATCATCATAAAATGAAGGTCCAAAGTCTGCCGTAAAAGAATTGATCTCTCTAGCGTTTTGAACTTCAAATCTGCCAGATTGAAAATCTATGATTTGAAGGTAATCTGGTTGCTTGGAATAATTATCTGCTCTACTATCATAACCCTTGAAGGTATTGAACTTAGCCATCAAGACATCTGCCTCATCATACCTTCTCACTGACTTGAGCGCCTGTGCATATCTAAAGTAATATTCTGGCTTTATGTTATCGCTGTAATTTTCAAAAAGCTGGTTGTACCAGTTATAGCTTTCCTGCAAGTCATCATTGAAATAGTAAGTATCTCCTAGCTTAGCCAGAATCTCTGGACTTGAGTAACCGTTTTTTACAATTCTCAAGTACAATTCCTGAGCATCTATAAAAGCGAGGTTTGCAAAGTCCTTACTTGCCTTCTCTACTTTGCGTTCTTGAGCTACACCAGTGGTAGCGACTAGCGCTAGTAAAACAATAAATAATTTTTTCATCATAGTTTCTACATACTATTATTAGAAGAATCGTGGTGTGATCAATTTGCTGTAACGGTTGAACAGTTCAAATCTAATAAAGAGTTCGTAACTACCATCGTTATATGTTGAATTTCCCAATTCAGTAGTTTCCCTATCATACGCAAAGCCTATCATAGTTTGATCACTTATTTGAAACCCAACAAGACCTGTGACGGCAGCACTCCATCTATAAGCTGCTCCCAACGTTAATTTCTCATTGATTAAAAAGTTCGCCGTGACATCAACTTGTAGGGGTGAACCCGCAACAGCTTTGACAAGTGTTGTAGGTTTGAACTTAATGTTGTCATTAAGATCAAAGACGTATCCAGCGGTTGCAAAATAGTGAATTCGTTCGGTAGCAATAGCAGTTGAACTGTTATTATTGTTGGACGGGTCAAAATGTTCGGTCTTTAACAAGTTAGGTGTACTTAATCCCACATAAAACTTATCCGTATGATAATAAGCACCAACACCTACCGTAGGCGATAACCTATTGTCGATATTGTTTTGCAACAAGATATCAGGATCCAACGCATTCAATCTTTGAAAATCCACATTGAGGACATGTGCTCCACCTTTTAAACCTAGACTCAAATTACCGTCATAGCTCACTGGTATCGTGTAGCTAAAATCTGCTGCAAAATAAGTCTCATCTGTAGGTCCCAAAGCATCATTTACAACACTTAGCCCTAAACCTACGCGGCTATTCTGTATAGGTGAATGGATGGATATGCTTTGTGTCCTGGGCGCTCCATCCAGGCCTACCCATTGACTGCGGTGTAATCCCACGATACTGGTAACACCACGGTTACCGGCATAAGCTGGATTCACAACAAGCGGATTATACATGTACTGACTGTATTGTGGATCTTGTTGAGCTGTTACCGCTTTCGCGAAAGCGAAAACAATCAAACCTATTAACAATTTCTTCATCTTGTATGTTTTAAAATTAATCGGGCGCTTTGGGATTTGCGCCCGATTCATTTATCTATTTATGTATAAGTAGCCTGCTAGGTCAATCGTCTGGTTATTGTCATTGACATAACTAATCACATAGTAATAGGTTCCTACTGGAAGTAAATCACCTTGTGCGACGTTAGCCCTACCTTCTGAAATACCTCTGAAGACATTGTTACGGTTGTCATAGCCGTCCACATTAAACACTTCAACTCCCCAACGGTTATAGATTTTGACATTGTTCTCAAAGTTTTCAATACCTCTTATGAATAAGAAGTCATTGTCACCATCATCATTAGGCGTCAACACATTGAAAATTTCAATATCCCTTAAGTCTGCATCTAGATAATCTGGTGTGCCATCTGCATCATTGTCATCGTCAAGGAAGTTTCCATTGCCATTTCCATCCTCAATAGCTGTTAGTATTCCATCACCATCATCATCGATATCACGATAGTCTGGCTCGTCATCACCATCTGTATTATTCAGATCATCTTCAGGTGAGTCAACTACAACAGAACCATTAGGATCTCCATAACCACTGTTATCACCATCAAATGCGTCATCAAGACCATCGCCGTCTACGTCGTTTCCAGATGGAAGGATATCTGCTACACCATCGTTATCAAAATCAAATCCTTCAATGAAATCTGGAATACCATCATCATCAGAATCATCATCTAAATAATCTGGCAATCCATCGTCGTCAAAGTCAACCGGATCGATTCCTTCGCCGCTACCTGGAGTTTCTTCATAGGCATCGTCAAGTCCATTGCCGTCACTATCAACGCCAGACGGAGCAATATAATCACCTGTTGATTGTCCCTCTACATTATCTGGAATTCCATCATTATCACTATCCTGATCAAAAGAATCAATAATACCGTCCATATCAGAATCTACATCACCTTCAATCGAGTCCAGTATACCGTCATTATCATCATCTAGGTCTGCTGTATCTGGAATACCATCGCCATCTGTGTCGATAGGGCTCTCACGATAGTCTACCTCTGGGGTTGTTGGCTCATCATCATTGTTCGTATCTGACGCACCTCCATCCAAGTCACCATTCGTGTCTCCATAAGGATCGGTTGGGTCTGGAGTCTCGTACTGGTCATCCAATCCGTTGCCATCGCTGTCTAATCCACTTGGTGGGGTATCATAAGCTTCCTCATTATCTGGAGTACCATCGTTATCACTATCTAGATCGCTCGCATCTGGAGTACCGTCGTTGTCCGTATCAACTCCTGCGCCTAGTGGGGCAGCGTCGTACACATCATCAACTCCATTACCATCGGCGTCTACACCACTTGGGGCTACATAGTCATCCGTTGGCTGTGCCTCTACGTTATCTGGAATACCATCACCATCACTGTCGATGTCTAGACTGTCTGGAATACCATCGCCATCACTGTCTCCTGCTGGCTCATCCGTATCCAGTATTCCATCATTATCATCATCTAGGTCTGCTGTATCTGGAACACCATCGCCATCTGTGTCGATAGGGCTCTCACGATAGTCTACCTCTGGGGTTGTTGGCTCATCATCATTGTTCGTATCTGACGCTCCTCCATCCAAGTTACCATTCGTGTCTCCATAAGGATCGGTTGGGTCTGGAGTCTCGTACTGGTCATCCAATCCGTTGCCATCGCTGTCTAATCCACTTGGTGGGGTATCATAAGCTTCCTCATTATCTGGAGTACCATCACCATCACTATCTAGATCGCTCGCATCTGGAGTACCGTCGTTGTCCGTATCAACTCCTGCGCCTAGTGGGGCAGCGTCGTACACATCATCAACTCCATTACCATCGGCGTCTACACCACTTGGGGCTACATAGTCATCCGTTGGCTGTGCCTCTACGTTATCTGGAATACCATCACCATCACTGTCGATGTCTAGACTGTCTGGAATACCATCACCATCACTGTCTCCTGCCGGCTCATCCGTATCCAGTATTCCATCATTATCATCATCTAGGTCTACATCATCAGGGATTCCATCGTTGTCATTATCATTTGCAATCAAATAACCATCAGATAATGTCTGCACTGTCACTCCGGCAGCTACCGTGATCGATTCAGGGTCTGATCCAGTAGTGCTCAGGTTGAAGCCTGCACCACCGTTCGGAAGCGTGGTCTCGTCCACATCGACCGTATAGTCGCCTGCAGCTACATCTGCCGTCCAGTTGCCGTCAGCGCCTACCGTTACCGGTGTCACCGTTCCGTTCGCATCCGTCAGGTTCACCACGGTTCCCGCTGGGAACAAGGTGTCGATCGCCGCATCATAGGTGCCGTCACCATCCACATCGTTGAAGACGAAGCCGGTGATCGTTCCAGTGGCCTGGTAACCATCTGCCGTCGTATCCACTGTCGCTCCGGCAGCTACCGTGATCGATTCAGGATCCGATCCAGTAGTGCTCAGGTTGAAGCCTGCGCCACCGTTCGGAAGCGTGGTCTCGTCCACATCCACCGTATAGTCGCCTGCAGCTACATCTGCCGTCCAGTTGCCGTCAGCGCCTACCGTTACCGGTGTCACCGTTCCGTTCGCATCCGTCAGGTTCACCACGGTCCCCGCTGGGAACAAGGTGTCGATCGCCGCATCATAGGTGCCGTCACCATCCACATCGTTGAAGACGAAGCCGGTGATCGTTCCAGTGGCCTGGTAACCATCTGCCGTCGTATCCACTGTCGCTCCGGCAGCTACCGTGATCGATTCAGGATCCGATCCAGTAGTGCTCAGGTTGAAGCCTGCACCACCGTTCGGAAGCGTGGTCTCGTCCACATCGACCGTATAGTCGCCTGCAGCCACATCTGCCGTCCAGTTGCCGTCAGCGCCTACCGTTACCGGTATCTCCGTTCCGTTGGCATCCGTCAGGTTCACCACGGTTCCCGCAGGGAACAAGGTGTCGATTGCCGCATCATAGGTGCCGTCACCATCCACATCATTGAAGACGAAGCCGGTGATTGTTCCAGTGGCCTGGTAACCATCTGCCGTAGTCTCCACCGTCGCTCCAGCAGCTACCGTGATCGATTCAGGGTCTGATCCAGTAGTGCTCAGGTTGAAGCCTGCACCACCGTTCGGAAGTGTGGTCTCGTCCACGTCTACCGTATAGTCGCCTGCAGCTACATCTGCCGTCCAGTTGCCGTCAGCGCCTACCGTTACCGGTGTCACCGTTCCGTTGGCGTCCGTCAGGTTCACTACGGTTCCCGCTGGGAACAAGGTGTCGATCGACGCATCATAGGTGCCGTCACCATCCACATCATTGAAGACGAAGCCGGTGATCGTTCCAGTGGCCTGGTAACCATCTGCCGTGGTTGAATTAACCCTACCGAATTCAGAAATTACTGTTTCAGGATCAGATCCTGTGGTAGTTAAAACGTAACCTACTCCTGCATTTGGTAAGGTAGTTTCATCAAGATCAACTGTGTAATTTCCAATGGCAACAACTACTGCCCAATTACCGTCGGCATTGACATCTACAGTAGTTACGATTCCATCGTTATCTGTCACATTTACTTGAGTTCCTATTGGGAACAAATTATCGACAGAAGCGTCATAAGATCCATCACCATCTACATCTTCAAAGACGAATCCTGTGATTGTACCTAATGCTTCTCTGTAATCAACTTCAACCGTTGCAGGGAAATCATCATTATTGGTATCTGCAGCTCCATTGTCCAAGTTACCATTAGGATCGCCGTAAGGATCAGTCGCATCAACAGTTTCGTAGGCATCATCAAGTCCATTATTATTTGAATCTCCTAAGGCTACTTGTCCATCAAACGCCTCATCATTGTCGGAATCTCCATCATTATCAGAATCATTATCTAGATAATCAGGCACATCTAACCCATCTGAATTTATTGGTGTAATTCCTTCTTCAGCTCCTAGCCCAGACTGGTATACATCGTCCAACCCATTGTTGTCTGCATCTATTCCTGATGGTGCATTGTAATCATCAGTCGATTGTGCTTCTACGTTATCTGAGATACCGTCATTATCAGAATCAAGATCAAATGAATCGATTATACCATCGTTATCTGTGTCTAAAGTACCTTCAACACTATCCAGTATACCGTCATTGTCATCATCTAGATCGTCAACATCTGGAATACCATCACGATCATTGTCTGGAAGGTCCAGATAATCAGGAATACCATCATTATCAGAATCATCATCAGCATAATCATTGTTGTTGTTCAAATCTTCATCCACGGTAGGTATGCCGTCATTGTCGTCATCCACATCTCTAAAATCAAGATTATTCAATGGTCCACCAGTGGCTGCGTCACGATCATTATCATTGAGGTCATTCACTGGATTTGTAACCACTTGTAATCCATTAGGATCACCATATCCATTGGTATCGCCGTCAAATGAATCGTCCAATCCATCTTGATCTATGTCCGCTTCCGCGAAAGCGATATCACTAACACCATCGCTATTGAAGTCAAAGGCTTCTATAAAGTCAAACACACCATCGTTGTCAGAATCGATATCTGTATAGTCTGGATTACCGTCACCATCTTCATTATTAGGTGTGAGTCCTTCACCATTTCCAGGTGCCGACTCATAATTATCATCTAGACCGTTTCCATCTGCATCGTTACCACTAGGTGCGATGTATCCCGTTGTAGATTGAGCCTCTACATTATCTGGGATACCGTCACCATCGGTGTCTTGGTCAAATGCATCGATAATACCATCGTTGTCAAAGTCACCGGTACCTTCAACGATATCCAGAATACCATCGTTATCATCATCGATGTCAATACCATCACCTATACCATCCTGATCATTGTCGTTGAAGTCAAGATAGTCTGGTACACCATCACCATCTGCATCTCCTGGATCGACAGTGTTAGGATCGCCATCAAGATCTGGATTCTCATCAAATGTCAGTAAACCGTCATTGTCATCATCTGTATCACGATAATCTAGATCATCAGTACCGTCAGAATTATTCAGATCAAGTAAAGGATCATTTTCAACAACGATACCATTAGGATCGAAGTAACCTGTGGTGTCACCATCAAATGCATCGTCAATACCGTCGTTGTCTATATCCGCTTCCGCGAAAGCGATATCAGGAAGACCATCATTGTTGTAATCAAATGCTTCTATGAAATCGTCCACGTTGTCATTGTCTGAATCCACGTCGAGATAATCGGGATTACCGTCACCGTCAGTATTAACCGGTGTAATGCCTTCACCAGCGCCAGGTGTACTCTCATAAACATCGTCAAGTCCATTACTGTCTGAGTCAATACCTATCGGGAAAATATATCCAGTTGTGGTCTGTGCCTCAATATTGTCTGGTATCCCATCATTGTCAGAGTCCTGATCAAATCGATCGATGATGCCATCATTATCAAAGTCACCATCACCTTCAACACTATCAAGGATTCCATCATTATCATCATCAAGATCAAGATTGTCTGGTATACCATCGCCGTCATTATCTGCATTGTCTGGATCTAGATAATCTGGTATTCCATCACCGTCAGCGTCATTTGCATCATTTGCTAATCCATCACCGTTAGGGTCGTTGGATTCATCAATGGATGCGATGCCGTCGTTATCATCATCTGTATCCCTAAAATCTAAATCATCTGCACCATCGGTATTTACTAAATCATCCAATGGATTAGATACCACTTGACTTCCGTTAGGATCTCCATATCCAGTGTTATCACCATCAAAGGAATCGTCAAGTCCATCTTGATCCACATCACTACCGGAAGGAACGATGTCTGGTATACCATTAGAATCAAAATCAAATGCCTCAGTAGCGTCAACAATACCATCAACATCACTATCAATATCGATATAATCGGCAATGAGATCCATATCAGTATCTACCGTCATCAAACCTTCACCAGAACCTGGTGTAGTTTCATAAGCATCGTCAAGACCATTGTTATCAGTATCAATTCCCAATGGAGCAAAGTATCCTGTTGTCGATTGTGCTTCAACATTATCTGGAATTCCATCTCCATCGGAGTCCTGATCCAAAGAATTAATGATTCCGTCAAGATCCGTGTCCACGGTCCCTTCTACAACGTCAAGAATACCATCATTGTCATCGTCAATATCAACGCTATCCAATATTCCATCGCCATCACTGTCAACGACATCAGGATCTAAATAGTTAGGTATTCCATTTGCATCGCTGTCAATCGCATCATCAGGATTACCATCACCGTTAGGATCTGCATCTTCATTGACAGTCAAGAATCCATCGCCGTCGTCATCGGTGTCCAGGTAGTCCGGTGTACCGTCTCCATCGGTGTCCTGGTTGGTAGGGTCCGTGTCCCCATCGTAGTCCTCCAGGGCCGTGTCCACGCCATCGCCGTCATCATCGGTGTCCAGGTAGTCCGGTGTACCATCGCCGTCCGTATCGTCATTGGTAGGGTCTCCATCGGCATCCACGTCCTCCGCAAGGGTAGGTACGTTGTCGCCATCATCGTCCGTATCACGGTAGTCCGGCTCGTCCGCGCCGTCCGTGTTGTTCAGCTCGACGCCAGGTGCCGCGTCCACTACATTACCGCTAGGGTCCGTGTAGGCCGCGTTCGGGTCCGTATCGAAGTTGTCATCGATCCCGTCACCGTCCTGGTCGCTGCCTGCCGGTAGGGTGTCCGCCACTCCGTCACTGTTCACGTCGAAGCCTTCCGTCGCATCCGGTACGCCGTCGTTGTCACTGTCCGTGTCAAGGTAGTCCGGCTGGTCCGCGCCATCCGTGTTCTCCGGGCTGATGCCCTCGCCGGATCCAGGTGTGTTCTCATACGCATCGTCAAGCCCGTTGCCGTCAGCGTCAACGCCGTCAGGCGCCGTATAGCCCGAAGTGGTCTGGCCCTCCACGTTGTCCGGGATCCCATCGCCATCGGCGTCCTGATCCTGGAAGTTCGGGATGCCATCACCGTCACTGTCCGTAGGGTCCGTATATGGGTTGTCGTCACCATCAAGGTTAGCGTCCTCCACGCTGTCCAGGATACCGTCGTTGTCGTCATCCAGGTCGGCGCTGTCCGGTACCCCATCACCATCCAGATCATCCACGTCAAGATAGTCCGGCGTGCCGTCCAAATCGCTATCCAGTGCATCCGACGGATCGTTGTCCCCATTGGGGTCAGCGTTCTCATCTGCCGTGGCCAGTCCATCGCCGTCATCGTCCGTGTCCAGATAGTCCGGTCCTTCCGTTCCATCGGTGTCCTGGGTAGCGCCCGTGTTGGGGTTGCCGTCACCGTCCGGGTTCGGGTTCTCGAATACGGTATCCACACCATCGCCGTCATCGTCCGTGTCCAGATAGTCGGGAACGGTATCGGTGTCGGTGTCCTGGGTAGCTCCCGTAGCCGGGTTCCCATCACCGTCCGGGTTCGGGTTCTCATATTGGGTATCCACCCCATCGCCGTCGTCATCGGTGTCCAGGTAGTCCGGTGTACCGTCTCCATCGGTGTCCTGGTTGGTAGGGTCCGTGTCCCCATCGTAGTCCTCCAGGGCCGTGTCCACGCCATCGCCGTCATCATCGGTGTCCAGGTAGTCCGGTGTACCATCGCCGTCCGTATCGTCATTGGTAGGGTCTCCATCGGCATCCACGTCCTCCGCAAGGGTAGGTACGTTGTCGCCATCATCGTCCGTATCACGGTAGTCCGGCTCGTCCGCGCCGTCCGTGTTGTTCAGCTCGACGCCAGGTGCCGCGTCCACTACATTACCGCTAGGGTCCGTGTAGGCCGCGTTCGGGTCCGTATCGAAGTTGTCATCGATCCCGTCACCGTCCTGGTCGCTGCCTGCCGGTAGGGTGTCCGCCACTCCGTCACTGTTCACGTCGAAGCCTTCCGTCGCATCCGGTACGCCGTCGTTGTCACTGTCCGTGTCAAGGTAGTCCGGCTGGTCCGCGCCATCCGTGTTCTCCGGGCTGATGCCCTCGCCGGATCCAGGTGTGTTCTCATACGCATCGTCAAGCCCGTTGCCGTCAGCGTCAACGCCGTCAGGCGCCGTATAGCCCGAAGTGGTCTGGCCCTCCACGTTGTCCGGGATCCCATCGCCATCGGCGTCCTGATCCTGGAAGTTCGGGATGCCATCACCGTCACTGTCCGTAGGGTCCGTATATGGGTTGTCGTCACCATCAAGGTTAGCGTCCTCCACGCTGTCCAGGATACCGTCGTTGTCGTCATCCAGGTCGGCGCTGTCCGGTACCCCATCACCATCCAGATCGTCCACGTCAAGATAGTCCGGCGTGCCGTCCAAATCGCTATCCAGTGCATCCGACGGATCGTTGTCCCCATTGGGGTCAGCGTTCTCATCTGCCGTGGCCAGTCCATCGCCGTCATCGTCCGTGTCCAGATAGTCCGGTCCTTCCGTTCCATCGGTGTCCTGGGTAGCGCCCGTGTTGGGGTTGCCGTCACCGTCCGGGTTCGGGTTCTCGAATACGGTATCCACACCATCGCCGTCATCGTCCGTGTCCAGATAGTCGGGAACGGTATCGGTGTCGGTGTCCTGGGTAGCTCCCGTAGCCGGGTTCCCATCACCGTCCGGGTTCGGGTTCTCATATTGGGTATCCACCCCATCGCCGTCGTCATCGGTATCCAGGTAGTCCGGTGTACCGTCTCCATCGGTGTCCTGGTTGGTAGGGTCCGTGTCCCCATCGTAGTCCTCCAGGGCCGTGTCCACGCCATCACCATCATCATCGGTGTCCAGGTAGTCCGGTGTACCATCGCCGTCCGTATCGTCATTGGTAGGGTCTCCATCGGCATCCACGTCCTCCGCAAGGGTAGGTACGTTGTCGCCATCATCGTCCGTATCACGGTAGTCCGGCTCGTCCGCGCCGTCCGTGTTGTTCAGCTCGACGCCAGGTGCCGCGTCCACTACATTACCGCTAGGGTCCGTGTAGGCCGCGTTCGGGTCCGTATCGAAGTTGTCATCGATCCCGTCACCGTCCTGGTCGCTGCCTGCCGGTAGGGTGTCCGCCACTCCGTCACTGTTCACGTCGAAGCCTTCCGTGGCATCCGGTACGCCGTCGTTGTCACTGTCCGTGTCAAGGTAGTCCGGCTGGTCCGCGCCATCCGTGTTCTCCGGGCTGATGCCCTCGCCGGATCCAGGTGTGTTCTCATACGCATCGTCAAGCCCGTTGCCGTCAGCGTCAACGCCGTCAGGCGCCGTATAGCCCGAAGTGGTCTGGCCCTCCACGTTGTCCGGGATCCCATCGCCATCGGCGTCCTGATCCTGGAAGTTCGGGATGCCATCACCGTCACTGTCCGTAGGGTCCGTATATGGGTTGTCGTCACCATCAAGGTTAGCGTCCTCCACGCTGTCCAGGATACCGTCGTTGTCGTCATCCAGGTCGGCGCTGTCCGGTACCCCATCACCATCCAGATCATCCACGTCAAGATAGTCCGGCGTGCCGTCCAAATCGCTATCCAGTGCATCCGACGGATCGTTGTCCCCATTGGGGTCAGCGTTCTCATCTGCCGTGGCCAGTCCATCGCCGTCATCGTCCGTGTCCAGATAGTCCGGTCCTTCCGTTCCATCGGTGTCCTGGGTAGCGCCCGTGTTGGGGTTGCCGTCACCGTCCGGGTTCGGGTTCTCGAATACGGTATCCACACCATCGCCGTCATCGTCCGTGTCCAGATAGTCGGGAACGGTATCGGTGTCGGTGTCCTGGGTAGCTCCCGTAGCCGGGTTCCCATCACCGTCCGGGTTCGGGTTCTCATATTGGGTATCCACCCCATCGCCGTCGTCATCGGTATCCAGGTAGTCCGGTGTACCGTCTCCATCGGTGTCCTGGTTGGTAGGGTCCGTGTCCCCATCGTAGTCCTCCAGGGCCGTGTCCACGCCATCGCCGTCATCATCGGTGTCCAGGTAGTCCGGTGTACCATCGCCGTCCGTATCGTCATTGGTGGGGTCTCCATCGGCATCCACGTCCTCCGCAAGGGTAGGTACGTTGTCGCCATCATCGTCCGTATCACGGTAGTCCGGCTCGTCCGCGCCGTCCGTGTTGTTCAGCTCGACGCCAGGTGCCGCGTCCACTACATTACCGCTAGGGTCCGTGTAGGCCGCGTTCGGGTCCGTATCGAAGTTGTCATCGATCCCGTCACCGTCCTGGTCGCTGCCTGCCGGTAGGGTGTCCGCCACTCCGTCACTGTTCACGTCGAAGCCTTCCGTCGCATCCGGTACGCCGTCGTTGTCACTGTCCGTGTCAAGGTAGTCCGGCTGGTCCGCGCCATCCGTGTTCTCCGGGCTGATGCCCTCGCCGGATCCAGGTGTGTTCTCATACGCATCGTCAAGCCCGTTGCCGTCAGCGTCAACGCCGTCAGGCGCCGTATAGCCCGAAGTGGTCTGGCCCTCCACGTTGTCCGGGATCCCATCGCCATCGGCGTCCTGATCCTGGAAGTTCGGGATGCCATCACCGTCACTGTCCGTAGGGTCCGTATATGGGTTGTCGTCACCATCAAGGTTAGCGTCCTCCACGCTGTCCAGGATACCGTCGTTGTCGTCATCCAGGTCGGCGCTGTCCGGTACCCCATCACCATCCAGATCATCCACGTCAAGATAGTCCGGCGTGCCGTCCAAATCGCTATCCAGTGCATCCGACGGATCGTTGTCCCCATTGGGGTCAGCGTTCTCATCTGCCGTGGCCAGTCCATCGCCGTCATCGTCCGTGTCCAGATAGTCCGGTCCTTCCGTTCCATCGGTGTCCTGGGTAGCGCCCGTGTTGGGGTTGCCGTCACCGTCCGGGTTCGGGTTCTCGAATACGGTATCCACACCATCGCCGTCATCGTCCGTGTCCAGATAGTCGGGAACGGTATCGGTGTCGGTGTCCTGGGTAGCTCCCGTAGCCGGGTTCCCATCACCGTCCGGGTTCGGGTTCTCATATTGGGTATCCACCCCATCGCCGTCGTCATCGGTATCCAGGTAGTCCGGTGTACCGTCTCCATCGGTGTCCTGGTTGGTAGGGTCCGTGTCCCCATCGTAGTCCTCCAGGGCCGTGTCCACGCCATCACCATCATCATCGGTGTCCAGGTAGTCCGGTGTACCATCGCCGTCCGTATCGTCATTGGTAGGGTCTCCATCGGCATCCACGTCCTCCGCAAGGGTAGGTACGTTGTCGCCATCATCGTCCGTATCACGGTAGTCCGGCTCGTCCGCGCCGTCCGTGTTGTTCAGCTCAACGCCAGGTGCCGCGTCCACTACATTACCGCTAGGGTCCGTGTAGGCCGCGTTCGGGTCCGTATCGAAGTTGTCGTCGATCCCGTCACCGTCCTGGTCGCTGCCTGCCGGTAGGGTGTCCGCCACTCCGTCACTGTTCACGTCGAAGCCTTCCGTCGCATCCGGTACGCCGTCGTTGTCACTGTCCGTGTCAAGGTAGTCCGGCTGGTCCGCGCCATCCGTGTTCTCCGGGCTGATGCCCTCGCCGGATCCAGGTGTGTTCTCATACGCATCGTCAAGCCCGTTGCCGTCAGCGTCAACGCCGTCAGGCGCCGTATAGCCCGAAGTGGTCTGGCCCTCCACGTTGTCCGGGATCCCATCGCCATCGGCGTCCTGATCCTGGAAGTTCGGGATGCCATCACCGTCACTGTCCGTAGGGTCCGTATATGGGTTGTCGTCACCATCAAGGTTAGCGTCCTCCACGCTGTCCAGGATACCGTCGTTGTCGTCATCCAGGTCGGCGCTGTCCGGTACCCCATCACCATCCAGATCATCCACGTCAAGATAGTCCGGCGTGCCGTCCAAATCGCTATCCAGTGCATCCGACGGATCGTTGTCCCCATTGGGGTCAGCGTTCTCATCTGCCGTGGCCAGTCCATCGCCGTCATCGTCCGTGTCCAGATAGTCCGGTCCTTCCGTTCCATCGGTGTCCTGGGTAGCGCCCGTGTTGGGGTTGCCGTCACCGTCCGGGTTCGGGTTCTCGAATACGGTATCCACCCCATCGCCGTCATCGTCCGTGTCCAGATAGTCGGGAACGGTATCGGTGTCGGTGTCCTGGGTAGCTCCCGTAGCCGGGTTCCCATCACCGTCCGGGTTCGGGTTCTCATATTGGGTATCCACCCCATCGCCGTCGTCATCGGTATCCAGGTAGTCCGGTGTACCGTCTCCATCGGTGTCCTGGTTGGTAGGGTCCGTGTCCCCATCGTAGTCCTCCAGGGCCGTGTCCACGCCATCACCATCATCATCGGTGTCCAGGTAGTCCGGTGTACCATCGCCGTCCGTATCGTCATTGGTAGGGTCTCCATCGGCATCCACGTCCTCCGCAAGGGTAGGTACGTTGTCGCCATCATCGTCCGTATCACGGTAGTCCGGCTCGTCCGCGCCGTCCGTGTTGTTCAGCTCGACGCCAGGTGCCGCGTCCACTACATTACCGCTAGGGTCCGTGTAGGCCGCGTTCGGGTCCGTATCGAAGTTGTCATCGATCCCGTCACCGTCCTGGTCGCTGCCTGCCGGTAGGGTGTCCGCCACTCCGTCACTGTTCACGTCGAAGCCTTCCGTGGCATCCGGTACGCCGTCGTTGTCACTGTCCGTGTCAAGGTAGTCCGGCTGGTCCGCGCCATCCGTGTTCTCCGGGCTGATGCCCTCGCCGGATCCAGGTGTGTTCTCATACGCATCGTCAAGCCCGTTGCCGTCAGCGTCAACGCCGTCAGGCGCCGTATAGCCCGAAGTGGTCTGGCCCTCCACGTTGTCCGGGATCCCATCGCCATCGGCGTCCTGATCCTGGAAGTTCGGGATGCCATCACCGTCACTGTCCGTAGGGTCCGTATATGGGTTGTCGTCACCATCAAGGTTAGCGTCCTCCACGCTGTCCAGGATACCGTCGTTGTCGTCATCCAGGTCGGCGCTGTCCGGTACCCCATCACCATCCAGATCGTCCACGTCAAGATAGTCCGGCGTGCCGTCCAAATCGCTATCCAGTGCATCCGACGGATCGTTGTCCCCATTGGGGTCAGCGTTCTCATCTGCCGTGGCCAGTCCATCGCCGTCATCGTCCGTGTCCAGATAGTCCGGTCCTTCCGTTCCATCGGTGTCCTGGGTAGCGCCCGTGTTGGGGTTGCCGTCACCGTCCGGGTTCGGGTTCTCGAATACGGTATCCACCCCATCGCCGTCATCGTCCGTGTCCAGATAGTCGGGAACGGTATCGGTGTCGGTGTCCTGGGTAGCTCCCGTAGCCGGGTTCCCATCACCGTCCGGGTTCGGGTTCTCATATTGGGTATCCACCCCATCGCCGTCGTCATCGGTATCCAGGTAGTCCGGTGTACCGTCTCCATCGGTGTCCTGGTTGGTAGGGTCCGTGTCCCCATCGTAGTCCTCCAGGGCCGTGTCCACGCCATCACCATCATCATCGGTGTCCAGGTAGTCCGGTGTACCATCGCCGTCCGTATCGTCATTGGTAGGGTCTCCATCGGCATCCACGTCCTCCGCAAGGGTAGGTACGTTGTCGCCATCATCGTCCGTATCACGGTAGTCCGGCTCGTCCGCGCCGTCCGTGTTGTTCAGCTCGACGCCAGGTGCCGCGTCCACTACATTACCGCTAGGGTCCGTGTAGGCCGCGTTCGGGTCCGTATCGAAGTTGTCGTCGATCCCGTCACCGTCCTGGTCGCTGCCTGCCGGTAGGGTGTCCGCCACTCCGTCACTGTTCACGTCGAAGCCTTCCGTGGCATCCGGTACGCCGTCGTTGTCACTGTCCGTGTCAAGGTAGTCCGGCTGGTCCGCGCCATCCGTGTTCTCCGGGCTGATGCCCTCGCCGGATCCAGGTGTGTTCTCATACGCATCGTCAAGCCCGTTGCCGTCAGCGTCAACGCCGTCAGGCGCCGTATAGCCCGAAGTGGTCTGGCCCTCCACGTTGTCCGGGATCCCATCGCCATCGGCGTCCTGATCCTGGAAGTTCGGGATGCCATCACCGTCACTGTCCGTAGGGTCCGTATATGGGTTGTCGTCACCATCAAGGTTAGCGTCCTCCACGCTGTCCAGGATACCGTCGTTGTCGTCATCCAGGTCGGCGCTGTCCGGTACCCCATCACCATCCAGATCGTCCACGTCCAGATAGTCCGGCGTGCCGTCCAGGTCGGCATCTTCAGGGTTGTTGTTGTCAATGACTTCAGCATCGGTATCAACGCCATCGTTGTCATCGTCTGTGTCGCGGTAGTCGGGCTCGTCGGCACCGTCGGTGTTGTTCAGCTCGCCTGCTGGATTTGTGGTCGTTGGGGTACCGTTGGGGTCTCCATAGCCCGTGGTATCGCCATCGAAGTTGTCGTCCAGGCCGTCCTGGTCGCTATCCACATTCGCGAAAGCGGTATCTGCCACTCCATCATTGTTGAAGTCCGAGGCCTCGACTACATCTGTGATGCCATCGTTGTCGCTGTCCGTGTCAAGGTAGTCCGGCTGGTCCGAACCATCCGTGTTCTCTGGTGTGATTCCGCCTGCCGGGTAGGCATCGTCCAAACCGTCGTTGTTGGCATCCACACCGTCCGGTGCCGTATAGCCCACAGTAGGCTGGCCCTCCACGTTGTCCGGGATACCATCGCCATCGGAGTCCTGGTCGAACTGGTTGATGATACCGTCGCCATCCGTATCAAAGCTGTCCACGACGCCATCGCCATTGGCATCATTGGTCGCTCCTACATCGCTGAAGTTGGGGATGCCATCACCATCAGCATCACCAAAGGGATCGACACCGCCATTCTCCACAGTGTCTAAAATACCATCGTTGTCGTCGTCCAGGTCAATACTGTCAGTGATACCGTCCAAGTCGCGGTCTCTTGCTTCTCGATAGTCAACTTCAGGAGTTGCTGGATTATTTTGATTAGAGAGATCTGCGCTACCTCCCGAGTATTGATCATTAGCAGTATAAGCTACACCTGTATTATTGATTGAGTCATATTGATCCAATAATCCATCTCCATCAGAATCATTATTATTTGTTGCTAAAGGGATGCCCGACTCTAAATCATCATTAAAACCATCGTTATCGGTGTCTAGGTCTAAATAATCCAATGTGCCATCACCATCGGTATCGATAGGTATAATACCTTCATTACCAGCTCCTTCATAAGCATCTAGCAACCCATCAGAATCTGTATCAGAATTTCCTGGTGGTACATAACCGATGGTAGGTTGAGATTCTAAATTATCAGGAATACCATCGTTATCTGAATCAATGTCCAATTCATCTGGTATATTATCTCCATCGCTATCTATTCCATCATTTACTGTATAGACAGCAAATGTTCCAGGTCCTGATGGTTCGCTAACACCGTCTGGGCCGGTTTGACTAGCGTTGTTAGATGTGGTATTACCCTCGAATAACCCATTGATAGAACAAACATCAAATAGAACAGAACCCAAATTAGTATTTGCTGTAGCACTTAATAATTGTGCTGAAAATCTTATTGAAAACTCTGAAGAGTTATAGTAATTGAAGTAGGTCGCCAATCTAGGAGAAAGGTCAACACCTACATATGTATCATCTGGACCAGTAAATGTGACCTCTCCAGAAGAGGCATCGGAATTTATAGATAATAATGTCTCGTTATCAACAGCATACAGTCCAGGTTGACTTAAGATGACTGACTCACGAGCATTTGCTCCATCTATATCATAGATGGTACCACCAAATCTACCAACATTAAACTGTGTGTTTGTTCCATCCAACACGAATCTCACCTCAAATTCCATTTGCGATGAGCTGCCTGTGGGGCCAGGAACATTAAATTCTGGTTGCCATGCATTAACGTCCCCTGTAGCATCATTGTCGATGGTAATTAAAGTAGCTCCACCCGTAATATCAGTGATTTCGATAATTGCATCGACCACACCAATTGAAGGATAATTAGCAACATTTTCAAACCTATACAGTGCACCAATTGAACCATCTGGATTACCTCCAGCATAGACAGGAGAGGTAAAAGATGAAGACGGTCTACCACAATCATCTGTAGCATTGTTAGTTGGAACAAATCCTAGAGATTCAACTGAATCTAGAATACCATCATTATCATCGTCTATGTCAACATTATCTAAAACTCCATCCAAGTCAGTATCTACTGGGTTGTTCGGATCCGTACTGTCACGGAAATCCACTTCTGCGGTTAACGGGTTTTGTACATTAGGAAAGTCCTGAACGCCGCTCATAGCAGGGCCATTCATGTTTAAATTGGAAGCCGCATCAGGACCACTCAAACCGCTTACATCATCACTATCGTATGCATCATCCAAACCATCATTGTCCGAGTCTGAGTTTGCTGGCGGTAAATTATAAACTTCATCGTTATCCGTAAGTCCATCATTGTCGGAATCTGTATCCAGATAATCAGGAAGATCGGTACTATCAGCATTATTCGGCTGATTTATGGGAACTCCACTACCAGGATTTGTTTCATAATTATCTGCCAACCCATTACCATCAGTGTCTGCTGCAGGTAGTAAATAATCAGCCGTTGTTTGCCATTCTATATTGTCAATGATCCCATCATCATCTGAATCTAAATCCAAATAATTAGGGAATGGATCAGCATCAGAGTTTTGAGGTACTAGAATTGAGGTACCTCCATTATCGGGATCATAAGCATCATCAAGTCCGTCACCATCAGAGTCATTTCGAGTTCTTGAATTTGGATTATTGAAATCTTGAATCTCAATGTTATCTAAAATACCATCGTTATCTGAATCTATATCAAGATAATCAGCAACAGAATCACCTTCAGAATCTGTAGCAACTGTTGCCTCTGTGTTATCAGATTGGCCATTGTTATCAACATCTGTAAAGCCTGTGTCTTGATCATCAATTCGACCATCTCCATTAGTGTCTAGCGATGAGTTACCTGATTCGTAAACATCTGTAAGACCGTCACCATCTGCATCAATATCATATTGATTTATGATACCATCTCGATCCGCATCAAATCTATCAACAATCCCATCATTATTCCTGTCATTCAGAATACTGACATCATTAAAATCAGGAATCCCATTGTTATCGCTGTCCGCGAAAGGGTCATCACCACCAGTTTCCACAATATCAGATAGACCATCGTTGTCATCATCCACATCTACAGTATCTGGAATACCGTCCCCATCATTGTCATCATTATCAAGATAATCGGGTATACCGTCTAGATCGGCATCTTCAGGGTCATTGTTGTCAATGACTTCAGCATCGGTATCAACACCATCGTTGTCATCGTCCGTATCCCTATAGTCCGGCTCGTCCGCGCCGTCCGTGTTGTTCAGCTCGCCTGCTGGATTTGTTGTCGTTGGGGTACCATTGGGGTCTCCATAGCCCGTGGTATCGCCATCGAAGTTGTCGTCCAGGCCGTCCTGGTCGCTATCCACATTCGCGAAAGCGGTATCTGCCACTCCATCATTGTTGAAGTCCGAGGCCTCGACTACATCTGTGATGCCGTCGTTGTCACTGTCCGTGTCAAGGTAGTCCGGCTGGTCCGCGCCATCCGTGTTCTCCGGGCTGATGCCCTCGCCGGATCCAGGTGTGTTCTCATACGCATCGTCAAGCCCGTTGCCGTCAGCGTCAACGCCGTCAGGCGCCGTATAGCCCGAAGTGGTCTGGCCCTCCACGTTGTCCGGGATCCCATCGCCATCGGCGTCCTGATCCTGGAAGTTCGGGATGCCATCACCGTCACTGTCCGTAGGGTCCGTATATGGGTTGTCGTCACCATCAAGGTTAGCGTCCTCCACGCTGTCCAGGATACCGTCGTTGTCGTCATCCAGGTCGGCGCTGTCCGGTACCCCATCACCATCCAGATCGTCCACGTCCAGATAGTCCGGCGTGCCGTCCAAATCGCTATCCAGTGCATCCGACGGATCGTTGTCCCCATTGGGGTCAGCGTTCTCATCTGCCGTGGCCAGTCCATCGCCGTCATCGTCCGTGTCCAGATAGTCCGGTCCTTCCGTTCCATCGGTGTCCTGGGTAGCGCCCGTGTTGGGGTTGCCGTCACCGTCCGGGTTCGGGTTCTCGAATACGGTATCCACACCATCGCCGTCATCGTCCGTGTCCAGATAGTCGGGAACGGTATCGGTGTCGGTGTCCTGGGTAGCTCCCGTAGCCGGGTTCCCATCACCGTCCGGGTTCGGGTTCTCATATTGGGTATCCACTCCATCGCCGTCATCATCGGTGTCCAGGTAGTCCGGCGTACCGTCTCCATCGGTGTCCTGGTTGGTAGGGTCCGTGTCCCCATCGTAGTCCTCCAGGGCCGTGTCCACGCCATCGCCGTCATCATCGGTGTCCAGGTAGTCCGGTGTACCATCGCCGTCCGTATCGTCATTGGTAGGGTCTCCATCGGCATCCACGTCCTCCGCAAGGGTAGGTACGTTGTCGCCATCATCGTCCGTATCACGGTAGTCCGGCTCGTCCGCGCCGTCCGTGTTGTTCAGCTCAACGCCAGGTGCCGCGTCCACTACATTACCGCTAGGGTCCGTGTAGGCCGCGTTCGGGTCCGTATCGAAGTTGTCGTCGATCCCGTCACCGTCCTGGTCGCTGCCTGCCGGTAGGGTGTCCGCCACTCCGTCACTGTTCACGTCGAAGCCTTCCGTCGCATCCGGTACGCCGTCGTTGTCACTGTCCGTGTCAAGGTAGTCCGGCTGGTCCGCGCCATCCGTGTTCTCCGGGCTGATGCCCTCGCCGGATCCAGGTGTGTTCTCATACGCATCGTCAAGCCCGTTGCCGTCAGCGTCAACGCCGTCAGGCGCCGTATAGCCCGAAGTGGTCTGGCCCTCCACGTTGTCCGGGATCCCATCGCCATCGGCGTCCTGATCCTGGAAGTTCGGGATGCCATCACCGTCACTGTCCGTAGGGTCCGTATATGGGTTGTCGTCACCATCAAGGTTAGCGTCCTCCACGCTGTCCAGGATACCGTCGTTGTCGTCATCCAGGTCGGCGCTGTCCGGTACCCCATCACCATCCAGATCGTCCACGTCCAGATAGTCCGGCGTGCCGTCCAGGTCGGCATCTTCAGGGTTGTTGTTGTCAATGACTTCAGCATCGGTATCAACGCCATCGTTGTCATCGTCTGTGTCGCGGTAGTCGGGCTCGTCGGCACCGTCGGTGTTGTTCAGCTCGCCTGCTGGATTTGTGGTCGTTGGGGTACCGTTGGGGTCTCCATAGCCCGTGGTATCGCCATCGAAGTTGTCGTCCAGGCCGTCCTGGTCGCTATCCACATTCGCGAAAGCGGTATCTGCCACTCCATCATTGTTGAAGTCCGAGGCCTCGACTACATCTGTGATGCCATCGTTGTCGCTGTCCGTGTCAAGGTAGTCCGGCTGGTCCGAACCATCCGTGTTCTCTGGTGTGATTCCGCCTGCCGGGTAGGCATCGTCCAAACCGTCGTTGTTGGCATCCACACCGTCCGGTGCCGTATAGCCCACAGTAGGCTGGCCCTCCACGTTGTCCGGGATACCATCGCCATCGGAGTCCTGATCCCGGAAGTTCGGGATGCCATCACCGTCACTGTCCGTTGGGTCCGTATATGGGTTGTCGTCACCATCAAGGTTCGCGTCCTCCACGCTGTCCAGGATACCGTCGTTGTCGTCATCCAGGTCGGCGCTGTCCGGTACCCCATCACCATCCAGATCGTCCACGTCAAGATAGTCCGGTGTGCCGTCAAGGTCGGCATCTTCAGGATTGTTGTTGTCAATGACTTCAGCATCGGTATCAACGCCATCGTTGTCATCGTCCGTGTCGCGGTAGTCGGGCTCGTCCGCACCGTCCGTGTTGTTCAGCTCGACGCCAGGTGCCGCGTCCACTACATTACCGCTAGGGTCCGTGTAGGCCGCGTTCGGGTCCGTATCGAAGTTGTCATCGATCCCGTCACCGTCCTGGTCGCTGCCTGCCGGTAGGGTGTCCGCCACTCCGTCACTGTTCACGTCGAAGCCTTCCGTCGCATCCGGTACGCCGTCGTTGTCACTGTCCGTGTCAAGGTAGTCCGGCTGGTCCGCGCCATCCGTGTTCTCCGGGCTGATGCCCTCGCCGGATCCAGGTGTGTTCTCATACGCATCGTCAAGCCCGTTGCCGTCAGCGTCAACGCCGTCAGGCGCCGTATAGCCCGAAGTGGTCTGGCCCTCCACGTTGTCCGGGATCCCATCGCCATCGGCGTCCTGATCCTGGAAGTTCGGGATGCCATCACCGTCACTGTCCGTAGGGTCCGTATATGGGTTGTCGTCACCATCAAGGTTAGCGTCCTCCACGCTGTCCAGGATACCGTCGTTGTCGTCATCCAGGTCGGCGCTGTCCGGTACCCCATCACCATCCAGATCATCCACGTCAAGATAGTCCGGCGTGCCGTCCAAATCGCTATCCAGTGCATCCGACGGATCGTTGTCCCCATTGGGGTCAGCGTTCTCATCTGCCGTGGCCAGTCCATCGCCGTCATCGTCCGTGTCCAGATAGTCCGGTCCTTCCGTTCCATCGGTGTCCTGGGTAGCGCCCGTGTTGGGGTTGCCGTCACCGTCCGGGTTCGGGTTCTCGAATACGGTATCCACACCATCGCCGTCATCGTCCGTGTCCAGATAGTCGGGAACGGTATCGGTGTCGGTGTCCTGGGTAGCTCCCGTAGCCGGGTTCCCATCACCGTCCGGGTTCGGGTTCTCATATTGGGTATCCACCCCATCGCCGTCGTCATCGGTGTCCAGGTAGTCCGGTGTACCGTCTCCATCGGTGTCCTGGTTGGTAGGGTCCGTGTCCCCATCGTAGTCCTCCAGGGCCGTGTCCACGCCATCGCCGTCATCATCGGTGTCCAGGTAGTCCGGTGTACCATCGCCGTCCGTATCGTCATTGGTAGGGTCTCCATCGGCATCCACGTCCTCCGCAAGGGTAGGTACGTTGTCGCCATCATCGTCCGTATCACGGTAGTCCGGCTCGTCCGCGCCGTCCGTGTTGTTCAGCTCGACGCCAGGTGCCGCGTCCACTACATTACCGCTAGGGTCCGTGTAGGCCGCGTTCGGGTCCGTATCGAAGTTGTCATCGATCCCGTCACCGTCCTGGTCGCTGCCTGCCGGTAGGGTGTCCGCCACTCCGTCACTGTTCACGTCGAAGCCTTCCGTCGCATCCGGTACGCCGTCGTTGTCACTGTCCGTGTCAAGGTAGTCCGGCTGGTCCGCGCCATCCGTGTTCTCCGGGCTGATGCCCTCGCCGGATCCAGGTGTGTTCTCATACGCATCGTCAAGCCCGTTGCCGTCAGCGTCAACGCCGTCAGGCGCCGTATAGCCCGAAGTGGTCTGGCCCTCCACGTTGTCCGGGATCCCATCGCCATCGGCGTCCTGATCCTGGAAGTTCGGGATGCCATCACCGTCACTGTCCGTAGGGTCCGTATATGGGTTGTCGTCACCATCAAGGTTAGCGTCCTCCACGCTGTCCAGGATACCGTCGTTGTCGTCATCCAGGTCGGCGCTGTCCGGTACCCCATCACCATCCAGATCGTCCACGTCAAGATAGTCCGGCGTGCCGTCCAAATCGCTATCCAGTGCATCCGACGGATCGTTGTCCCCATTGGGGTCAGCGTTCTCATCTGCCGTGGCCAGTCCATCGCCGTCATCGTCCGTGTCCAGATAGTCCGGTCCTTCCGTTCCATCGGTGTCCTGGGTAGCGCCCGTGTTGGGGTTGCCGTCACCGTCCGGGTTCGGGTTCTCGAATACGGTATCCACACCATCGCCGTCATCGTCCGTGTCCAGATAGTCGGGAACGGTATCGGTGTCGGTGTCCTGGGTAGCTCCCGTAGCCGGGTTCCCATCACCGTCCGGGTTCGGGTTCTCATATTGGGTATCCACCCCATCGCCGTCGTCATCGGTATCCAGGTAGTCCGGTGTACCGTCTCCATCGGTGTCCTGGTTGGTAGGGTCCGTGTCCCCATCGTAGTCCTCCAGGGCCGTGTCCACGCCATCACCATCATCATCGGTGTCCAGGTAGTCCGGTGTACCATCGCCGTCCGTATCGTCATTGGTAGGGTCTCCATCGGCATCCACGTCCTCCGCAAGGGTAGGTACGTTGTCGCCATCATCGTCCGTATCACGGTAGTCCGGCTCGTCCGCGCCGTCCGTGTTGTTCAGCTCGACGCCAGGTGCCGCGTCCACTACATTACCGCTAGGGTCCGTGTAGGCCGCGTTCGGGTCCGTATCGAAGTTGTCATCGATCCCGTCACCGTCCTGGTCGCTGCCTGCCGGTAGGGTGTCCGCCACTCCGTCACTGTTCACGTCGAAGCCTTCCGTGGCATCCGGTACGCCGTCGTTGTCACTGTCCGTGTCAAGGTAGTCCGGCTGGTCCGCGCCATCCGTGTTCTCCGGGCTGATGCCCTCGCCGGATCCAGGTGTGTTCTCATACGCATCGTCAAGCCCGTTGCCGTCAGCGTCAACGCCGTCAGGCGCCGTATAGCCCGAAGTGGTCTGGCCCTCCACGTTGTCCGGGATCCCATCGCCATCGGCGTCCTGATCCTGGAAGTTCGGGATGCCATCACCGTCACTGTCCGTAGGGTCCGTATATGGGTTGTCGTCACCATCAAGGTTAGCGTCCTCCACGCTGTCCAGGATACCGTCGTTGTCGTCATCCAGGTCGGCGCTGTCCGGTACCCCATCACCATCCAGATCATCCACGTCAAGATAGTCCGGCGTGCCGTCCAAATCGCTATCCAGTGCATCCGACGGATCGTTGTCCCCATTGGGGTCAGCGTTCTCATCTGCCGTGGCCAGTCCATCGCCGTCATCGTCCGTGTCCAGATAGTCCGGTCCTTCCGTTCCATCGGTGTCCTGGGTAGCGCCCGTGTTGGGGTTGCCGTCACCGTCCGGGTTCGGGTTCTCGAATACGGTATCCACACCATCGCCGTCATCGTCCGTGTCCAGATAGTCGGGAACGGTATCGGTGTCGGTGTCCTGGGTAGCTCCCGTAGCCGGGTTCCCATCACCGTCCGGGTTCGGGTTCTCATATTGGGTATCCACCCCATCGCCGTCGTCATCGGTATCCAGGTAGTCCGGTGTACCGTCTCCATCGGTGTCCTGGTTGGTAGGGTCCGTGTCCCCATCGTAGTCCTCCAGGGCCGTGTCCACGCCATCGCCGTCATCATCGGTGTCCAGGTAGTCCGGTGTACCATCGCCGTCCGTATCGTCATTGGTGGGGTCTCCATCGGCATCCACGTCCTCCGCAAGGGTAGGTACGTTGTCGCCATCATCGTCCGTATCACGGTAGTCCGGCTCGTCCGCGCCGTCCGTGTTGTTCAGCTCGACGCCAGGTGCCGCGTCCACTACATTACCGCTAGGGTCCGTGTAGGCCGCGTTCGGGTCCGTATCGAAGTTGTCATCGATCCCGTCACCGTCCTGGTCGCTGCCTGCCGGTAGGGTGTCCGCCACTCCGTCACTGTTCACGTCGAAGCCTTCCGTCGCATCCGGTACGCCGTCGTTGTCACTGTCCGTGTCAAGGTAGTCCGGCTGGTCCGCGCCATCCGTGTTCTCCGGGCTGATGCCCTCGCCGGATCCAGGTGTGTTCTCATACGCATCGTCAAGCCCGTTGCCGTCAGCGTCAACGCCGTCAGGCGCCGTATAGCCCGAAGTGGTCTGGCCCTCCACGTTGTCCGGGATCCCATCGCCATCGGCGTCCTGATCCTGGAAGTTCGGGATGCCATCACCGTCACTGTCCGTAGGGTCCGTATATGGGTTGTCGTCACCATCAAGGTTAGCGTCCTCCACGCTGTCCAGGATACCGTCGTTGTCGTCATCCAGGTCGGCGCTGTCCGGTACCCCATCACCATCCAGATCATCCACGTCAAGATAGTCCGGCGTGCCGTCCAAATCGCTATCCAGTGCATCCGACGGATCGTTGTCCCCATTGGGGTCAGCGTTCTCATCTGCCGTGGCCAGTCCATCGCCGTCATCGTCCGTGTCCAGATAGTCCGGTCCTTCCGTTCCATCGGTGTCCTGGGTAGCGCCCGTGTTGGGGTTGCCGTCACCGTCCGGGTTCGGGTTCTCGAATACGGTATCCACACCATCGCCGTCATCGTCCGTGTCCAGATAGTCGGGAACGGTATCGGTGTCGGTGTCCTGGGTAGCTCCCGTAGCCGGGTTCCCATCACCGTCCGGGTTCGGGTTCTCATATTGGGTATCCACCCCATCGCCGTCGTCATCGGTATCCAGGTAGTCCGGTGTACCGTCTCCATCGGTGTCCTGGTTGGTAGGGTCCGTGTCCCCATCGTAGTCCTCCAGGGCCGTGTCCACGCCATCACCATCATCATCGGTGTCCAGGTAGTCCGGTGTACCATCGCCGTCCGTATCGTCATTGGTAGGGTCTCCATCGGCATCCACGTCCTCCGCAAGGGTAGGTACGTTGTCGCCATCATCGTCCGTATCACGGTAGTCCGGCTCGTCCGCGCCGTCCGTGTTGTTCAGCTCAACGCCAGGTGCCGCGTCCACTACATTACCGCTAGGGTCCGTGTAGGCCGCGTTCGGGTCCGTATCGAAGTTGTCGTCGATCCCGTCACCGTCCTGGTCGCTGCCTGCCGGTAGGGTGTCCGCCACTCCGTCACTGTTCACGTCGAAGCCTTCCGTCGCATCCGGTACGCCGTCGTTGTCACTGTCCGTGTCAAGGTAGTCCGGCTGGTCCGCGCCATCCGTGTTCTCCGGGCTGATGCCCTCGCCGGATCCAGGTGTGTTCTCATACGCATCGTCAAGCCCGTTGCCGTCAGCGTCAACGCCGTCAGGCGCCGTATAGCCCGAAGTGGTCTGGCCCTCCACGTTGTCCGGGATCCCATCGCCATCGGCGTCCTGATCCTGGAAGTTCGGGATGCCATCACCGTCACTGTCCGTAGGGTCCGTATATGGGTTGTCGTCACCATCAAGGTTAGCGTCCTCCACGCTGTCCAGGATACCGTCGTTGTCGTCATCCAGGTCGGCGCTGTCCGGTACCCCATCACCATCCAGATCGTCCACGTCCAGATAGTCCGGCGTGCCGTCCAGGTCGGCATCTTCAGGGTTGTTGTTGTCAATGACTTCAGCATCGGTATCAACGCCATCGTTGTCATCGTCTGTGTCGCGGTAGTCGGGCTCGTCGGCACCGTCGGTGTTGTTCAGCTCGCCTGCTGGATTTGTGGTCGTTGGGGTACCGTTGGGGTCTCCATAGCCCGTGGTATCGCCATCGAAGTTGTCGTCCAGGCCGTCCTGGTCGCTATCCACATTCGCGAAAGCGGTATCTGCCACTCCATCATTGTTGAAGTCCGAGGCCTCGACTACATCTGTGATGCCATCGTTGTCGCTGTCCGTGTCAAGGTAGTCCGGCTGGTCCGAACCATCCGTGTTCTCTGGTGTGATTCCGCCTGCCGGGTAGGCATCGTCCAAACCGTCGTTGTTGGCATCCACACCGTCCGGTGCCGTATAGCCCACAGTAGGCTGGCCCTCCACGTTGTCCGGGATACCATCGCCATCTGAGTCCTGGTCGAACTGGTTGATGATACCGTCACCATCCGTATCAAAGCTGTCAACGACGCCATCGCCATTGGCATCATTGGTCGCTCCTACATCGCTGAAGTTGGGGATGCCATCACCGTCAGCATCACCAAAGGGATCGACACCGCCATTCTCCACAGTGTCCAATATACCGTCGTTGTCGTCGTCCAGGTCAATACTGTCTGTGATGCCGTCCAAGTCGCGGTCGTTACAAGCTACGCTTATGGAGTTTTCCAAAAAGTCGTAATTGCCATTTGCATCAGAATCTACTGGTTCTGTGTAGCCTTGACTGTTTTCGCCAGATGTTACCAGGCCATTGACATCTACCGTGACTGGACTGGTGTTACCCAGGCGTCCATCTTCATCTGCTTTCGCGAAAGCGTCAATAAATCCTGCCTCTATACTGTCGTTACAGCCGTCACCATCTGAATCAAGGTCTTTGTAATCAGGGATGCCGTCGCCGTCTGTATCTGGTGCGTTTGCATCTGTAAACTGGTGTGATGGGTCATTGTAGTTTGCCAACTCACACTCGTCAAACAACAACGAATAGTAACGTGTAATTGCGGTACTGGTATTCTTTTTAATACCGACGGTAAAATTGAGCTGGTTGATGTCTTGTTTTTGAAAGAAAACGCGATGCGCATTGTCTTTTGAAATCGCATTTGTGGGGCTTGCCACGACAGATCCTGTACCGTCTGCAATAAATTGTGTCACTCCAGACCCAAGATCTGAAGCCAGGATGTTTGAAGGGTTACCGATAGTGAATCCTACAATGTTGTTGACACGGTAAAACTCACGATCGAAGCTTTCGCCATCTACGTCTTGAAAGAAACCGCCAACACTAGGAACTACAGCACTGGTCAAGCCGCCAGCATTAACAAATCGAACATTGAATGTTATTTGTCGATCACCAGTTGCGTTAGCATCGTATCGAATTACTGGTTGAAATGCGCTTGCATCACCTTCTGCCTGTCCGTTTATATTGACAAGTGTAGTCCCTGCTGATTTTGCTGTAATTGTTACAATAGCATCCAATCCAGGTGCTACGTTGGTAAACCTGTATCGAGCGCCTACTTGACCAGCAGTACCAGCAATCAACGCACTGTTGGTAAACGAATAGCTAGAGCCCGTGCAGATGGTAGGATCATTATCTGCAATAAACTGGTAACCTTCTAAAACGTCATCAATACCATCGTTGTCGTCGTCTCTATCTTCTATATTATCAACTCCATCACCGTCAAAGTCCAATGGGTTAAAAGCGTCACGATAGTCTACATTACCTCCTTGATTCAAATCGTTGTCAGAGTCTGGTAGTAATCTAGGATCATCTATGGTACCATTAGGGTCTGCATAACCATCATTACGAGTATCATATGCGTTATCAAAACCATCACCATCATCGTCTAGACCCGTTAAAGCTGCGCCTACAACGCCGTCACCATTAAGGTCAAAGGCTTCTATATTATCGGATTCACCGTCATTATCGGAATCTGTATCACGATAATCTGGATTATCTGTCTGGTCTGTATTTACCGGTAGAATACCTAGCTCCTGGCCAGCATTGTCATAGGAAACCGGCAATCCATTTGCGGTCACATCTGGTATACCGTCATTGTTACTATCCTGAGGAGCCACATAGCCCAAAGTGGTCTGTGCCTCTACATTGTCTGTAATACCATCGTTATCTGAATCTAGATCCAGATAGTCTGGAACACCATCACCGTCAGTATCAGTAGGGTTTGTTGCTGGATTGTTGTCACCATCCAGATTCAAGTCTTCACGGGTATCTATGATCCCATCATTATCATCATCAATATCTAGATTGTCAAAGACTAAATCTCCATCTGTATCTACTGGTGGCAAACAAGCGTCTGCAATACCATCATTGTCCAAGTCTGGACCTGATTCTTGGAAGTCAGCAATGGAGTTGTTATTTCGATCAGCTGGAGTAATGTAACTGGCGGCCGTCACCGTACCATCAGCATCAGTAGGTGCAGGGTTTCCTGTACCGAATTGACCCGCATCATTACCTTCTGCATTTATTTGATCATAAGCTTCATTTGAATCACTACAACCGTCGCCATCAGAGTCGAGTACCTGGTAATCTGGTTGACCTACTCCATCTGAATTCACCGGATCCTTTACAATTCCAGATTCTCCACCACCTATTTCGGCAGCATTCGGAACACCATTAGCACCTACCGGTCCATCAATCTGACCGTCATTATTGACGTCAAAGTCAGATGTTCCATTTTCTACTGCGTCATAAATTCCATCATTATCACTATCTAGATCCAAGTAGTCTGGAAGACCATCACCGTCTGTATCCAGATCGCAAATCGCTCCATTTACCAATACTGTTGGGCCTGGATTAGCAAAGCTTACATTATCAAATACATAACCCGTGATACCACCTCTTTTCTTGACTGTAAAGTCAATATTTGATGATTGTAGTAGGTCAACCGCAACCCATAGATTTTCGTCATCTGGAGAACCGTCTGCATTTCCTAAAAATCTTACAAACGATCCAGGATCAGAAAAGTATGATGAAGTGGAGTTATTTAAAGTAATGGAAGTTGCAGGTGTGCCTGAAAGGGTATAGGAAGAAATATCCTCTCGAGAAAATTCTATTCCTTCTCCAACGCCTAAATTATCAATATCTAGAAATGTAATTTCTACTGGCACCTCAATAAGTGTGTTGGTTCCCGATAGGAAAAACTCTATTTCAAATTCTGCAAATCCATCTGCATTTGCTCCGTCCAGAATGATTGGGTAATAATAGGTAATGTTTGTAGCTGTATCAGTAAACGAAAATCCAGAAATATCCACCGTTAAATTTGCAGGGCTTGAGTTGCGTAAAACAGTCAATCTTAAGTCCACATTTTGACCATTGAATGTCGTAGCATTTGTATATGTTGTAAAAGCGCCAACACCATCACTTCCAGCGCCGTTTTGATTGAAATTAGCGTTTGCTTGAGAAAGGTTTAATGTAACTGATTGTGGTTGGTCCTCACATTCCATGGTATCGAGAATACCATCATTATCATCATCTAAATCACATATATCTGATATCCCATCACCATCATTATCTGGATTACCTGAAGCTACAGCGTCACACTGATCAACGACGTTGATTTCCAATGTTGCTCGATCAGAGTTGACCCCTAAGTCATCCTGAACCGAAAATAATATGGAGGCATCACCTAAATAATCTTGGGCTGGAATGAATGTTAGGTTACCAGACCCGTCAACCGTATATGTCCCAACACCTGGAATAATCAACGGGTTATTTAAACTTCCTCTATTTGAAGTGTCGTTGGGATCAAACAGAACAACCGTTGTTGGATCAATATTGTTTTCAGGATCTGAGGCAGCATCAAGTAAGTTGGCCTGAAAACTCTCGTTAGAGAAAATGACATTACCTAAATTATCGAGAACCGTAGGTGGGTTGTTTACTTGAGTCGTATTTGCCACATTAAATGTGACCTCTCCTAAGAAGCTTACAGAATTCTGTCTATCATTACTATCGTTAGAACTACCATTACGAAATCTGATAGAACTGATGTTATTATAATTGATACGAACGACGAATTCTGTATTACTTTCACTAATACCCGCAGCAAAATCGACATCGCTTTGAAATCTTGTAAACTCTCCATTCTGTGACACTACCAATTCCGTAGCTGGATTAGTTCCACCTTCTAATGTATAAGAATCTGTGACAATGGCCTCAAAGAATTCAAAACCATCCACGTCAATGGCCTCTACAGTAAACGAATCTAGTCTCGCAAGTATCCCTACATCATTTGCGTCTACGACCGTACCATCTATAACAAACTCAACTTGCCATTCTACGTATCCAATACCAGGACCCGTGTTGATGGTAGGTTCAAACCTGTTGTCAAGCCCAATTACAGAATCAACAATAAATGAATCTGCGGTAGGCTCCTGTACATTAACCTTATCAATAATGGTAACGATGGCGTCTACGACAAACCCATCTTGAGAAACTTCTACGTTTTGATAAATATACCTAGCTCCAATCTGTTCGGCTGCTGCTCCATTGGGTAGCAAAGTAGGGCCTTGCGACAGGTTAAATGTAGGTCTCGCTTGACTTAAAACCGTGGAAGGTGTTATTATCGCAATTAAGAAGGATAAGGAAAGAACGATGTTAGAAATGTAACGGCTAATAACCGTAGGAAGAGTAGGGATTTCCATTCGTATACAATTAGTTCACCTCGTTGAGGCTCAATGAACTAGTAAAGGTACAATTTCGAAATAATTTTTAGCAAATCTTTAAGGTATTCACTACAATATATCGACGAATAACATTTTAAAAAGTTATAAACAATACTTTATGGTTTTTCCTACATAGATTTATAGCTTGAACCAGCGCTATTATTCACAGATGTTCAAGAATAATGCAGGTTAAGACATTTAGGAATCTCGCTTTCGCGAAAGCGAACTTGACCAACGACTTCATTACCATAAACAAAAAACCCGATGAAATTCATCGGGTTTTTTTCTTATTAGGCTTGACCGGTAGGTCCAAAATTTAGAGGTATCGGCGGCTTATCATAATCTTTGATATCGCCATGCATGGATTCAAACTTTCTCACATTATCTGCTAGAGCCTGTGCCAGTCTCTTAGCATGTTGTGGAGTTAGTATCACCCGTGACTTCACCTTTGATTTAGGATTCCCAGGCATGATGTTCACAAAATCTACTACAAATTCTGATACCGAATGATTGATAATAGCAAGGTTGCTATATTGACCTTCAGCCACTTCAGGATCTATTTCAATGTTGATTTTATGATCTTTATTATCAGCCATTAGTTATAGTTCACTTGTGGTTCATCACGACGCTGTAACAATTTTTCGAACTCTTCTTTTGAGCCTACGATGATATCGTCGTAATTACGCATTCCTGTTCCTGCTGGAATTCTGTGACCAACAATTACATTCTCCTTAAGACCTTCTAGAGTATCCACCTTACCGCTCACTGCAGCCTCGTTCAATACTTTTGTAGTCTCCTGGAAGGACGCTGCACTGATAAAGGATTTAGTTTGAAGCGATGCACGAGTAATACCTTGCAGTACTGGCTCTGCCGTTGCTGGCTCTACATCACGTGCTTCTACTAATGCTTTATCTTCTCTCTTCAAGATGGAGTTCTCGTCACGCAATTGACGTGGCGTGATTACTTGCCCTTCTTTAAGAGTTGCAGAATCTCCTGCATTTTCCACTACTTTCATTCCATACAAGTTGTCGTTCTCCTTGATAAAATCTTCTTTGTGAACCAATTGGTTCTCTAGGAATACTCCATCACCTGGATCAACAATCTTCACTTTTCTAAGCATTTGTCGTACAACAACTTCAAAGTGCTTATCATTGATCTTAACCCCTTGTAATCTATATACTTCTTGTACCTCATTTACTAGGTACTGTTGAACAGCACTAGGACCTTTGATTGCAAGAATATCCTTAGGAGTTATAGAACCATCAGAAAGTGGCATACCAGCACGAACGTAGTCGTTCTCTTGTACCAAGATCTGGTTAGAAAGTTTTACTAGATATTTCTTAACCTCGTCAGTTTTAGAAGTAACGATGATCTCACGGTTACCACGCTTGATTTTACCGAATGAAACAACACCGTCAATCTCACTTACTACAGCAGGATTAGATGGGTTACGAGCTTCAAATAGTTCCGTTACTCGTGGTAGACCTCCAGTAATATCACCTGCCTTAGCAGACTTACGAGGAATCTTAACTAGCACTTTACCTACTTTGATCTTCTCTTCATCATTTACCATTAAGTGTGCACCTACAGGTAAGTTGTAACTGATCTGAGTTTCTCCTTTAGCATCAACAATGTGAAGCGTTGGGATCAACTTCTTATCTCTTGAATCAGAAATTACTTTCTCTTCATAACCAGTTTGCTCATCAGTCTCCACTTGGAAGGTTGTTCCTTGTATGATGTTTTCAAACTTGATTTTACCTGCAAATTCAGATATAATCACACCATTAAAGGCATCCCATTTAGCAATGAGGTCACCTTTCTTAACGGTAGAGCCAACTTTAGCATAAAGCTCTGAACCGTAAGGAATGTTGTTAGAGTTCAAAAGAATTCCAGTTTTTGGATGTAGCAACTTAGATTCTGCCGTTCTTGAAATAACAACTTCAACTGGGCTACCATCACTGCTTTCACCTTTCACTGTTTTGATATCTTCTATTTCAAGGATACCGTCATTTTTAGCTACGATGGTATTTTCTTCAGAAACGTTACCTGCAACACCACCCACGTGGAATGTACGCAGTGTCAATTGCGTTCCTGGTTCACCGATGGATTGTGCGGCAATTACACCTACGGCTTCTCCACGCATTACCATTCTGTTAGTCGCTAGGTTACGGCCATAACATTTAGCACAAACTCCTTTTTCTGCCTCACAAGTCAATGGAGATCTAACCTCTACGGACTCTAATCCAGATGCATCAATCTGATCTGCGATGTCGTTTGTAATCAACTCTCCAGCAGCTACAAGAACATCTTGAGAAGCTGGATCGATCACATCATTAAGGGCAGTACGTCCTACAACTCTTGCACCTAAACGCTCCATCACCTCTTCATTCTTTTTCAATGCACTTACATCGATACCTCTAAGTGTTTCACAATCTACCGTGTTAACGATAACATCTTGTGCCACATCATGTAGACGACGTGTCAAGTAACCAGCATCTGCCGTTTTCAAGGCCGTATCTGCAAGTCCTTTACGTGCACCGTGAGTTGAGATAAAGTATTCAAGAATGGATAGTCCTTCCTTAAAGTTGGAAAGAATCGGGTTCTCAATAATTTCTCCACCACCAGAGTTGGATTTTTTAGGCTTTGCCATCAATCCACGCATTCCAGTAAGCTGTCTGATCTGTTCTTTAGATCCACGTGCTCCAGAGTCAAGCATCATGTACACAGAGTTGAACCCTTGCTGGTCCTCTCTAATGTTCTTCATGGAAAGCTCTGTCAACTGTGCGTTAGTTGCTGTCCAAACATCAATCACCTGGTTGTAACGTTCGTTTTGGGTAATAAGACCCATACCGTAGTTACCACGTATCGTATCAACTTTTTTGTTTGCAGCATCAATCATGGATTGCTTTTCTTCTGGAATCATGATATCACCCAAAGAGAATGACAATCCACCACGGAATGCAAATCCATAACCTAAGTCTTTAATTTCATCAAGGAAAGCCGCTGTTCTAGGAACATCAGTAACCTTAAGAATATCACCGATAATATCTCTAAGTGCCTTTTTAGTTAGGACCTCATTGATATAACCAGCTTCATTAGGAACTTTCTCGTTAAAGATTACACGACCAGCAGTAGTCTCAATAATCTCAGCCTTATAAGAACCATCTGGTTGTAGCAAGTTGATTCTACACTTGACCGGTGCATTGATGTCAACACGCTTTTCATTAAATGCGATAACCAATTCTTCTGGACCGTAGAAGGTCAAACCTTCACCTTTAACGATGTGGTCTGGTTCAGATCTTCTTAATTTAGTCATGTAATACAGACCCAAGACCATGTCTTGAGAAGGTACTGCGATTGGGCTACCATTGGCAGGGTTCAAGATGTTGTGTGATGCAAGCATCAACAATTGACATTCAAGAATTGCTTCTGGTCCTAATGGTAAGTGTACCGCCATCTGGTCACCATCAAAGTCAGCATTAAATGCCGTACATACTAATGGGTGCAACTGGATTGCCTTACCTTCAATCAACTTAGGTTGAAAAGCCTGAATACCTAGTCTGTGCAACGTAGGAGCACGGTTCAACATCACTGGATGTCCTTTAAGAACGTTTTCCAGAATGTCCCATACTACAGGTTCCTTCTTATCTATAATTTTCTTAGCAGATTTTACCGTCTTGACAATACCACGCTCGATAAGCTTTCTAATAACGAAAGGCTTATAAAGCTCTGCAGCCATGTCTTTAGGCAATCCACACTCATACAATTTCAATTCTGGTCCAACGACGATTACCGAACGAGCCGAATAATCTACACGCTTACCAAGCAAGTTCTGACGGAAACGTCCTTGCTTACCTTTTAAGGAGTCAGAAAGGGATTTCAATGGTCTGTTGGAATCTGTCTTCACCGCACTAGATTTTCTAGTGTTGTCCAACAATGAATCCACAGCTTCTTGAAGCATACGCTTCTCATTACGTAAGATTACCTCTGGAGCCTTGATTTCCATCAAACGCTTCAAACGGTTGTTACGTATGATCACACGACGATACAAGTCATTTAAGTCAGAAGTTGCGAAACGACCACCATCTAGTGGTACCAATGGACGCAATTCTGGTGGAATAACCGGTACGACTTTCATGATCATCCATTCTGGATTGTTCTCACGATTCTCGTTAGATTCCTTAAGTGCTTGAACAACTTGAAGGCGTTTTAAGGCCTCCATCTTACGTTGCTTAGAAGTCTCGTTGTTTGCTTTGTGACGCAAGTCATAAGACAACGTCTCAAGATCTATGCGTTGTAGCAAGTCAATTAGACACTCTGCACCCATTTTTGCAATAAACTTGTTGGGATCAGAATCATCCAGATACATATTCTCTTGCGGCAATGTATCGAGGATGTTTAGGTATTCCTCTTCAGTAAGGAAGTCTAATTTTTGTAGTTCATCACCATCTTCATTCTTTGCGATACCTGGCTGAATTACTACGTATCTCTCGTAGTAGATGATCATGTCCAGTTTCTTTGACGGCAATCCCAATAGGTAACCTATCTTATTAGGCAAACTACGGAAATACCAGATGTGTGCCACAGGAACCACAAGGTTGATGTGCCCTATACGGTCACGTCGCACCTTCTTTTCAGTTACCTCTACACCACATCGATCACAAACGATTCCTTTGTATCGGATTCTTTTGTATTTACCACACGCACACTCATAATCCTTTACAGGACCGAAGATGCGCTCGCAGAACAAACCATCTCTCTCTGGTTTGTGGGTACGATAGTTAATCGTTTCAGGTTTCAAGACTTCACCTCTTGACTCTGCCAGAATGGACTCTGGAGATGCAAGACCTATGGAAATCTTAGAAAATTTCTTCTGCGTTTGGGTTTCGTTATATCTAGCCATATTTATGGTACTATTTTAAGTTATAATTAGTGAGGATTGTGGGTTTGTAACGCTTTCGCGAAAGCGAACTCACCACAGTCCTCACTGAAAAATTAATCCTCGAGTCTTAGATCCAATCCTAGACCTTTCAACTCGTGCATTAATACATTAAACGACTCAGGAAGTCCTGGTTCTGGCATAGGCTCACCTTTCACGATCGCCTCGTAAGTCTTGGCACGTCCCACGACGTCATCAGACTTAACGGTCAAGATCTCTCTAAGTGTGCTGGATGCTCCATAGGCCTCAAGTGCCCAAACCTCCATCTCACCAAATCGCTGACCACCAAATTGTGCCTTACCACCTAGTGGTTGCTGGGTAATCAATGAGTATGGCCCGATAGAACGTGCGTGCATCTTGTCATCTACCATGTGTCCTAGTTTCAACATGTAAATGATACCAACGGTTGCTGGTTGATCAAAACGTTCACCAGTACCACCATCATAAAGATAGGTATGACCAAATCTTGGGATTCCAGCCTCGTCAGTGTACTCATTGATTTGATCAAGAGTAGCACCGTCGAAAATAGGTGTCGCAAAATTCTTGCCTAACTTCTCACCAGCCCATCCAAGAACGGTCTCATAAATCTGACCAATGTTCATACGAGATGGTACACCTAGTGGGTTCAACACGATATCTACTGGAGTTCCATCCTCAAGGAATGGCATATCCTCTGCACGTACGATACGAGCAACGATACCTTTGTTACCGTGACGTCCCGCCATCTTATCACCTACTTTAAGCTTACGTTTCTTAGCAACGTAAACCTTGGCAAGTTTGATAATACCAGCTGGAAGCTCATCTCCTACTGAGATGGTAAACTTCTCACGTCTCAAAGAACCTTGAAGGTCGTTTTCTTTAATCTTATAGTTGTGTAACAAGTCAGCAACCGTGTCATTAGTTTCTTGAGTGGTTGTCCACGTTCCAGAAACCAAGTGTGTAAAGTCGTCAACTGAGTTCAACATTTTAAGCGTGTACTTCTTGCCTTTAGGAAGAACTTCTTCTCCTAGGTCATTAAATACACCTTGTGATGTTTTACCACTAACTATCTCGAATAACTTATCTACAAGTCTTGTTTTAAGATCATCAAATTTAGCTTGATACTCTTGTTCCAATCTTGCGATGTCTTCTTTATCCTGTACTCTCTTCTTCTTATCCTTAACGGCACGAGAGAACAATTTTTTATCGATAACCACACCACGTAATGATGGAGAAGCTTTCAAAGAAGCATCCTTAACATCACCTGCCTTGTCACCAAAGATGGCTCTAAGAAGTTTCTCTTCTGGTGTTGGGTCAGATTCTCCTTTAGGAGTAATCTTTCCTATCAAGATATCACCAGGCTCCACCTCTGCACCGATGCGGATCATACCATTCTCATCAAGATCTGCCGTAGCTTCTTCTGATACGTTAGGTATATCTGGCGTCAATTCTTCATTACCCAGCTTAGTATCTCTAACTTCTAGAGAGTACTCATCTACGTGAATAGAAGTGAAAATATCTTCTCTTACTACTTTTTCAGAAATAACGATCGCATCCTCAAAGTTGTAACCTTTCCATGGCATAAAGGCCACTTTCATGTTACGACCTAAAGCAAGCTCTCCAGCCTCTGTCGCATAACCTTGACAAAGTACTTGTCCTTTACTTACACGATCACCTTTCTGCACGATAGGCTTCAATGTAATGGAAGTACCTTGATTCGTCTTACGGAATTTGATCAAGTTGTAGCTTGTCTCATCAGGCTCAAAGCTTACCAGCTTCTCGCGATCTGTTCTATCGTACTCGATAACTATTTTTTGAGCATCTACATAAACGACTGTACCGTCGCCTTCTGCATTGATCAATACTCTAGAATCTGTAGCTACTTGACGTTCCAGTCCTGTTCCTACAATAGGAGCATCAACTCTCAATAGTGGTACTGCCTGACGCATCATGTTTGATCCCATCAGGGCACGGTTTGCATCATCATGCTCCAAGAATGGAATCAATGATGCTGAAATGGAAGCGATCTGGTTAGGTGCAACGTCTGCATAGACTACCTCTTTAGGGTCTACAACTGGGAAGTCACCTTCCATACGTGCAATTACATTGTCTGCTGTAATCTTACCGTTATCAAGTGGTAAGTTTGCTTGAGCAATATGCATTCCTTCTTCTTCCTCAGCGCTTAGGTAGATTGGATCATCCTTAAGATTCACAACACCATCCTTAACTGTGCGATATGGAGTTTCAATGAATCCCATACTGTTCACTTTCGCGAAAACTGCAAGCGAAGAGATCAAACCAATATTCGGTCCTTCAGGAGTTTCAATAGGACATAGACGACCATAGTGTGTATAGTGTACGTCACGTACCTCAAATCCTGCTCTTTCACGTGAAAGTCCACCAGGTCCAAGAGCCGAAAGACGGCGCTTGTGAGTAATCTCTGCCAATGGATTTGTTTGATCCATGAATTGAGATAACTGGTTGGTTCCAAAGAAAGAATTGATCACTGAAGACAATGTCTTAGCGTTGATAAGGTCAATAGGTGTAAACACCTCGTTATCTCTAACATTCATTCTCTCACGTATGGTTCTTGCCATACGGGCAAGTCCAACACCAAATTGTGAACTTAATTGCTCACCTACGGTACGTACACGACGGTTTGATAGGTGGTCAATATCATCAATCTCTGCTTTAGAGTTGATCAACATGATTAAGTGCTTGATGATGGTAATGATATCTTCTTTGGTAAGCACTTGCTTGTCCATAGCGATATCAAGACCCAACTTCTTATTCATTCTGTAACGTCCTACCTCACCTAAGTTATATCTCTGGTCAGAGAAAAATAACTTATCGATAATTCCACGCGCTGTTTCTTCATCGGGCGGCTCAGCGTTACGCAATTGTCTATATATGTGCTCTACCGCCTCTTTTTCAGAGTTGGTAGGGTCTTTTTGCAATGTATTGTGAATGATCGCGTAATCAGCAGACTGGTTATCTTCTTTGTGAAGAAGAATAGTTTTAGCCTGAGATTCCATGATCTCATCAATATGTTGTTTCTCTAGAATCGTATCACGATCAAGAACAATCTCGTTACGTTCAATAGAAACAACCTCACCAGTATCTTCATCTACGAAGTCTTCATGCCATGTTTTCAAAACACGAGCAGCAAGTTTACGTCCTAGATATTTCTTAAGACCTGTTTTACTTGCTTTTACTTCTTCCGCAAGGTCAAAGATTCCAAGGATGTCCTTGTCTCTTTCAAATCCTATCGCACGGAAAAGGGTTGTTACTGGTAACTTTTTCTTACGATCGATATAAGCGTACATAACGCTGTTGATATCTGTCGCAAATTCAATCCATGATCCTTTGAAAGGAATTACACGAGCTGAATAAAGTTTTGTTCCATTGGCATGGAACGACTGTCCAAAGAATACACCAGGCGATCTGTGTAGTTGAGAAACTACAACACGTTCTGCACCATTGATTACGAACGTACCTGAAGAAGTCATATAAGGAATAGTCCCTAAATAAACATCTTGTACGATAGTTTCAAAATCCTCGTGTTCTGGGTCAGTACAATATAATTTAAGGCGTGATTTAAGTGGCACGCTGTAGGTAAGTCCACGCTCGATACATTCTTGTATGGAGTAACGAGGTGGGTCTACAAAGTAATCAAGAAACTCTAATACGAACTGGTTGCGCGTATCAGTAATAGGGAAGTTTTCCATGAAGGTATTGTAGAGACCTTCTACTTCACGTCTATCAGACTTAGTTTCTAATTGAAAGAAATCCTGAAACGATTTGATTTGTATATCCAGCAGATCAGGATACTCTGCCTTAGAAGTTACCGTTGAAAAATTAATTCTTTCTGTGTTTGTTGCTAGCATCAATGCACGGTATTAAATGATTAAAAAAGCGTTATCGACGACGTCTCATCTTTATACGCAAAATGGTCTAGGCCTGTGAGCCTTGCCCACAGGTCTAAACCGATAATGTTCAGGTAAGAAGAATTACTTCAACTCAACCTCAGCACCAGCTTCTTCTAGCTGAGCCTTAAGTGCTTCTGCCTCGTCTTTAGACACACCTTCCTTGATTGGAGATGGCGCATTGTCAACAAGTTCTTTTGCATCTTTCAATCCTGCACCTGTAAGTTCTTTTACAAGTTTCACTACAGCAAGCTTAGCGCCACCTGGAGCTTTAAGGATTACATCAAATTCACTTTGCTCTTCAGCAGCTTCTCCGCCACCTGCAGCTGGTCCAGCCATAGCAACTGCCGCTGCTGCTGGTTCGATTCCATACTCTTCTTTAAGTATAGTCGCTAATTCGTTTACTTCTTTCACAGTAAGGTTAACTAACTGTTCTGCGAAATCTTTTAAATCTGCCATTTCTATCGTTTTAATAAAATTTATAAATAATTAATTGCGTACTATTTTGTGCCCTACTTTTCAGAAAGGGTCTTAAGAATTCCAGCCAATTTGCCACCACTTGATTTAAGTGCTGAAACAACATTCTTAGCTGGGCTTTGAAGTAGACCGATGATTTCACCGACCATCTCTTCTTTAGATTTGATATTACTTAAGGTTTCGATCTTATCGTCTCCTACATAAATCGCCTCTTCAATATATGCTCCTTTAAGAACCGGTTTAGCCGATTTCTTTCTGAAGTTCTCAATAACTTTAGCCGGTGCGTTAGCCACCTCTGAAAGCATTATTGATGTGTTCCCTTTCAACAACTCTGGAAGCTCTCCAAAGTCTTTGTCAGAAGCCTCCATTGCTTTTGCAAGCAAAGTGTTCTTCACTACTGAAAGAGTTACGTTTGCTTTAAAACAAGCTCTACGTAAGTTCGATGTATCTGATGCATTAAGTCCAGAGATGTCTGCTAAATAAATAGTAGAACTATCACCTAACGTTGCAGTCAAATCCTGTATAACAGTTGCTTTTTCTTCTCTTGTCATGATCTAGATTTTTAGTCGTCTGTTGCGAAACGCTTCGTATCGATCTGGATGCTAGGACTCATGGTACTAGACATGTATATACTTTTGATATATACACCTTTCGAGGTAGTCGGTTTCAATTTGACTAACGTGTTGATTAATTCTCTTGCATTACCTGCAATTTTCTCTGCCTCAAATGAAGCTTTACCTACTGATGCATGAATGATACCAGTCTTATCTACTTTAAAGTCGATCTTACCAGCTTTAACATCAGAAACTGCTTTTGCAACATCCATTGTTACCGTACCAGTTTTTGGGTTAGGCATCAATCCTCTAGGACCCAAAACGCGTCCCAATGGTCCTAACTTACCCATCACACTAGGCATAGTAATAATAACATCTACATCAGTCCATCCACCTTTGATTTTCTCAAGGTAATCGTCCAGACCAACATAATCTGCTCCTGCAGCTTCAGCCTCAGCAGCCTTATCCGGTGTTACTAAAGCAAGAACCTTAACATCCTTACCTGTTCCATGAGGAAGTGTAACTACACCTCTTACCATTTGGTTGGCCTTACGTGGATCCACGTTTAGACGAACCGCTAGATCTACTGACGCATCAAAGTTTACATTTGATACTTCTTTTACTAACTTAGAAGCCTCTGCTACAGAATAAGTCGTTGACTTATCGATCTTAGCATTGGTCTCCTTTTGTTTCTTTGTCAATTTTGCCATTGTTACAAGTTTTAAGCAGGTGCGTTTCCGCCCTTAACATTAATACCCATCGATCTTGCAGTACCAGCAACCATTTTCATGGCGCTTTCTACTGTAAAAGCATTTAGGTCAGGCATTTTGTCTTCCGCGATCACCTTAATCTGATCCCAGCTTATGGTTCCAACTTTCTTACGGTTAGGCTCACCACTACCACCTTTTAATTTAGTCGCCTCAAGGATTTGAACTGCTGCCGGAGGAGTTTTAATGATAAAGTCAAAAGACTTATCTTTAAATACTGTGATTGCCACTGGCAATACTTTTCCTGCCTTATCTTGGGTTCTAGCATTGAACTGCTTACAGAACTCCATGATGTTAACACCAGCTGCACCTAATGCAGGCCCTACAGGTGGAGATGGGTTTGCTGCACCACCTCTAACTTGTAATTTTACAACCTTAGATACTTCTTTAGCCATTTTTAATTTATTTCAAAGTTTGACAGAAATAAAGTGGAAGCCTTATATACTGCCTATAAACTGTAACACTTATACTTTCTCTACTTGCATATAGCTCAACTCCAATGGAGTCTTGCGACCAAAAATCTTCACCATCACCTCAAGCTTGCGCTTCTCCTCATTGACCTTTTCAATAGTTCCATTGAAACCATTGAAAGGACCATCCACAACTTTGATCGTTTCACCATTCTTAAATGGTATTGCTATATTGTCCGTTTGTTCTGCAAGCTCATCAACCTTACCTAACATACGGTTTACTTCAGATTTTCTAAGTGGAACCGGCTCACCGCCTTTTGTTTCTCCTAGAAAACCTATAACCCCATTAACTGATTTAATGATGTGGGGAACCTCGCCTTCAAGACGAGCTTGAATCATAATATATCCAGGAAAATAAACCTTCTCCTTATTGATTTTTTTACCGTTGCGTATTTGGACCACCTTTTCAGTTGGTACTAATATTTGCTGGAGGTAATCATTAAGGTTATGGTGATTGATTTCGTCCTCAATATATTCCTTGATCTTATTTTCTTGACCGCTTACAGATCGGACAACATACCACTTCATTACATCTTTTTCCTCTGCCATGTTGTAGTATTAAGCTTGTTTAACCCATTCAAAGTAATTAGTAATCGCGGTACTAAACACGGTATCAATACCGTAGATGATCAATGCAAAAACTACAGAAAAAACAGCAACTGTCACAGTAAGCTTTTGAGCTTCAGCCCAAGTAGGCCATGTAACGTGGTTGGTCAATTCATTGTAAGACTCCTTTACATATGTCGCTAATCCCATAATCTGAACGGTCTATTGTGAACTTAGTCACGTTTGATGTTGCCTTGACAACATTTAATCTTTTTAAATGACTGCCATATCATTAGCAGCGTTCCAAATTTGCGCGGATTGAGAGGCTCGAACTCCCGACACCTGGTTTTGGAGACCAGTGCTCTACCAACTGAGCTAAATCCGCAAACTAAATTGAGTAGTTTGCTGTTGATAGTTTCGCTTTCGCGAAAGCGCAATCAAAACATACTTCCCAATAAAGGGAAAGTACCCTGTCTAAAAAAACTTCAGACAGGATACTTTATTTATTAGATAGAATTAATCTAGGATCTCAGTTACCTGACCAGCACCTACTGTTCTACCACCTTCACGGATTGCAAAGCGTAGACCTAAGTTCAATGCGATAGGTTGGATAAGATCAACAGTGATCGTCAAGTTATCTCCAGGCATAACCATCTCTACTCCATCAGGAAGAGCGATGTTCCCAGTCACGTCAGTTGTACGTACGTAGAACTGTGGACGGTAGTTGTTATGGAATGGAGTGTGACGTCCACCTTCTTCTTTTTTCAAGATGTAAACCTCAGCCTTGAATTTAGCGTGTGGAGTTACAGATCCTGGCTTAGTAATTACCATACCACGAGAGATTTGAGACTTCTCAATACCTCTTAAAAGGATACCTGCGTTATCTCCAGCCTCACCTCTATCAAGAATCTGACGGAACATTTCAATACCAGTAATCGTAGATGTCAATTTTTGAGCACCCATACCGATGATTTCTACTGGGTCACCAGTGTTAGCCACACCAGTCTCAATACGACCAGTTGCAACAGTACCACGACCTGTAATAGAGAATACATCCTCGATAGGCATCAAGAAAGGCTTGTCAACCTCACGTTGTGGCTCTTCGATCCAAGTATCAACAGCTTCCATCAACTCAAGAACTGTATTTACCCATTTTTCTTCACCATTCAATGCACCTAGAGCAGATCCGGAAACAACAGGACCATTGTCACCATCATATTCATAGAAATTCAATAGATCACGAACTTCCATATCTACTAGTTCAAGAAGCTCCTCATCATCTACCATGTCAACCTTGTTAAGGAAAACAACGATACGTGGAATACCTACCTGACGTCCTAGAAGGATGTGCTCGCGAGTTTGTGGCATAGGACCATCAGTCGCAGCAACTACAAGGATAGCACCGTCCATCTGGGCAGCACCAGTTACCATGTTCTTTACATAATCCGCGTGACCAGGACAGTCTACGTGAGCGTAGTGTCTGTTAAGCGTTTGATACTCTACGTGTGAAGAGTTGATCGTGATACCACGTTCTTTTTCTTCTGGAGCATTGTCAATTTGATCAAAACTTGTTGCCTTAGAGTAACCAGCATCTGCAAGTACTTTAGTGATTGCAGCAGTAAGAGTAGTCTTACCGTGGTCAACGTGACCAATAGTTCCTACGTTAAGGTGCGGTTTCGAACGATCGTACGTTTCTTTAGCCATAATTATAATCTTAGTTTATATTAGTGTTTCAATTTAAAAACTGACACGGATACAAAACCAAATCAGCTTATACTATTTAGGGCCTCATAAAGAGACCTTTCTTTCAATTTCTATCGAGCCAATGACGAGATTTGAACTCGTGACCTCTTCCTTACCAAGGAAACGCTCTACCCCTGAGCTACACCGGCTTGTGATGTTAACGCTTTCGCGAAAGCGAAATAGCCAAAGGCTTTTCAGAACACGGTAAAGAAATCTCACCTTGCCTGACACCGCTATTGCGGAATAATTAGAGCGAGAGACCGGGTTCGAACCGGCGACATTCAGCTTGGAAGGCTGACGCTCTACCAACTGAGCTACTCTCGCAATTACCATTTCTAGAATGGCTGTAATTAATGTGGGGAGAGCAGGATTCGAACCTGCGAAGGTTTCCCAACGGAGTTACAGTCCGTCCTCGTTGGCCGCTTGAGTATCTCCCCAATAATTACTTCAATTTTTCAAAAAACAAAGAGCCGATGGAGGGACTCGAACCCACGACCTGCTGATTACAAATCAGCTGCTCTAGCCAGCTGAGCTACATCGGCTTATGATAGATTTTAAGCGCACCACGCTCCCGTTATTTCTAACGGACTGCAAATGTAAGCCTATTTTTTAATTACCAAAAAATATTTGGGCAAAAATATATTGCGGAGTAATAATTTATTTTCCAACTGGACCAACACGCCTGTTTACCAAATACCTTAAGACTTCTTATTGCGAGGATGCGCAGCGGCATGAACGTTTTTGAGCGCCTGCATACTGGTGTGAGTGTACACTTGAGTGCTGGCAAGGCTGGCGTGTCCCAACAGTTCCTTGATGGCATTCAAGTCTGCTCCCTTATCCAAAAGATGAGTGGCAAATGTGTGTCGCAGCACATGCGGGCTTACCTTAGTCTTTAAGCTCACCTTCTTAAAATAATGATTGACGATTCTATATATTAAGGATGCGTATATAGGTTTTCCTTTTTCGGTAAGGAAGAAACTTTGGTCATTATAGAGATCTACCACTTCTCTTATCTTGAGATAATTCTGCATTACCTTGATGGTAGAATTCATAAGCGGTACAATTCTCTGCTTGTTGCGCTTTCCTATTATGTTCAAACGCGAGGCTTCCAGATCTACAGATGCCAATGTTAGACTTAATAATTCTGCCCTGCGCATCCCGCTTACATACAACAATTCAATTAAGGCTCTATCTCTTACCTCACTAAAAGATAAAGGATCATAATCTGTATCCAGTAATTCACTTACTTCTTTTTGAGAAAAGGGTACCTGTATTTTCTTGGACACCTTTAGGCTTTTATGAAGTGTCATTATATTATGTTCCACAAAACCTTGATTGCGCAGAAATCTAAAATAGGATTTTAAGGAAGACATTTTACGGTTGACACTTCTCGAACTCATCCCTTCTTCCATGAGCTGAGCCATCCACTGCCTTACCATATTATATGTCGCATTACCCAATGCCGAATCATGATCCTCAAGAAATTCTTTGAATTGATCCAAGTCCCGTAGATAGGACTCACTGGTATGCACGCTATAGTGTTTTTCTAACGTGAGGTAATTTTTATATTCAGGAATGTGCATAAAAAAACGATCCGATAAATTTAATCATTTATCGGATCGTCATAATTAGTATTCTAATAAAAGCTTACATGTTCTCTGCATCTCTCAAATGCTGGATGTATTCTGCTTTGATTTTCTGTGCTCTTTTTGCAACAGATGGTTTAGTGAACTGCTGTCTTCTACGTAGTTCACGCATCTTTCCTGTACGATCAAATTTACGTTTGAAACGCTTCAGGGCTCTGTCGATATTTTCTCCGTCTTTAACTGGTATAATTAACATAGTGTCATCACCTCCTTTCTTTGGGACGGCAAAAATACATTTTTATTTATGATCCCAAACTATTTATATGATTTTTCGCTTTCGCGAAAGGAAATTAACCAAACTACTTCACAGACCATACACTATAACCCTTTGGCGGGACTTCAATCTTAACCCATCCATTGCTTTGGACTACCGGCTCCCAACCTGAGTTTCCGCTATAGTCCTTTATTCTTCGTGATCCCCAATTTGTTTGTATCCAACGTTCTTGCCAAGAAGAACTTGTATTCAGATAAACTACGAGTCCATTGTTATTATAACCATTCCTTCTGGCAATATATTCATCATTATCAGCATATAAGTATGAGGTAGTTCCTCCCGCTAGGTTGTTATGGATCCATATCAAATTATTGAGCTTATTCTTATCCAACCAGCCTTCATAATCACTATAAAACATTGTGGGGTACCCTTCATGAGTTAAGATGTAAGCATAGGCTAAAATCTTATTGTTGAAAATCTCATCTGTATCATGGTTTGCAACAAATGTTACCGCTTTTGAAGGTTGTCTCTTTAACAACATATCACCGTTTAGATTAGTTAAGTCATTGTTTTGAAATGCATCCTTCATTCGATAATAACAAGCGAAATCAAAGGCGCTACTTCCAGAGGCATTAACCCAATCTTCAAGAATTTGTGCATTGCCATCCCAAAGTTCACCTACAGAAAATCCGCCTACATTATTATTCCACTCTCGTATTACCCAAGGCTCGAAACCTTTTACATAGTCAAACCTCCAACCGTCAAAACCCATCGTGTTTTTGTAATATTTTGCCACAGAGTTTTGATTACGATACAGCTCATCTTGTACATATCCTTTATGATGACAAAGGTCTGCAAAACCTCCAAAAACGCCGGAATCGTTATTGTGATAGTCGTTAGGGTGAAAGTCATATTGAGATCTATAAAACATACCTGAAGCTGGTGTGTAATCAGTATAAGTATCTGAATTAGTAAAAATATTAGCATCAGCATTACCACCGCTATTATGATTAAGGACTATGTCTGCATACACATTCAGATTATTCTGGTGTGCGGTAGTGATTAATGACTCAAGCTCTGACCTTGAGCCAAATCTAGTTTCTGTGCTTCCCATTTGATTAAAATCTCCAAAATCAAAATAATCATAAGGATCGTAACCCATAGAAAAGGGACCATTTTGTGCTTTTGAAGCCGGTGGTAACCAGATCGCATTAATTCCAGCGCTTGACCAGGCTGGAACTTTGCCCTTTACAGTATTCCACCAGTTTCCACCACCTGGAACGTCCCAATAAAAAGCCTGCATCATCACACCGTTAGGGTTAGCGGCTTTTGAATTGACTTCATTATCTATCGTTAATATAGAAGTTTCCATTTCCTGCTCGATAGATTCATCAGAGCAAGAAATAAACGTAGTCACTGCCAATACAGAAACTAAAATCAGATGAAATTTTTTCATATTAGTAATTATGTAGGTTAATAATTACCAAAAACTAAAAAATCCTTAGCTTAAACTAAGGATTTGTAATAATTCTTTACGAAAACGTTTTCGCTATTTTACTATTCAGCTGCAGGCTTATAATCCTTACCGTCCAAAGTCATTTTTGCAATGATCTCTCTCATGATCTCGCTGGTACCGCCGCCTATCGGGCCTAATCTACTATCACGCCACATTCTGGCTAGTGGATATTCCTCGATGTATCCATAACCTCCAAGGAATTGTAGGCAGCCATAGATCACCTCATCGGCGACTTTAGTCGATAGAAGTTTTGCCATACTGGCTTCCTTTACAGGATACAGACCTTTGTCCAGTTCCTCAGCAATGGAGTAGTTAAAGTTCTTAGCCATCTCTACCTCACTCAACATATCTGCGAGTTTGTGACGCAATGCCTGAAATTTATCCAGTGATTTACCAAAGGCCGTACGGTCTCTCATATAGCCTATGGTATATTCCAAGGCGTATTCTGCTCTTGCATGACCATTGATCGCCATGATCAATCGCTCTAGGGCAAAGTGCTGCATGATGTATGGAAAGCCCTTACCTTCTTCACCCATAAGATTTTCAACTGGCACACGCACATTGTCAAAACCTATCTCGCCCGTATCGCTGGCGCGCCATCCTAATTTGTTCAATTTTGTGGCGCTTATGCCTGGCGTTTCTCTATCCATTAAGAATATGGAGATACCACGACCTTTTGCATCTGGATCTGTTTTGGCAGCTACTACTAAATAGTCTGAATACACACCATTGGTAATGAAGGTCTTTGAACCGTTAATCACATAATGATCACCATCCTTTACAGCCGTGGTTCGCATACCTGCTACATCACTACCACCAAAGGGTTCGGTTATACAAAGACAACCTATTTTGTCACCGGTAAGTGTAGGGACTAAGTATTCCTCCTTGATCCTATCGTCTCCTTCTTTCAATAGGTGTTGCGCACCTAAGAATGCCTGTACCCACATGGCAGCAGCAAAACCACCAGAGTTAACGCGCTGCATCTCTTCTAAAAATATAACGGTGTAAAAAAAGTCCAGATCCAGACCGCCGTATTCTTCAGGATAATAAAGCCCGAAGTAGCCCATATCACCCATCTTCTTGAAAATCTCGCGATCTATCTGGCCGGTTTCTTCCCAGCGATCCACATGAGGAACGACTTCTTTATTTAAAAAATCCCTAAAACTTTGTCTGAAGAAATTGTGTTCTTCGGTAAAATATTTTGAATACATAAAATGCTTTGAATACGGTTTTTTTAGTCCAGCGTCAAATATAGCTGAATTAAAGCCAATTTTTCCGTTGGGAATCTTGAGGTGAGCGTTACATCCTTCCAGGTCTTGAAACCATCCCGCAGGGTGCGCTGCTCTATAAGTTTATCGACAAGGTAGTCGTTAAAATATGGGATTGTTGACAGCTGATCGCTGGTGGCGTTATTGAGCGCTAACTTTTTAAAGCCAGCCTTTGGTGTGACGTAAAAGTGTTTACGCAGTTCGACCATGGTTGAATCTGAAAGTCCGTACACATCACGTACCTGCATGATATCAATAAAACCGTCAAGTTTTTCCCGTTCTTTCACAATCCGGCCAGATAGAGCAGGTCCTATCCCATATACTTTGCGCAAATCTTCCAGCGATGCCTTGTTGATATCCATGGCAACTATTTTTCGGTTAGAGAAGTCACTGGAATAGCTTTTCCTAGGCTCGTTGACCCAAGATGGAAATTTGAAATAGGGCGAGATACTATCCAGCCACTTGTCGCTTACTTTGGTGACTTGTTGAAATTGATCAGCCGTGTTGATGAATTTTCCGCTTTCGCGAAAGCGAGACAGCCTATCCAACTCTGCTTCATTCAAACCTAAAATGTAGGCTCTATAGTCAGTGATATAATTGGGATTGAAGGGATAAATGGTGTCCTTTCTCTTTGCCGTGGCCATCTTGATAGAATCAATTTGAGCCTGGTATTGAGAAACGTCACTCAGCACGATATCTGACGTTGGTTTAGTGGCGACATAGTATCTAATTCCCACAACGATCACCAATAAAATGAGTAAAATAAAAATCCCTCCTTGTTGTCGCCTATTGAACAAAAAGAGGGATTTAAAATTTTTCATCTATTCATTTAATTGATAGCCTCACGCTTTAATCGAATCGCTTTCATGTAACGATTCATTTCCTTTTTTACTTTAGGAGCAAGAAGCACGATACCAATCATGTTAGGCACCATCATAGAGAAAATCATCGCATCTGAGAAGCCGATAACGTTTCCTAAGCTTGCTGCAGACCCTACGACTACAAAAATACAGAACAAGATTTTGTAGGTATATTCTGTCCTACTGGTTCTACCAAATAGATAAGCCCAAGCCTGGTAACCATAGTAGGACCAAGAAATCATGGTGGAAAAGGCAAACATTACTACTGCTAGGGTCAATACATATGGGAACCAACTTATTACAGAACCAAATGCATCTGAAGTCAACAAGATGGCATCTGCATCTGCAAGACCAGCGTTTGCTGGATCGACATTTCCAGTGATAATCAATACCACCGCTGTCATCGTACAAACTACTACGGTATCAATGAATGGCTCCAATAATGCTACGAGACCTTCACTTGCAGGATATTTTGTTCTTACCGCAGAGTGTGCAATGGAAGCAGATCCAACACCAGCCTCATTTGAGAATGCTGCTCTTCTAAATCCTTGTACTAAAACACCAATGGCTCCACCAGCAACACCTTCTGGACTAAATGCTCCATCGATGATCTCTGTAAATGCAAATCCTATTAGGTCATAATTAGCTATGATCACCCAGATGGCCGCCCCAACATAAATTACTACCATGAATGGTACAATTTTGTCTGTCACTTTTGCAATGGATTTGATACCACCAATGATGACGATACCCACAAAAATGGCCATCAATAATCCAAATACCCAACGATATCCAAACATGAAGGATTCTGATCCACCTGTAATATTTTCGACCATTTGTGCTGCCTGGTTGGCCTGGAACATGTTACCACCACCAAAGGATCCACCAATACACATAATCGCAAAAAGAACAGCAAGAACTTTACCTAATCCAGCAAGACCCATGGATCTCAAACCTTTAGTCAAATAATACATGGGACCACCATAAACGGTTCCATCTGGACCTACATCACGATATTTTACACCTAGAGTACACTCTACAAACTTAGAAGCCATCCCTAGAAATCCTGCAACGATCATCCAGAAGGTTGCTCCTGCACCACCTACAGAAACTGCGATGGCAACACCTGCAATATTTCCTAAACCTACGGTTGCAGAGAGTGCCGCGGTTAAAGCTTGAAAGTGACTAACCTCACCATCAGAACTTTCATCCCTAATGGTGTCCTTAATATCTCCATCGACAGTGATCTCGTCACTTACCTCGTCAATATGATCTTCAAGACTGTCTACCTTATTAATGTCAACACCGTTGGCAATACCATCTTCTCCATAAAGCATTTCTGCTCCATGCTTTTCAATGTCCTCGTATTTACCACGAACCACCTGAATGGCTCTCCAAATCCCTGAAAAGTTGATAAATTTAAAATATATCGTAAAGAAGAGCGCTCCTAGGATTAATGGGAAAAGCACCCAATAAACTCTAGTAAATGGTGCAGAGGCTACAATTTCCACACTAGAACCTGGAACTATATCCGTTGTTGCGATTTTGAATGTACCGCCGTCAACAACAATATTTGGATTAGCTGTTTTGAGCTCAATCTCCTCTGCGATTTGATCTCCAGAAAGAGAAATTCTGTTGACGTTAAGAGAATCGTTTTCTAAAGTATATCTAACACCATCTGGGGCATTGAAACTAGGTACCGCAAAACGATCATCTGGATCACGTATCGCGAGTCTATCAAGAACATCCAGTTCAATAGTCATTTCATCTTCAACCGTTCCCATTGGAATTTGATAAAAGACTCCTGCGACATAATCACCAGTGGCCCAACCAAAGGCGTCATCTATCTTTTCGTCAATTCCTTTTTCTTCTTGTTGCTCTTGTGCAAACACAGCCGTTGAGAGCATCAATGCCATTAGCGATAGGACAATTTTGTTAAGATTTTTCATCTATTAAGAACTCGTTTTTTTGATTAAGCAAGCAAGATGCATAAAAATCTTGCCTTTTAAAAGTTTTGTTAAGAAATAGTAAAGCTATAGCAGGCTACTCGTGAATTCGATAAGATTTTTGTAGCTGGGCAATCTGTTGGGAATTTCCCACAACGATGATTTTAGACCCAGTACCAATGACGGTTTCTGGACTTGGATTTACTACATATTCTCCGTCAGGAGATTTGTACCCTATAATAGTACAGCCCGTTTTTTGACGCAGGTTGAGATCGATGATAGTACATTTATTCTGGTGGTCAAACATCTGCTCAAATGAGACCTGTTCCAGATTGACTCCATCATCACCACCATAGCTCAAATTATCCCAGAATTCAATCAAATCCGGACTTACAATTAGTGATGCCATATGCTGGCCTCCTATTTGGTCTGGAAGTATGACATTGTCAGCACCAGCGAGTTTTAGTTTTTTATAACTGGTTTCTTCACTGGCTCTAGAAATGATTTTGAGATCCTTATTTAGCTGTCTAGCACTCAAAACAATAAAAAGATTGTCTGCATCGTCTGGAAGTGCCGTAATCAGAACAGATGCCTTATCTATCCCAGCAGATTGTAATACCTCATCCTCATTAGCATTACCGCGGTAGAAATACTTGTTATCGAGCTGGCAATCATCAATCACCTGTTGATCCTTTTCAATGATTATGAAATCACGCTTGTAATCCTGTAGTTTAGCCACTGCCTGTTTCCCATTACGGCCGTAGCCGCAAACGATGATGTGATTTTCCATAGAGTTAAGATATTTTTTCTTTTCGCGAGCTCTTCTTGCCTGTAGCGAGTTTCTAGTTAGCAGATATTCGGAAATTACAGATACTGAATAACCCACTATCACCACACTAGTCAAGATGATGAATATGGTGAATAGTTTAGCTTCTGGACTAGGATCTCCTATCTCACGATAACCAACGGTTGTAATAGTGATCACCGTCATGTACAAGGCATCAATCCATGACAAGCCCAGCATGAATTTATACCCTAAACAACCCGTTACCATGACCGAGGTTAGAAGGCTTATCGCTATCGTTATTTTGTTACGCATAGTGGTGCCTATAAATCAAAAACAGAACTGCGTTTGACATAAATCAAATCCTTTATGCGCAACCAAAACGCCATGATCAAATAAACTGCAAATCCAGCTCCTAGAGTAGCAAATGTAAAATAGATGAATGTGATGCGCACATTACGTGCACGCATGCCCAATCGGTCTGCCATACGTGTGCTCACATAGAAACCATACTTTTCCATGTAATGCCTTAATTCTGTAACAACGCCCATATGTCAAATGTACTCTATAGAACCTAATATTTCCTAGCTATTGACCGCTCATTAATCGTACACCTATATCGCATTTAAGACATAAATTCAGATCACAATAATTGGGTTTGAGCTGCAGCACAGCCTGAGATTCCAGAGCAGTTTTAATGCCAATCAATTTTTTGAATCCTTGTGTCACGGTATTTTTTTCCATAGGGATATCTCTTATGATTCCCAGCAATTCATCGGTTGTATCTTTTCCATGATGGCGAGCATAGGCAAATTTGATGGGCACGATGCAATTGATGATCAACAGGTCGATAAAGGATTGTGTTAAGACCTTTTCTCTAGATTCGGTTTGTTTGTCAAATACATGATGTGTGTCCCAATATTTTGCAGCTTTCACGTCAAACAGCGCGCTAATTTCTGCTTTGGATTTCGCCAAAATGACCTGAGCAAGCAGCATAGGATTTCTATGATACAACATAGCAAGTTGAGATAGGCGAATGGTTGGATAATTTGCTGGTCGCAACCTGAAAAACTTTAAATCTGTTGGTATAGGTTTTAATCGAAATTTCGCTTTCGCGAAAGCGAACTCCTTCTCAAGTAGGCTAAAATATCGATCTTCTCGCGGTGTGTCCAGCAATCCCGATAAGCCCATCAAAACAGATTCCAGCTGGAAAGCGTCGGCAGCCAGTTTACGCACTACAGATTGATCCATAGCCGTTGCGATTTGCTCAAAAGCATCTGCATTTACCTTAGTCCCAAAACTGCGCGCCAGCATTTGGAAAAAGGTGGCTTCCCAGTCATTATTGTTCTGTTTCAGGCTTTTCTCTATGCGACGGTAACGCTGCTCCAGTCGCTGAATGTAGACCTTTTCCAGCCACATATCAACCTGAAAAGAATCCACCTGATGGATGAGTTTCTCACAATTGATGAATTGATCATTTTTGTAGGCGAATAGCTTTGTGTAGGTGAGAATCGCGTCATCAGGCACGTATGTCGATACCTCAAGGACTGGTATATCGATCTCACTGCGCCTCGTGATCTCTGCATCGTGCTTCCAGACCACGTGTAGGATGACGTTGTCATAAGCTGGATCATCATCATGGCCATGCTTATACCAGTCACTGGATTTTACATGCATCTCTACATTTCCAGCCCATAACTGACCATCGATCTCGACCTGTGCATTGAAAAAATCTGGTCCGGAATGGTGGTTATGATGCCCTAGGGTCTTGATCACTACCAATTGATCCTTAGTGGTACGCAGCTGTAGACCACTTAACTTTTTGAACTTCCAGAGGTAATGGATAAAATCTTCCCGCATGTGCCACTAGGTGAATGGACTAAGTTAAGAAGTTTTAGGATTTACAGCTCGAGGTATGAGGAATGAGGAATGAGGAATGAGGAATGAGGAATGAGGAATGAGGAATGAGGAATGAGGAATGAGGAATGAGGAATGAGAATGAGGAATGAGGAATGAGGAATGAGGAATGAGGAATGAGGAATGAGGAATGAGGAATGAGGAATGAGGAATGAGGAATGAGGAATGAGGAATGAGGAATGAGGAAATGAGGAATGAGGAATGAGGAATGAGGAAAATTTAAAAAATCGTGCTCACAAACTTGTGCTTAGCTCTAGTGAATTTGAGAGTTATGCAAATTTTTGGGCTTGGGAACTGAAAATAGACAATCGGCCAACTGGCAACAGGTAACCGACAACTGGTAACTGATAACTAAAAACTGGCAACGGGCAACAGGCAATTTACTCCAGCCAGCCTTTCTCTGCCATCCATTCATCATTAAAGAATTTACCAACGTATCTGGAACCATGATCATGGTAAAGAATGACGACAACATCATCTTTGGTAAATCCAACTTCTTCATGAATTTGCAACAATCCTTTGATGGCTGCGCCGGCACTGTTCCCCAGAAACATTCCTTCTTCTTTGGCCAGACGACGCGTGTAGACAGCCGCATCCTTGTCAGTGACTTTAGTAAAGCCATCGATCACTTCAAAACGCACGTTTTTGGGCAAGATATCCTCGCCTATTCCTTCGGTGACGTATGGGTAGATCTCATTCTCGTCAAAAATTCCGGTTTCGTGGTATTTTTTAAATACAGATCCATAGGTATCGATTCCCCAAATCTTAATATCAGGATTCTTGCCTTTCAAATAGGTCCCTACACCAGAAATGGTACCACCAGTACCGACTCCTACTACAAAATGCGTCACTTTACCATCAGTCTGTTCCCAGATCTCTGGACCAGTATTCATGTAGTGCGCTTTACAATTCGACGGGTTGTCATACTGATTCACGTACCAAGAGTTAGGAATTTCCTCGCTCAACCTCTTGCTGGTGGAATAATAGGATTGCGGATCGTCTGGAGCTACATCGGTTGGGCATACATGCACCTCTGCGCCTACCGCGCGTAGTATGTCCATTTTTTCTTTGGATTGCTTATCGCTCAACACACAGATCAATTTGTATCCCTTTATGATCGCAGCCAGCGCAAGACCCATTCCTGTGTTACCGCTGGTTCCCTCAATAATTGTCCCACCTGGTTTTAGACGGCCGTCAGCCTCTGCATCTTCAATCATCATGAGTCCCATGCGATCTTTAACGCTGTTGCCTGGATTGAAGGTTTCATATTTGGCCAGAACCAGACAAGGTAGGTCCTCAACCAACTTATTCATTTTTTATCAAAGGCGTGTTGCCTATAGTTTCCAGTATATTTTCAGCGTACTTCATGATCTTATTTTGCGCTGCAAATTTAGGATTTTGCAGCAAGGTTTGCAGGTAAAACCTACAGCTTATTTCTATGGTTAGGAAGGTTGATGGTTTCGCTTTCCTGCCTGACCGGCAGGCAGGCGCGAAAGCGAACTAAAAACTTTCTATTCAAAACGCATCGCCTTGACTGGCGAGATGCGACTAACGATATAGGTAGGAATGATAAGCACCAGCAGGCAAATCACAAAAGTGCCCGCGTTGAGCACCAGCACGTGCCACCAAGAGATGTACACAGGAGCTTCGGTTACGTAATAGGTCGATGGATCCAGCGTGAGCGGTGCAAAAAAGTATTGTAATCCTACCAAGCCCAACCCAATCAGATTGCCCCAAAACAAGCCTCGCAGAATCAAGGTCATGGCATTGTAGAGAAATATTTTACGTACGGTCCAGTCTGTAGCGCCTAACGATTTAAGCAATCCAATCATACCAGTACGATCTAAAATAAGCACAAGCAAAGCGGTAATCATATTGATGATTCCAAACGATCAAAATAATCGCGATAATCCCGTAGACATTACTATCCAATAAAGCTAACCATTGAAAGATGGTTGGATACTGATCTTTAATAGTCCTGGCATCGAGAAGCTGCGGAACCTGTAAAAAGACGTTCCTTCCTATCTCATCAACGTTTCCAAAATCATCAATGAACACCTCAAATTTTCCTATCTCACTGTCATCCCATTTATTGATTTTTTGAATGTTGCGTATGTCGCCTACAATGAATTTGGTATCATATTCGGCCAGGCCACTATCGTAAATGCCTATGACATTGAACGCCCGTGCAAGAGGTTTCTTCATTTTCCTTCATGAAATAGGTAGGTGCCTTATCTCCTACCTTGAGCTGTAAACGCCTTGCGATGTCATCAGAGATTAAAATATCTTTTGAGGTAGCCTCTTGAGATACATCTGGTAAAGATCCTTCAATCAGAAAATCTTTGAAGCTTTCCCAGCGGTAATCGGTTCCAACACCTTTAAGGATAACGCCTTCAAAATCTGTCGCCGTCCTGATCATGGCTCCTTTAGTCGCCACGGCTTGTACATGCGTGACCTGCGGCACACTTGTAAAATCAGGATAAAATTCTTGGTTGATATCAATAGGCCTGACGGTCGTGATGGAGTTATTGCGATCAAATAGTGATATGGTAATGTCGCCATTGAAAGCGCTCACCTTTTCCCTAATCTTTTTTTGTAGGCCTACACCGGTCGCAACGGCGATGATCATTACAATCATTCCTATGGCAATGGCTGCAGTGGCGATTTTAATTATCGGCGCACTTACGCTATTTTTATATTCTGTACTATGCTGTACGCGACGCGCTATGAAATACTCTAGATTCAATACTTTTCCTTCAATTTTCAAATATACCATAATAGCTTTTGCTTTGGTGCTTACTTCCTGCGATGCAGGCATCAATAACAAGAATAAAACGCAGCCCAATGATATCGTAGATCTGGATAACAACACAATTGATAGTACTAGATTGTTAAAGCCCTTGCAAAAAAAACCTATTCCTGCTGCAGACCAGCTGGAAACCTGGATTCAAAAGCTGAATGGCAAACGCGTTGCCATCGTGGGCAATCAAACCAGCGTTGTTAGCAGTAGTTCCATCAAAGAGCGCCGTACATGGGATCAAGCCATTAAAGTACGTTATGTTCATCTCGTGGACACGTTATTATCCAGAGGTGTAGCCGTAAAAAAAGTCTTTGCTCCAGAACATGGTTTTAGAGGTGATGCAGACGCTGGTGCCGCGATTGCAGATGGTGTGGACAAAAGGTCTGGCCTACCCATTGTGTCATTATATGGCAGCAATAAAAAGCCTACCGCAGCACAGCTAGCAGATGTCGATGTGATACTGTTTGATATTCAAGACGTAGGCGCCAGGTTCTACACCTACATTTCTACCTTACACTATGTAATGGAAGCAGCTGCTGAGCAAAATAAAACGGTTTACATCCTAGACCGACCTAATCCCAATGGCCATTATGTAGATGGTCCTATTCTCGATAGCGATCATAAGAGTTTTGTAGGCATGCATCCCGTACCAGTGGTACATGGCATGACCATAGGCGAGTATGCGCAAATGATCAATGGTGAAGGCTGGCTGGAATACGGTAAAAAAGCAGATCTAATTGTGTTGCCTATAAAGGATTATACTCACGACACGCCATACGAGCTGCCCATCGCGCCATCGCCTAATTTGCCTAATGCGCAGTCCATCAACTTATATCCCAGTTTGTGCTTTTTTGAGGGTACTGATGTAAGCGTAGGTCGCGGCACAGACATGCAATTCCAAGTGTATGGCTCACCGTCACTGGCAAAATACCGAGACTTTGCTTTCACACCTACGCCCAATCGTGGTGCTAAAAGACCATTGTTCAACGGTAAAAAATGCTTCGGTGTGGATTTGAGGGATTATCCCAAGCTGGATCGATTGAACCTGGAGTTTGTGGTAGACGCTTTCGCGAAAGCGCCCTACAAACAATCCTTCTTCAATTCCTTTTTTACAAAACTCGCAGGTACCGACCTATTGCAAAAACAGATCGAGAAAGGAATGAGTGCGGAAGAAATTGCAGCCACCTGGAAGGAAGGCCTTGAAGATTTTATGATCACCCGAGAGAAATACCTATTGTACGACTAACCAAAACTTTGTGCCTATGGAATCCTTTTTTAAAAGAATCCACCTATCGAAAATTGCGGGAACGGTTGCAAAATATAGATGCCAGCAAGTCGCCTGAATGGGGCAAAATGGACGCGGCGCAAATGCTCAAGCACTGTCAATTCCCTATTCAAATTGCCATGGGCAAGGAAAAGGTTGGTTTAAAATCTAATTGGCTAGCAAAGGTGTTTTTCAAAAAATCACTGTATTCCCCAAAACCATTTCGTAAAAATCTGCCCACAGCACCTTCCTTAAAGGTGGCTGATCCTAAGGATTTTGAAAGCGAAAAAGAAAAACTGGATCAATGGATGCAGGAACTTTGGTATGATCGTCACAATGAGAATCGTAGACCGCACCCTGTTTTTGGAACATTTTCTAAAGAACAATGGGGCATGCTGCAATGGAAGCATCTGGACCACCATTTCAGGCAGT